>PDOO01000049.1 GCA_002742885.1 Candidatus Cloacimonadota bacterium
GATGACTTTTATTGCTCTCAAACCCAAACCAATCGTTCGCTTTATTTCTATAACGATAATGTTAACCCCGATCCGGCATCACCCCCGACTTCAGGAAATCATTCAGGGATATTAAATAATATTCCAAATGTCAGATTGGAATTAGGCGACATACAGAATGATCCGAATATTGACTTCGGAGATTTACATATTACATTTAATGAAGATGAAACATCCGATACGTTAGACTTCGCAGTTTACATTAATGATGTTACAAGGACTGGTCAATTGATATTAACGGCAGTTAATTCGGACCATATAACAGCAACAGTCGAAGGATTTAACGTTGTCTTTTCTGCAACTGAAAATTGGTTCGGAACCGAAAACTTGACCTTTACCTTATTAAACAATACAGGAAATTCGCATTCTGATTCTCTGGATGTTACCGTTACTCCCGTAAACGATGCTCCGGTTCTTATCGGTGAAATGGAAGATATTCAAGCAGAAGAAGATTTTGCCGATATTGCGATAAATCTTTCCGATCATTTCTATGATATTGATGATGAGTATCTAACCTATTCGGCTGAATTTGACAGTTCACTTATAAGTATTGAAATTGTCGAAAACATTATGACAATTATTTCTGTCGATGATTCTTCCGGAACAATTGATGTTACGGTTACGGCAACTGACAGCGGAGACCTTACCGCTTCGAATACTTTTGAAGTTGACATTACGCCGGTAAACGATGCTCCGGTTCTTATCAGTGAAATGGATGATATCAGCGAAGAAGAAAATTTCTCGGATATTACGATAAATCTTTCCGATTATTTCTATGATATTGATGATCAAATGCTAATGTATTCGGCTGAATTTGACAGTTCTCTTATCAGTGTTCAAATCATCAAAGATATTATGAGAATTATATCTATAGATAATGTTTCCGGAACAACCGATGTTACCGTTACCGCAACTGACAGCGGTGATCTTACCGCTTCGGATACTTTCGAATTTACAGTTTATCCGGTAAACGACGCTCCGGTTCTTATCGGTGAAATGGATGATATTCAAGCAGAAGAAGATTTTGCTGATATTGCAATAAATCTTTCCGATTATTTCTCTGATACGGAAGATGATATTTTAAACTATTCGGCTGAGTTTGATACTTCTCTCATAAGTATTGAAATTATCGAAAACAGCATGACAATCATGTCGGCAGATGATGCTTTCGGAACAACCGATGTTACGATTATTGCAACTGACAGCGATCAACTTACCGCTTCAGATACATTTGAATTTACTGTTACGCCGGTAAACGACACTCCGGTTCTTATCAGTGAAATGGAAGACCTCAAAGAAGCAGAAAATTTCTCGGGAACCGATATAAATCTCTCCGATTATTTCTTTGATGTTGATGATGAGTATTTAACCTATTCGGCAGAATTTGACAGTTCTCTCATAAGTATTGAAATTTTCGAAGATATTATGACAATTATGCCGGTCGATGATGCTTTCGGAACAACCGATATTACGGTTACGGCAATTGACAGCGGAAACCTTACCGCTTCGGATACTTTCGAATTTCAGGTTACTCCGGTAAACGATGCTCCGGTTCTTATCGGTGAAATCGATGATATTAATGCGGAAGAAGATTTTGCCGATATAGAGATAAACCTTTCCGATCATTTCTCTGATCTTGAAGATGATATTTTAAACTATTCGGCTGAGTTTGATACTTCTCTCATAAGTATTGAAATTGTCGAAAATATTATGACGATTATGTCGATTGATAATGCTTTCGGAACTGCCGATGTTACGATTATTGCAACTGACAGCGGAAACCTTACCGCTTCGGATACTTTCGAAGTTGCAATTACGCCGGTAAACGACGCTCCGGTTCTTATAGATGACATGGATAACATCAGCGAAGAAGAAAATTTCTCGGATATTTCAATAAATCTTTTCGATTATTTCTTTGATATTGATGATGATATTTTAAACTATTCGGCTGAGTTTGATACTTCTCTCATAAGTATTGAAATTGTCGAAAATATTATGACGATTATGTCGATTGATAATGTTTCCGGAACTGCCGATATTACGGTTACGGCAACTGACAGCGGAGATCTTACCGCTTCAGGTACTTTTGTAATTAACATTACGCCGGTAAACGATGCTCCGGTTCTTGTCGCTGAGATAGAAGATATTCAAACGGAAGAAGATTTTGCCGATATTGCAATAAATCTTTCCGATCATTTCTCTGATCTTGAAGATAATATTTTAAACTATTCGGCTGAGTTTGATACTTCTCTCATAAATATAGAATTTAACGAAAGCACCATGACGATTATGTCGATTGATAATGTTTCCGGAACTGCCGATGTTACGGTTACGGCAACTGACAGCGGAGATCTTACCGCTTCGGATACTTTCAAAGTTGAAATTACGCCGGTAAACGACGCTCCGGTTTTTATCGGTGAAATGGAAGATATTAATGAGGAAGAAGATTTTGGCGAAACGACAATTGATCTTTCCGATCATTTCTCTGATATTGATGATGATATTTTAAACTATTCGGCTGAGTTTGATACTTCTCTCATAAATATTGAAATTGTCGAAAACATTATGACCGTTATGTCGGTTGATAATGCTTTCGGAACTGCCGATGTTACGGTTACGGCAATTGACGGCGAGGATCTTACCGTTTCGGATACTTTTGAAATTAACATTACGCCGATAAACGATGCTCCGGTTGCAGTTCCCGGTTCCAATAAGTTTTACTTCTCGGAACCTGATCATACCGGATATGCTTTGATAGAGTTAAATGCTTCAGAATCTTATGATATTGACGGTAATATAATTGATTATCTTTGGACTTATAACGGATCCGTATTGTCAAACCAAACCGTTTATTCTCAATTATGGCCTGAAGGAACCGATATATGGGTTCATTTAACCGTAACAGATAACGAGCAGGCAACCGGTTCTGATTCCGCCAGAATTTTCGTCGGAAACTACACAAACATCGCTCCTGTTGCTTATGATGATTCTTATCAGATTGAAGAAGATAATGTTTTGACAGTTACCGGAATGGGAGTTCTGGAAAATGATGTTGATGATTCTTATCCGTCTCCTTTGATTGCCGAACTTACAGAAAATGTTGAAAATGGAGAATTAACCTTTAATTCTGACGGTACTTTCAGTTATCTGCCTGAAGAAAACTTCAGCGGAACAGTTAACTTTGAATATGCGGCTTATGACGGCGCCTTGAGAGATACTGCATCCGTAACAATTAATGTCGAGTCTGTTAACGATCAACCGACGATTGATTTGAGTTCTTTGACTGTTGGATTTAACGAAGACGAAACATCAGAAGAAATAAACTTCGAGCCTTATATCAATGATGCAGATTTAACGGATCAATTAACATTGACGGCTGTTAATTCTGAAAATATATTCGCAACGATTGACGGATTT
>PDOO01000047.1 GCA_002742885.1 Candidatus Cloacimonadota bacterium
TTCACTTTTTGTCCTTTTGTGTTATAAACCGATAAATTAACTTTTCCGGCGTACGGCAAAGTAAAACTTATCGAAGTTTCCGGATTGAAAGGATTGGGAGAATTCATTAAATTTAAATCAGCGAAAATAATATCCTCAGATTCCGTTTTATCCCTGTAAGCTCCTCCTTTATCAATAACGCTTATATCATCAAAAGCAAATCCGTCTGACGTAATTGAATAATTGTCGTATTGTTGAAATTTTATTACAAATTTTGAAGTAAGATTAAGGTTATGAGATGTTGCCGATTCTTTTATGTTAATAACTTTCTTTTGCCATACATTATAGGTTGAACTGCTTAAGCCGTACACTTTGGTAAAATTCTCACCGCCGTCGTCAGAGAAATAAATACCGTCCGAAGAGTGAGTTTCGTCACCGAATTCTTTCCACCAAAAAGTTAATTCGGGAGACTTGAAATTTTCAAGATTCAAAAATAATTTTGCTTCGTTCACGGAATAATGACCGTTGGTATTTACATCCATTGTTAAATGCTTGTTTCCGCTATGAGGCTGATTATTGCTTGTAATCCTAACTCTTCCATACTTGTTTTCTGAAGAAATTATCCAATAATTATCCATACCTGTTTCAAAATCCGTTGCATAAGGTAAAGACGAATATGCGGAATATACGGAAACATTATCAACCGCAATACCGTCATTCGGGAGAGAACAATTGTCATGTTGTTGAAACTTTATTATAAAATTATCCGAATATTTCAAATTATTGATTAGGCATAATTCATCAACATCAAGCGTAATTTCCTGCCATGTCTCCGAACCGCCGGTCAACGAATAAACTTTGGTAAAAGATATTCCGTTGTTATCCGAGAAATAAACCCCGTCAAGATCATGGGGTTCATCATTAAATTCTTTCCAAAAGAAATTTAACTTAACTCTGTTTTCTTTGCTTAAATCAAGATGTAACCAAGCTTCATTTGTTGTCGGTACGTTTCTTTCGGTACAATCCATGGTAAGATGTTTATTGCCTTCATAAGGAGAGTATTCATCGGTTACGGCAATTCTTCCGTGTTCGTTACTGAAGTACATTTCCCAATTTGAGTCAATTCCGTTTTCAAAATTCATTGAGTAAGGCAATCCGTCGTATTTTTTCAGTTCCCGGTAAGTATTGCCTGCTTGAATATAATTCGCTTTGTTGGAAGTAATAACATAATCGTCATACATTATTTCATCGTAAGTATAAGGCGAAGAACCCATGCCTAAAATATTGCCGGAATTATCGGTTATCACAATTTCAGCATCAACTTCTTTCCCCGATGAATTAAGAGCTTTAAAGGTGTAACCCGTTTGTAAATCACCTCTTACGAGTACGGTTACAAGACGATCCGCTTTTGCGGACCAGACATCCGTTGAGGGATCTCCGAAAAGAGTATAACCGATATATAATTCTCTTATTATTCTGTAATGAAACCAAGAAGCCAATTTATTCCAACTTGCATCCGTAAGATAACCGAGTTTATGATAATTGCCTTCAAACTGTAAATCCATGTATTCTTCAACCATGCGCCAAGTTACATACGGATAATCGTCTCCCGATGCAGCATATAAAGCGACCGGACCGCCTTTTTCATTAAAAAAAACTTCGGAAATACATTTTTCCTCATTGGTTACCGAACCCGGCATGTTGTACGGATTACCGTCGCATGCAACAGCTCCCGCAGGATTTTCTCCGGTATGAGTTTGAATTATTTCGCCCTGTGAATTTCTGAGTACTGGATATGAAACGCATTCTTTAAGTTGATCGGCAGTATAGCATGAACATATCCAAGCAATATAAGATGAACCTCGAGTATCGGGAATTTCATTTTTTAAACTTTTATAACTTCCGGCAGGTCTTACGTAGTAATATTGAATCGGACTTACATCTTGATTATACCATGCTTTGCCTTCCGATACATGTAAGGTATTGATTGTAATGCTCTGTTTATGAGGTCCGAATTCTCTTTCCGTCCAAGGGGTTTCCATATCATATTCGTCATCCAATATTACATATTCATGACCTCCGTGCCACATACCGTAGAAAAAAGAAAAATTTCTTTCTTGCAACATATTTATTACCGGTTCCGCACATCCGTTAACTGTATCTTTAATCTCATGAGAATAAAGCACATGGGCGGTAATATTTTCTCCCAAATTATCCGTTATTTGGTTGATAACATTGTTCTCTGCCTGAGACCCGGCATATTTTTGTATATTTGTGGCAACAAAAGCCATTTTATCGGTATTATCCGTATGTTTTTTTCTGAAATCATTATATTTATTGATAAATCCGTAAACTTCTTCGATATTGCGAGCAGGGACTCTTCCGACCAAAAGATCACGGTTCAAAGCAATATTAAAAACATTGTCATCATCCGGCCATGTTGAAAGCACGTTACCGTAGTATAAATCAGTTGTTGCGGTTTGGGGTTCACCGTTTTTCAGCCGGTAAAAACTTTTAACGGGCACGAAATCGGCATTACCTCCGAGCAAAACATATTTTAGATTAGGATTTTCCGTTTTTAAATTTGCCAAATAATTTCTTACGGAAATTGCCGTTGTCCCTGTTTCGGTCGTTGTTATAACTTCAGTTTTTATTCCTTCTCTGTTTTTGATTTTGGCAAATTTTTCAAATCCGAACTTAAACAGTTCGTCGGTAATAATAACCATTTCCGTATTGATACTTCCCGGATCGGATTTAGAAGATTTATTTTCGCAACTCTTTGCGGTTGATTTAAAATTTTCCATGTCATTTAAAAATTGTTCTACCGTTGCTTCATCATTAAAAATATTCAATAATTCCGATTTTTGGATATCTTCAAAGCTTTTTCCGTTGTCCGCATCGGTAATTATCACCGATAGCGAAAGGATAAGCAGAAATATGAGATTTTTCATTTTTATCTCCTTAAATATAACCTGTTATCAATTTGTTAATAAAATTATCGAGATTAAAAATTAAAACTAAGTACAAATAAACATTACTTCAGTAACATCATTTTTCGGATTTTTCCGGATTTTCCGTTGTTTGTTAATCGGTAAAAATATATACCGGTTCCGACTTCCGAATCATTTTCATC
>PDOO01000036.1 GCA_002742885.1 Candidatus Cloacimonadota bacterium
GATACCTGAAAACGATGTTGATATCTACCCTTATTTATATTTAGCAGATACAATGATTAGTGATACTTCCAGTGTTATAAATGAGTTTCTAGCACTAGGAAAACATGGAATTATCTATGTTTTACCTTATGAAGATCTTAAACATTCAGATGGTATGCCGGTTCTTTCAATAGATCCTAAACATTGGTTAGAAGGAGCATTTCCTCATATGTATGAGCCGAAAGATCTTCTTCCTGCTGTTGAGAAAGCTTTAAATCCTGCTCAAAAGATGAAAGAGAAGCTGGAGGAGTATAGAAACTATTTTTTTACAGGATTGGATGGGAAAGCAGGAAAGAGGGTTAAGAGTAAGATTGATGAGCTGATGAATTTGGAGCAGTAAAATATACCTCTTTATTGCGGTATTTTAATTAAATTTTATAGGAAGGAAAATTAAAATGAAAAAAAATATAATCCGTCTGTTAATGCTAACCTTAATAATGAGTTCTCTTCTCATTTTAAGTGATTTTTTATTTTCACTGTACAAAGAGAGTTTCTATTTTAAATTGAGCAATAAAAATATTCTTCCGGCTCTCGGATACTCTCTCCTTACCTTTCTTATAGCGAGCAGAGTATGGCGTAATGTTGCAATAGTTACAATATTTTTCGGATCACTTTTACAATTTTGGTTTTATCAATATTTTGGGGATTATTTTCAAGCAATTGCTTTTATACAATTTTTTAATAATCTCTATGAGGTTTATGACTCCGTATTACCTGTTATATTAAGTTTTTTACCGCCTCTTACAGTTATAATTTTTTTCAGCAGCGTAACTGTTTTTATCAGCAACAGATATTACAAAGATGTTGTTCTATTTAAATTTTCATCTTATCTTATAGTTATTGCCCTTCTTGCAAATCTTTTGCAAACTCATATATATCTGGAAGGTATAGGCAATAGCGGTAAGTTATCACATTGGAGATCTAAAGCTTTATATCCCAATAAAAAAGAACTTTCAGTTTTTAATTTTCATAAGAGTTTAAACTATCTATTAGTTGGTATTATTCCTAAAAAAATATTTGGCAGCAGCTTTAATTTTCCTGTTTTGGATCCGCCTGAAAAGGTTTCCGGTACAGAAAATAATATAATTTTTGTTTTGGGAGAATCTTTGAGATATGACAGACTCTCTCTTTTTGGCTATAATAAAGAAACAACACCTAAGCTTGATTCTCTGGCAAATACAGGCAACATAGATTTTAAAGCTATTTATAGCGGCGGAACTATGACTAAAACATCTTCTGCCGTAATTTTAAACAGGATTCAATATCCGGGTATGGAACAGATAGTGAATAAAGGCAATAATCTGTTTAAACTTGCTAAAGATAATGGATATAATACAGCTTTTATATCTGCTCAATCAGGTAAAAGTATGAGTATTTTAGAATCTCTGATAGGAATGAAAAATGTGGATTTTTATATCCACAGAGATAAATTTGATAAGAGTAATTCTCTTTCTACCGGTTGTGATGAGGATATTTTTCCATATCTGGAGAGTATTGATCTGAATAAGAAAAATTTTATTGTTATTCAACAAAGAGGTTCCCATTCTCCTTATGATAAGTACACTGAAAAGTTTAATCTTTTTAATGATAAGTATGACAACACTGTTCTCTACACTGATTACTTTTTAAGCAGGGTTTACAGATATATTGAAAAAAACAGTAAACTTCCTGCCTACTTTATCTTTGCTTCCGATCATGGAGAACTGCTTGGAGAGAAAGGTAAAAACGGGCATGGTTGGTTTGAAAAAGAGGTTTATAAAATTCCTATGGTATCCGCCTCTTTTAATACAGATAAAAATATAGATATAAAAAGTATAGAGAGTCATTTTGAACTGAGTAATTATCTTACAGAACTGTTAGGCTATGAGAGCAAGTATGAAAGAAAAGAGAATAGAACTATATATGTGAATGGATCTGATTTGGATGGATTAGCCGGTTATATTAAGATTGAGATGAAAGGCGACAGCGTTATTGCTCAGGAGATAATAAGATGAATAAAACAGTTTCTTTTATATTTTTAGAAAAAATATTGTATGAAATGATGATTAAAATAAAATTGGAAATATTATGAGTATTCTTCAGCAGCTTAGATATATTATTTTACTGATAAAGATAAAAACAGAAAAGATCAGTTCTCCGGATATACCGGATATAATGGTCATTAATTAATAGTATGATAATATATATTATGTAAACTTAGAAGAATGGATTTTACCTCCCTTCCAAATCAAATAATTTTTTTATGAATTTATCGCCGGACTCCAAATATCGATTTTTCGAAGCGATCTCCGGTTCAGCAATATTAAAATACTAATAAAAAAGGAGAATAAAAAATGAAAAGTATGACCGGATACGGAAAATCTGCTTATTTTTCAGAAGAATTCGATGTTTCTGTAGAAATAAAATCCGTTAACAACCGTTTTTTGGATTTAAAATTAAGTTGTCCTCGCGAATTGTCCTTTCTTGAACCCCAAATAAAGAAAGAAGTCAATAATTATATCAAGCGAGGAAAAGCAGATTTGAGAATAACCGTTAACGATAAACGTCCGCCGGAGTTGGAACTTAATAAAACCAGACTTCTTGCATTCAAAGAAATATATTCAAAAATAAACGAAATTCTAGGATCGGAAAACAATATTCCTCTGGAAACCGTACTGAGAGAAAGCGGAATTGTTGCCGTAAAGCAATCCGGATCGGATAATGAAGAGTATTCCGATGCTGTTATTGAAACTTTGGTCGAAGCCCTTAAAGAGCATGAGAAAATGGCAATCAACGAAGGGAAATCGATGCAAGACTTTCTTGCCTCTTCTCTGGATATAATGTTTGAAAGTTTAGTTAATATAGAAAAAGAATTTCCGGCTTATAAAAAAGAATTATTTTTAAAATTCAAAGAGCAAATAACAGAACTTCTCAATGAGGTCTCGGATCCTGTTACGGAAAAAAGAATTTTAGCCGAGACGGCATTTTATATAGAAAAGTCTGATGTAAATGAAGAGATAGTAAGATTCCGCAACCATATAAATAAGTTCAGAGAAAAGCTGTATTTGGAAGGCGAAGAAACAGGTAAAAGTTTGAATTTTATTTTGCAGGAAATGCATAGGGAAGTCAATACTGTCGGTTCAAAATTTAATTTTTCCGAAGTATTCTCGGATGTTTTAAGAATCAAAGAAGAAATTGAAAAATGTCGGGAAATGGTACAAAATGTCGAATAAAAAAGAGTTATATCCTTTGAAATGGAAATCTTTTCCTCTGACGGATTATCCTGTACAAACCGTTATATTATTATTGTTTATGATTTTTTTATCTTGGTTTTTATGGAATCTTGCCGTAACGTCATGGCACATGCCTTTATTTTACGTTTTCGGAATATTTATTTTTGTTTTGGAGCTTTTCCCCTATTTCATTCCCACGAAATATGAATTTTCGGAAGATAAAATCATTGTTGATTATTCAGTAACGAAAGTAAGAAAAAATTATTCTGATTTCGGCTGCTGGTATATGGATAAAAAAGGCATAATGCTTTCCACTTTTAAAATGCCTCGCCGCCTCGACAGATTCAGAGGGCAATCATTAAGATTCAGTAAAGATAAGAAAGAAAAAGAAAAATTAATTAAAATCTTGGAAGAAAGAATAGGCAAACAGGTTTAAAAATGTATGATCGCAAGTTAGCCGGAAGAATTAAATCTTTGCTTAAAGAATCTGCCGGTAAAATATATTCAGTCAATAAATTAGCGAAGAGACTAAAAATAAAAAAACATAAGAAAAATGATTTCGAGGATACCTTGAAAACGCTTGTATCGGAGAAGAAAATTTTTTCATCCGGGAAAAGATATTTTTATGAAAACAAAAAAACAGAGGAACTTTTATCGGGAACTTTCGATGCAACTTCGCTTGCCAAAAATTATTCTTTTGCGTTCGTAAAAATTGACGGAAAAGATTTCGATGTTTTTGTCTCTGCCGAAAACACGATGAATGCTTTTCATAAAGATAAAGTAAAAGTTGAGATAAGAAACATTAACTCCACTAAAAAATACGGGATTATCCGTTCCGTTGAAAAGCGTTATACCGATGAATTTGTCGGAAATATATCTTCATATAAAAATACGGAAATCTTTGAACCCGATTTAAAAAAAATACATAAAAACTTTACCGTTTTAAACCCGGATAAAAATCTTGTCGGAAAAAAAGTTGTTTTGAAAATTAAGAATTGGGGAAATGCAAACCTCAACCTCTCCCCTGCCGGTGAAGTTGTCGAAATTATCGGTGATTCGGGAGAAAGCAATACCGAAATTCAAGGAGTCATCCGACAATTTAATTTGCCTTTAAATTTTCCGGAAGATGTTTTGAAAGAAACGCTTAATTTACCGACAGAAATACCTGAATCTGAAATTTCTTCAAGAACCGACTTAAGAGATATTGAAACATTTACGATTGATCCTGTTTCCGCCAAAGATTACGATGACGCAATTTCGCTTGTCGAAACAGAGAACGGTTGGAAACTTTACGTTCATATTGCCGATGTTTCATTTTTTGTAAAACCCGGGAGCAGACTTTTTGAAGAATCCTCAATTCGAGGAAACAGTTTTTATTTTCCCAAAAAAGTTATACCGATGCTGCCTTTCAAAATATCCAATAATTTATGCAGTTTACGACCGTTTGAGGATAAGTTGACCGTCAGCGTCATAACTGATTTTGACAAAGATTTCAATCAAATTTCACAAACCGTATGCGAATCGATTATCAATTCAGACGCAAGATTGACTTACGAAGATGTTGACTTGCTGTTTGAAGGAAAAGATGCTCCTATTGATTATTCTGTCCGAAATACATTGCTTATTATGCGTAAATTATCGGATAAACTTTCAGAAAGAAGAACTGCCGCGGGAGCTTTATATTTTAATCTTCATGATACGGATTATATCTATGACGACGACGGTAAACTTAAAGAAATAGTCCGAACCCCGGAAACAGCTTCTCATAAACTGATAGAAAACTTCATGTTGCTTGCCAATGAATTTATAGCAAAACGTCTTACAAAACTAGCTAAAACGACTTTGTACAGGATTCATGAAAATCCTGATCCGGAAGAAATTGAAAAAGCAGTTAAACTTTTGCGATCTTATGAAATATCAGTAAAAAAATCCAAAGATTTAAACAAAACTTTTCAAAATATTCTTGATGCTGTTCCCAATAACGATTTTCACAGAGTATTTGACAAAATTTTATTGAGAAAAATGAAAAAAGCCAAATATTCGACTCGCAGAATAAGGCATTTCGGTTTGGGTATGGAATTGTACACCCACTTTACTTCGCCCATCAGACGTTTTTGCGATTTAATAATCCATCATCAAATCAAAACCTTTCTGACAAAATCTTCCAAAATTAAATTTTCTGCGGAAGAATTGGGGAAATACGCTTACGCCATATCAGACAGAGAACTTATTGCCGATGAAGCAGAGCGAGAAGTAAACAAAAAGTTTATTATATCTTATATGAAAAATTTCTCCGGAGAAATTTTTACCGGATTAATTGTCGGAATGAACAGCTCTTCCCTATTCATTGAACCGGATAAAATCCCGGTTACCGGAGTATTAAAAATTTCAGAATTGGATGACGATTATTATACTTTTTACGACAAAGCCTATAACATGGTAGGTAAGAAAAAAGGACGTGTTTTCAGGCTTGCCGACCGAGTAACCGTACAAGTTGTTTCTGTTGTCGATGACGTATATTTCAGACTTTACGAGGAAGAGGACAATGAAAAGAAAATTTGAAATAAATAAAATTAACTTTAATGATGACACCTTAAAACTGTACTTTAGTTTTATAAACTTAAAGCATTTATTCAGACAAGGGTGGTTAAAGTCTGGTATAAAAAAGGAGTTATGCGAATCAACAGCAGATCATTCTTTCGGAACGGCAATTCTGATTCTTGATTTGGCAAATAGATTTTTTCCTTATTTAGACAAACAAAAGTTATTGGAATTGGCTTTATTTCATGAAGCGGGAGAAATATTGGAAGGCGATATAACTCCTTGCGACGGAATTACTCCGGAAGAGAAATATGAAAGAGAGTATCAAGCAGCCAAAAATATTTTTGCCGATCTTGCAAACGGAGAATATTATTTTAACCTTTGGCTGGAATTCGAATCTCAGAAATCACCCGAAGCCGTTTTGGTTAAACAAGTCGATAAATTAGAAATGGCTTTACAAGCATTTTTTTATCATCATGAAACAGGATTTTCTCCCGAAAAATTTTATGAATCTTCTGCAAAAGCAATAAAAGATAAAAATCTGAAAGAAATTATCAAAAAAGTATCGGAAGCATCAGAAAATATCAATAAAAAATAAATAAAAAATTGATAACTGCCGGAACCGCAACAGTTAAAACAACTCCGTGAAATACGCTTATCAGCGAAAAATCTTTCCCGGCATATTCTGTTATCACCGGTAAAGTCGTATCCATTGAAGTTGCCCCTCCTCCGGAAATAACTCCCAAAGGTCCGAAATATCGAGCCATCAACGGCGCAAAAATCAACGTAATTATTTCTCGACTCATGTTTGCCAGCAAAGCAGTAATTCCCAATTCTTCACTGTGCAGTTCCGTTAATTGAAAACAGGAAAGACTGTAATATCCGAATCCCGCTCCTGCGGATGTTGTCTCTATTACTCCGTAATCTTTTATAAAAAAAGACATTAATGCAGAACCGATCAAAGTACCGACTGCCGTTGCCCCGGGAACCAATAAAATACGAACGGGAGATTTACGCAATACCTGAAAATGATTCGGATTAGAACCTATGCTTATTCCGACAAAAAAAACTAAACAATATAAAACCGTTAAACTTATTTGAGACTTTATGATAAAAAGCGGCAATAAATTATATTTGCCGGCAAAAATACCGAGAACAAAGCAAATTGAAATAATAACGCTATTTTTCATAGTTCTCTTTAAAAAAAATCTTTCCGACAAGTTTTGCCGTAAACAAACTTCCCGCAAGTCCTCCTAAGGCAATAATTAATCCGTATAAACCGAGAGAAGTTATATTATTGATTATATCATCGTTTGTTCCGACGGAAAGTCCCAAAAGAAAAATTAAAATATAGACCGCATATTCCGATATTTTATCCGATAATTTTAAAATATTCTTGCAATTACGGAAAAAAAATCCTCCAATCATACCCGTGAAAAAAAATAAAACAACAAGCATTTAATACCTCAAGATTTTATATAATTTATATATTTCAACCAAAAAATACCCCGGGAAAAGACAGTAAAGCAATTTTTCAGTAAACAGAAAATATCATATTTGAGTTTTAAACAGGTTTATTCTTTAATTGATTTTTTTCTCGGGCAACAAACAGCTTATCTTAAAAAGACATAAAAATTCTTATTCTGTCATTTAAACAACGTCCAAAGTCATAAAGATAATTTACGGAAGAACTTAATAAATTATAAAAAAAATGAAATTGACAGAGAAAAACTCTAATAAATTGTTTCATCAATTGTGCTTAAAGAAAATAAAATTATTCGCGGAAAACAAAGCCCCCTTTATTTAATCGTATAAAAATCAGCAGGGGGAGCATTTTTTTACCGGGACATAATAATGATAAAGAAAACAGAGGGAAAATAATGAAAAAGCTTGCTTATTTTTTTATTATAGCCACAGGCTCAATATTGGCATTAATTTACGGGAAAACAATGATGATTCAATTTGTCGTTGCCTTTTTATTATGGTTCGCAACCTTTCAAATCAATAAATCTTTTTGTAAAATAAAATGGTTTAAACGTTTTATACCCGGAATATTTCAATATATTATTGTTGCTGCATTGTTGATTTTGGTTTTATATCTGGTTATGAATATGGTTATGAATAATTTAATGTATTTAAGTTCTTCTTTCTCTAATTACGAAAACAACATTAACACGGTAACCTCAAAAATAGATGACTTATTCCAAATTGACATAAAAAAGGAAGTAAATACTTTTATCAGATCTTTAAATATTAAATATATCATATCCGGACTGACTGAAAGCTTATCCAATATTTTTTCAAACTTTACCATGATATTGATTTATTTGCTTTTCTTTTTTTTAGAGACCAAAAGCGTTAAACTGAAACTTAAAGCCCTCTTCCCCGATCCTGATAAAAGAAAAAAATTTGATATGACATTGGCAAAAATAGAAAAATCTTTGGCTCAATATTTTCACGTTAAAACTTTGATAAGCATATTAACCGGAATGTTAAGTTTTGCCGTGTTAAAATTTATCGGAGTTGACGCCGCATTATTTTGGGCATTTTTAATCTTCGCTCTGAATTATATTCCGACCATCGGATCGCTTATCGCAACAATATTTCCGGCTGTTTTCAGTTTGTTGCAATTCGGATCTTTTATGATATTTATTTTAATACTTTTATTGATCGGTTCCATACAAATGATTGCAGGTAACGTAGTTGAGCCTAAATTAATGGGAAAAACTCTAAATGTAAGTCCCATGGTAACAATTCTCGCATTGGCTTTTTGGGGAAAATTGTGGGGAGTTACCGGAACGTTGTTCAGCGTACCGATTACGGTTATTATTATAATAATTTTATCGCAATTCAAATCCACTGAAAAAATAGCTGTTATTCTATCAGAAAAAGGGGATTTATAACTGATTATCGAAATTGCAAAATTTAATATCGAATAAAAAAAGAAACCGCTGTATGTTGGAGAAAGCATGTTTTATAAACAAATTGAACAAAATATAAATGAATCGAACTATTTTCGGGAAAGCTTGCTTAAAACTGTAAATGAAAGAAACGTTTTGTTTCATAAATTAAATTTTTCGGCAAAATCACTTTTCATTGCTCATCAATACATGAACCTGAAAAAGAATATTATTTTTATAACTTCAGACGATAAGGTTGCCGAAGATTATTTTGATGATCTTATTTTAGTTGCCGGCAAAGAAAATGTTCAATTTTTACCTGATTTTGAAATTCTTCCTTACGAGCAGCGTTCTCCTCATTACACGATTTCAGGTCAAAGAATATCAGCCTTATCTAAAGCCGTATCCGACCGACATTTAATTTTCGTGTGTTCAATCAGAGCATTTTTAAGAAAAATAGTTTCTCCGGAAACATTCAAAAGTAATTTGATCAGTCTTAAAATCGGGGATGTTTATGCTCCCGATAAACTTGTTTCCGATTTGGTGGGAATGGGATATAAAAACGAGTTTCAAGTATCTCGCCTGGGAGAAACAGCCAAAAGAGGCGGTATAATAGATGTTTTTTCTCCGAATTTCGACACGCCTTTAAGAATAGAATATTTCGGAGACGAAATTACTTCAATACGTCCGTTTTCGGTAAGTTCTCAACGTTCAATCGGCGAAGAAATAAATTCTGTCAATTTTTTGCCTTCCAGAGAATTTTCTCTTCATAATATTGAAACATCCGATAAACTCTGGGAAAAAGTTCACGAAAAAGGTTTTTACGAAGGTATTGAACTTGATGCCTCTCTTTTATTGCCGGATATTTCCGTTTTCGGAGATTATTTTGATGATGCAATATTCTTTTTTGACGAATTTCAATACACGGATTCCTGTCTGGAACGTCTGCAAGAAGAGACAACCGAATTGAGAGCGAAAGCAAAGCTTAATCGCCCCAAAGATATTTTACCGGAGATCAAAGATGTATTTGCCGACAAGAAATATCTCGAAAATCTCATAAAAACGGCTAATGTTCATTACCTTTCCAATTCTTATCAGGAATTTCCCGGAATTTCCGATTATGCGGAAGCGCCTGTCATTCCTCAAACCTCTGTCCACGGCGATTTGGACATCGTTACCGGAAGTATCGACGAAAAACTGCAATCGGGATACGAAGTTATCATTCAAAGCGACAACAGAAGTCAGAGTCAAAGGATGAAAGAAATTTTGGCAGACTATGCCGGAAGAATAAATTTTAAGCTTGGATGTTTGCATAAAGGATTTACCTTAACCGACTCCAAATTGACCATTTTTACCGATCATGAAATTTTCTCTCGTTACAAACAAAAAAGAAATTCCGCCAAGTTTTCAAAAGATGAAGCTCTTACGGATTATAAATCTCTCAAACTGGGCGATTATATAGTGCACATAGATTACGGAATCGGAATTTACGAAGGTTTAAAAAAAATGACGGTGGAGGGAAACAATATCGAATGTTTGGTCCTGACTTACGCAGGAAAAGACAGAATTTACGT
This sequence comes from Candidatus Cloacimonadota bacterium, assembly GCA_002742885.1. Lineage (GTDB taxonomy): Bacteria > Cloacimonadota > Cloacimonadia > Cloacimonadales. The sequence continues at coordinate 10,267 of PDOO01000036.1, forward strand.
TCCGACTTTCCAATTGCAATTGGTATCGAAATTTGTTTCAGAAGAAGGATATGTTCCGACCATTCATAAAATCGGCGGTAAAAAATGGGATACGCAAAAGAAAAGAGCCCGTAAACAAATCGAAACATCAGCCAAGGATTTGATAAAATTATATGCGGAAAGACGTTCCAAAAGAGGAATTTCTTTCGATCCGGACAATACCTGGCAAGAAATGATGGAAGAAGCTTTTATTTACGAAGACACTCCCGATCAAAAAAGAGCCTCGGAAGAAATCAAAGCCGATATGGAATCTCCCGTACCTATGGAACGTCTTCTGTGCGGAGATGTGGGATTCGGCAAAACTGAAGTTGCAATCAGAGCGGCATTTAAAGCCGTCCTCAGCGGTTATCAGGTTGCAATTCTGGTACCGACCACTCTGTTGGCGGAACAACATTATTTAGTATTTAAAGAAAGGCTTGCCCAATATCCCGTTACTATTTCGATGTTGAGCAGATTCCGCACCAAAACCAAAATAAAAAAAGATATCGAGAAATTAAAAGCAGGCGAAACGGACATTGTTATAGGCACTCACAGAATCCTTTCCAAAGACGTTATTTTCAAAAATCTCGGATTGCTTATAGTTGACGAAGAACACAGATTCGGAGTTCGGCACAAAGAAAAATTGAGAAAATTCAAAAGCAATATAGATACGCTTTACATGTCTGCCACCCCTATTCCCAGAACCTTAAATATGGCATTGTCCAAAATGAAAGAAATATCATTAATCCAAACTTCTCCGAAAGCTCGCCTTCCCGTAAGAACAATTATAAGCCGATACGATGAACCGGTTATCAAGGAAGCAATTAATCGGGAAATTGACCGAGGAGGTCAGATATTTTTTCTGCATAATCGAGTTCAAACCATAAACACCGTTGCCGAAAATCTTAAAAAAATCGTACCTCACGTAAATATTAAAGTCGGACACGGGCAAATGCCTGAAAAACAGCTTGAGAAAGTTATGATTGATTTTGCCGACCATAAATTTGATTTGCTTGTTGCCACCGCAATCATTGAAACAGGAATAGATATTCCCAACGCCAATACTTTGATTGTCAATCGGGCAGATATGTTCGGATTGGCTCAACTTTACCAAATAAGAGGAAGAGTCGGGCGAAGCAACAGACGAGCTTACGCCTATCTTATAATCCCGAAAAACCTTAACGATATTTCAAGGAAACGTCTGGAAATGTTGACGGAATACGATTATCTCGGAGCCGGTTACCAAATAGCAATGCAGGATTTGGAATTGCGAGGAGCAGGAACCATGCTCGGAACGAAACAAAGCGGAGTAATAAATTCCATCGGATTTAACCATTACAACAGATTGTTGGAAAGCGCTATAGAAAACATAGAAAAGAAAAAAACGGGAGACTGGTGGGAAGATGCTGAAAAAGCAGATAAATTCAATCCGGTAAAAATAGAAGTTGATTATTATTTCCCCGATTATTTTATCCCGGATGAAAAAACGCGTCTCCAAATTTATAATCGATTGCTTGATTTTAACGACGAAAAAATGTTCGGAGAACTGAAAGACGAATTAAGGGATCGTTTCGGCGCTTTGCCTGAAGTTGCTCTGCAAACAATAGAATTTTATCGTTTAAGATTCATTGCCAAACAAGCCGGACTGAAAGGTTGTAAAATAAGAGGAAACACTTTAAGTTTGGAGTTTGATAACACAAAACTTCCGCCTAGAGAGATTATAGGAAAACTTATGCAAAAATTTACTCATGACGTAAAATTTGAAACCGCAAAAGAATTTGTCATGAAATTTACTCTTTCAAAATCAGCAAAACCGGACAAAAAAAATATTTACGCCGAAGCATTGAAAATAATTAATTTTTACTCTAAATTACAAAATGACTCGGAGATAACAAAAAGGTAAAACATGTTAAAAGAAATAAGAAAAAATATAGATGATACTGACTCGAAAATTCTGGAATTACTGATAAAACGTTTTGCCGAAACAGATAAAATAGCCAAGTTAAAAAAAACTGTTTATGACGAAAACAGAGAAAAAGAAATTTTGGATAATTTGAAATCAATCAATAAAAAACGTCTGGATGAAGATTTTCTCGAAAATATCTGGATATTCATTATGAAGGAAAGCAAAAAACGTCAAAGAAAGATTAAAGATCAGGGTTTAAGATAAACTGTTTTTATTTCATCTCTCCTGTTTTCTTCAAAACAATTTTTTCCAGAATTAAAGATTTGTCGTTTATCAATTCCGGCATGCTTATTTTGACAATATTTTTATCTTTGTTCAAGGTTGTCTCAAATGACAAGCCCGGCTTATCCAAAGCTTTGTTTAGAGCCGTCCATTTGGGCAATCCCGGTAAAATTTCGGTAAAAACGGAATCATTTACGGTTATTTCCGTTTTCATTTCTCCGGCTTCTTCAATTTTCCCGGTTGCGTAAATTTCAAGAAGATATTTTCCGCTTTCGGCAAGATTAAATTCCCATTTTACGGCTTTGCCGTTTGCTTTAAAATTCCAATTGCCGAGTAAAACTTTGTCGTAATATTGAATTTTTTCTATTTCCGTGTAAATCGGATCAAAAACGGCTTCCGAAGCGGAAAGAATTATATCGCCTTTATACGTCGGATTAAATTCAAAATTTTGCCTTGTATCGGAAAGAGAAATTTCGATGACGGAAGAATTCAAGTCAGGCAATTCATCCGGAATAAAGACAGTCGTAAATCCTTTTTCGGTTTTGTAATTTAATTCATTATTACCGTTTAAAAATTTTACGGAGGAAATTCCGTTTATGACCGGAAGTTTGATTTTATTGTCTTTGTCTTTAAGGAAAACATGCAAGTATATTTTATTTTCGGATGTAACTGATGTTCCGAAAAAAGGAATGACCGGGAATTTATTTTCGTTGCAGCCATAAATTGCTTTTCCGTTTTCTTTCAGCCAATCTCCCATTTTCAAAAGTCTGTCTTCAAACTCGGGTTGAATTTCGCCGTCTGCCGTCGGACCGACATTCAGCAATAAATTTCCGCCTTTGGAAGTTATCTCAACCAACATTCTTATCAAGTTGCGAGAAGAAAAAAAATTAGTCTGATAAGGATTATAACCCCAGCAATCTCCCATCGTGGAACAGGTCTCCCAAACCGTTTTTTCGCCTTTTTCGTTTCTTATGCCGGTTGCGGGAACAAACCCTTCGGGAGTTTTAAAGTCTCCTTCGGCATTATTCGATAAGCGGTTATTTATCAAAATATCGGGCTTTAAATTATAAATCATCTTCGTAATTTCGGCTGTTTCGACATCATCGAAAGTTCCTTCCCAACCGCCGTCAAACCAGATTATTGCCGGATTATATTCGGTAATAATTTCTCTTACCTGATTTTTAAAAAATTCTTTATATCTGTTCAAATCGGCATTTTCGGAAGAACGTTTATCCCAATAACGACGAGGCAAATAATCCGGATGATGCCAATCCATCACCGAATAATAAATACCGAATTTCAGACCTTCGGCTTCACAGGCTTCCTTCAACAGGCGAACAGCATCCTTTCCGAAAGGAGTATTCATTATATTGTAATCGGTAAACTTTGTGTCGTAAAGACAAAATCCGTCATGGTGTTTGCTGACGACAACCGCATACTCAGCACCCGATTTTTTAAATAATTTTGCCCATTCTTTCGGATCAAACTTTTGAGGATTAAATTCTTTTGCCATCTCGGAATATTCTTCGGGAGGGATTCTGAAATGATCCATATTCCACTCGCTGTAACCTATATTCGCATATAAACCCCAATGAATGAAAATACCGAATTTCGCCTCCTCAAACCATTGGGCCGAAGTTGTTTTTGCGCTTAATAAACAAGTCATAAGCAATAGCGTTGCAAGTAAAATATGTTTCATTTTGTCTCCTGAAAATCAGAGTAAAAATATCGGTGCGATAAGATTAATTTTTTTCGCGCCTTAAGTTGAATTATTTCTAAAATAAAAAGATTACATCTCTTCCAATTTTTCTATTCCCAATAAATCAAGCACTGTTCCCATCGTATTTCTGAAAGCCGCAACCAATGCCAAACGCTGTCCCGGATTCTCGCTGCGAAGCACCGGACACTCATGGAAAAATCGATTAAATATCTGACAAAGCTCAAAAGCGTAAGCAGCCGTCATGGAAGGCATAAGACGATCTGCCGTATTTTTTTGAACTTCGCGGAACCTGGAAATCTTTTTGATGAGTCTTATTTCATCTGAATTTGCTTCCCAACCTCGCGCATCAAGAGGAATATCCGTTTTTCTCAAAATAGAAGAAGCTCGAGCGTAACCGTAAAGAAGATAAGGTCCGGTATCACCTTCAAATCTTATGGCTTCCTTCGGATTAAACATCATGTTTTTGGTGGTTTCCGTCTTCAAAAGTTGATACTTCAAAGCGGCAAGAGCAATTATTAAACTTCGTTTTTTTACTTCGTTTTCTTCAGATTCGGGATTACGCTTTATGATTTCTTCGGCGGCAAGATCGGCAGTCGATTTAATTAAATCGTCGGCATCAACCACGGTTCCTTCTCTTGATTTCATTTTTCCTTCGGGAAGTTCCACCATTCCGTAAGAAAGATGTTCTATGCCGTCGGCGTATTTGTTTCCGTTTATTTGAAGAATCTTTTTCAAAACCTTAAAATGATATTCCTGCTCGTTTCCGACCACGTAAACCGATTTGTCGTAATTAAAATCAAGATATTTCAGGTATGCCAAAAAAATGTCCTGCACGATATAAACCGAAGTGCCGTTTGAACGAAGCAAAACTTTTTCTCCCAATCCGAATTCTTCTAAATCAGCAATAACCGCTCCGTCTTCCCGCTTTTTAAAGATTCCTCGTTTTAATCCGTCCAAAATAATTTCTTTTCCTTTGCGGAAAATCTTGCTTTCGTAATATTCTTTGTCAAATTCGGTTCCGAAAAGTTCAAAAGTTTCGGCAAATCCCCGGAAAGCCCAATTATTCATTTTTTCCCAAAGTTCCGTAACATCTTTTTTACCGGCTTCCCATTCTTCCAACATTTGCAATGCTTTTTTCTCGTAGTCGGGATCAACTTTTGACCGGTCAGCAAATTTTACGTAATAATCTCCCACAAAATGATCAGATTTTATGTTTTCGCTTTCGGGCGAAGAACCTTTTCCGAAATCACGGTAAGACAACATGGATTTGCAAATATGAACTCCTCGGTCATTAAAGATACAGGTTTTCTTTACGTCATGACCGGCATACTGCAAAATTCTGGAGACGCTCTCTCCTATCGCCATATTCCTTAAATGCCCCAAATGCAGAGGTTTATTAGTATTGGGAGAACAATATTCAACAACGGTTACGGATTTTTCGTTACCTTTTCCGTATCCCTCTTTCAAGGATTCGGTTAATACTTTTTCCGTAAGAATTTTTCTGTTTACAAAAAGATTAAGATAACCGGAAACTGCTTCAACTTTGGTAAAATATTCATTGTCGGAAAGCTTGGAAACTAAATCTTCCGCAATCAGTTTAGGATTTTTTCTCAATTTCTTAGCCAAAACAAAACACGGTAAAGCAAAATCTCCCATTTCTTCATTCGGGGGAATTTCAATAAGTTTTTTTATCTCTTCAATTTCCAAAAATTCTGATAATTCTTTATATAATATATTTACGGTATCGGTTTTCATTATGTCCTCTTATTTTTATAGATATGCGTCAATTTTTTTAATTCCCTGTTTCGGGCAACAGATTTTTTATAACCGCAAGAAACAGAAATCTTTATATCTCCGGACTTTTAACAAAATACTGATTCGTTTCGATTGACGAGGATGAAGAAATATCTCTGTCATAAAAGTTTAAAATCTGAAAAAGGTAATTTCTAAAAGAATCATAGATTTAAAGGCTGAAAATATTTTGAAACTCTCACATGAAAACGTCTTTAACTCTCTATTTCAGGAATAATTCAATAAACATATTCGCAGTAAAAAAAATTTAACCGCCTGCAAAATACATAGAGATTTTTCATATAGAAAATTATAAAATAAAAAAACTGATCTCAGAAAGTTAAATTTTATAATACAACATTCAGGGATCAGTTTATTTCAGCTGATTTAAAGATAAAAAAAGGACTTCTTGCGAAGCCCTTTTAAACATCAAATTATTTTTGTTCAACGGCAGCTTGAGCGGCAGCCAATCTGGCAATCGGAACTCTGAAAGGCGAGCAGCTTACGTAATTCATTCCGACTTTATTGCAGAAAGTAACCGACTTCGGCTCTCCGCCGTGTTCTCCGCAAATACCGACTTTCAAATCAGGATTGGCACTTCTTCCTTTTTTAGTTCCCGTTTCAACCAATTGACCGACGCCGGTTTGATCAAGAACTTGGAAAGGATCTTCTTTAAGAATGCCTTTGTCCATGTAAATCGGAAGGAATTTTCCGGCATCGTCTCGACTGTAACCGAAAGTCATTTGCGTAAGGTCGTTTGTTCCGAAACTGAAGAATTGAGCTTCTTTACCGATTTGATCGGCTGTTAAAGCGGCTCTCGGAATTTCGATCATCGTTCCGACCAGGAATTCGATTTTATTTCCTTTTTCTTCAAATACTTTTTCGGCTGTTTTGCGAATAATATCTGCCTGCATCTTGAATTCTTCAACAGTTCCGATAAGCGGAACCATAATTTCGGGTTTAGGATCGAATCCGGCTTCCTTCATGTTTAAGGCAGCTTCTATAATGGCGCGAGCCTGCATTTCGGTAATTTCGGGATAAGTATTTCCGAGACGGCATCCTCTGTGACCGAGCATGGGATTGAATTCGTGAAGAGATTCAACTTTTGCTTTAACTGCTTCAAGAGAAATACCCATTTCTTCAGCCATTTCTTTTTGATTTTTTTCTTCGTGAGGAACAAATTCGTGAAGCGGAGGATCAAGCAAGCGCACGGTAACGCCGTAACCGCTCATTGCTTTGAATATTCCTTCAAAATCAGCTCTTTGATAAGGAAGGATTTTAGCGAGAGCTTCTTTTCTTCCCGCTTCGTCATCGGCAAGAATCATTTCACGCATGGCTTTAATTCTTTCGCCTTCAAAGAACATGTGTTCGGTACGGCAAAGTCCGATACCCTGAGCTCCGAAATTACGGGCAACTTCCGCATCTTTAGGAGAATCGGCATTGGTTCTGACATACATTCTCGTATATTTATCGCAAATTTTCATCAATTTACCGAAGTTTCCGGAAAGTTCGGCTTCGATGGTTTTTATTTTACCTTCGTAAACTTCACCGGTAGAACCGTTTAAGGAAACCCAATCACCTTCTTTCAAGGTAAGTTCTCCTATGGTCATGCTACGTTCTTTATAGTCTATTTTAATTTCTCCGGCGCCTGAAACGCAGCATTTTCCCATTCCTCTGGCAACCACTGCGGCGTGAGAAGTCATTCCGCCTCTGGCTGTAAGGATACCGTTGGCAACGTTCATGCCTTCAAGATCTTCAGGCGAAGTTTCAATTCTGGCAAGAACGGCATTTTCAAATTTTGAGGCTTCGTCGGCAAAGAAAACCAATTGTCCTGCTGCCGCTCCCGGTGAAGCCGGAAGACCTTTAGCGAGAACTTTTGCTTCTTTAATGGCGGTTTTATCGAATACGGGGTGAAGAAGTTCGTCCAATTTATTGGGTTCAACTCTCAAAAGAGCCGTTTTTTCGTCGATGAAGTTTTGTTCAAGCATTTCCATTGCCATGCGAACCATGGCTGCTCCGGTTCTTTTGCCGTTTCTGGTTTGCAGAAGCCAAAGTTTTCCGTCTTGAATGGTAAATTCCAAATCCTGCATATCTTTATAATGATTTTCAAGTTTGGTTTCAACTTCGCAAAGCTGCTTATAAATTTCGGGCATGGTTTCTTCCAAAGACGGATATTTTGAAGCTCTGTCTTCTTCGGAGATGTTTTGCATGGCAGCCCATCTTTTTGATCCTTCCAAAGTGATTTCCTGAGGAGTTCGAATACCGGCAACCACGTCTTCGCCTTGCGCGTTTATGAGATATTCTCCGTTAAAGATGTCTTCTCCCGTGGCGGCATCGCGAGTAAAAGCAACGCCGGTAGCGGAATTTTCGCCCATATTTCCGTAAACCATGGCTTGTACGTTAACGGCTGTTCCCCATTCACCCGGGATTTTATTCATTTTTCTGTAGTACACTGCTCTGTCATTGTTCCAGCTTTCAAAAACGGCAATGATTGCTCCCCAAAGTTGTTCCCAAGGTTCGTCCGGGAAATCTTTACCGGTTTGTTTTTTTACGGCTGCTTTAAAATCAACAACCAATTTTTTGAGATCATCGACATCAAGATCAGTATCGTTTTTAACACCTTTTGCCTCTTTGGCATGATGAAGAATTACTTCAAAAGGATCTTCGTCTTCTTTGGATTCGGGTTTCATGCCGAGAACAACGTCTCCGTACATTTGAACGAATCTTCTGTATGAATCCCAGGCAAATCTTGCGTTTCCTGATTTTTTTGCCAATCCTTCCACAGCTTCTTCGTTAAGACCGAGATTAAGAACGGTATCCATCATGCCGGGCATGGAAACTCTGGCTCCTGAGCGTACGGAAACCAAAAGCGGATTTTCTTTATCGCCGAATTTTGCATTCATGATTTTTTCGACGTGCTTGATCCCTGCTCCGAGTTCGTCCCATAATAATTTGACGAATTCGTCTTTACCGACGGTGTTATACTCTGTACAAGCATCAGTGGTAATGGTAAATCCGGCAGGTACCGGAACTCCGATTTTGTTCATCTCGGCAAGGTTTGCGCCTTTTCCGCCGAGAAGATTTTTCATTGTCGTATCGCCTTGAGCTTCTCCTGCTCCGAAGGTGTATATTCTTTTTGTCATGATTCCTCCAAGGAATTTATTTTTTTATCTTCAATTTACAATAAAATACATAATTTTTTGCATATATTTTAAATCAAATACGATTTTTTTAATTTTAGCTTATTGTCAACGCTTTTTGAGGATGTTTTGTTTTAATCTCCGCAAGACAGCATAAAAAGACGGAAAAACCAATAAAAATAACTATTTTATTTTACGGTTTTTAACGTATTTATTAAGGAAATCGATATATTCCGCAAGTAAATGGAGATGAGTTTCTTTCGTTACGTAAGAATGATCTTCCAGAGGCAATTCCAGATAACGACAAGTTCCGCCGTTACCTTCTATAGCCTGATACAAGCGTTTGCTTTGTATGGGATAAGTGCCGGGATTGGAATCTTCCAAGCTGTGAATAAGCAATAAAGGTTCATTAATCTTATCGGCAAACATGAAAGGAGAAATATTAAAATAAATATCTTTTGCTTTCCAAAAAGTTCTGCGCTCGCTTTGAAATCCGAAAGGAGTAAGAGTTCTGTTGTAGGCTCCGTTTTTGGCAATGCCGGCAGCAAAAATATCTGTTCTCGCCAATAAATTAACAACCATAAAAGCTCCGTAACTGTGTCCTGTAACGGCAACCCTTTCAGGGTCTATAATCTCCCGAGAATCCAAATAATCAACGGCTGCTTGCGCGCAATCTCTTATTTGATCTATAAAAGTATCGTTTGCCGTTTCCGGATCACCCACTACGGCAATATTGGCGTTTTCTAAAACGGCGAATCCTTCCAAACACATATACAAATCTCGGGAACCCCAAAAATAATTAAATTTATTTTGATAATTCACTTTTTGGGATGCCAGTTCTTTGGACGTATATTCCCTGGGATAAGCATGCAAAAGAAGCGGCAATCTCTCTCCTTTTTTATAATCGGCAGGAAGATAAAGCATCCCGGATAATTCCAGACCGTCTTTTCTTTTATAAGTTATAAATTCTTTTTTTAAAGATGTTAATTCAGGAGTCGGATCGATATAATCCGTAACTTTTTCGTATTTTCCTTCGGAATAAATAAATTTATTGGGATAATCAACGGGAGATTCTCGATGTATAACCAGTTTATTCATTTTATCATCAAGATTACCTATGCAATATTCATAAAAATTTCGTTCCGATTTCCAGATATCGGATTTTTTGCCTGTATCAAGTTCAAGAGAGTAAATTTTAGGATAAGTTCCTTCCTCCGAATATTCTTGTTTGGTAAAATAAATTTTATTTTCGTAAACCAGAGGCATTTTGTCATTGGCATTGTTTTTTGTTTCAAACATTGATCCTAATCTTGCTTCATGATCGTCGATGCTTGAATTTTGCAATTCTGTTGTTTTATTATTTTTCATATCATATAAAGTTACGTAATACCAATTATTTTCTCTGTCGTATTCGCTTACAGTATAATAATTTTCATTAATCGGTGTCATGCCGGCAAATCTGAACTTCAACTTACGCCCTTTTACAAAATCCTTATCTTTTTCAGGATTAAAAGAGAGTAATCTGTCTCTGAATTCAGCTTTATTTTTCGGCAAACCGCCGTCCAAAGCTTCGACGGCAACCAAAGTTGAGGGTTTAACGGGATTCCAAAAAATATGTCTCGGTCCTGTTACAGTCTGCCCGGCAACCAAATTTACGGCAGGAGCTTCCGATTTCAAAACTTTTATCAATTTTCCTTTATTATTATATAACTTGTAAGTATTTCCGAATTTCCACCACGGTACTTTGTAAGAAACGGAATCAATTGTTCGAGCAATGAAATATCTGCCGTCCGGCGAGTACTCCAAATTCCTGTAAATTGCCGGTTCCAGAATTTTTCTGCTTTCACCGGATTCTATATCTATCAAATAAGGAACGGAAGAAGAATAATACTTAAATAAATCTTCTTCGTATTTTGATGAAACAAGGTTCGGATAAGTCCTGAGTTGTCCGGCTTTTTCTCCTGTTTCGTAAATAACGGGACCGGGAGGAATGATATCTTTTCCCGGCTTTTCCGAATTTTTAAAAGCTCGCAATTGCGCTAAAACATGTTTTCCGTCCGGCATTATCCGAAAAGCGTCAGCAATTGCTTGAGATAATCCTTCAGCGAGTTTTTTGCGTTTGTTCGTATCCAAATCATAAAGCCAAAGAATAATTTTATCTTCTTTGTATTCGTTAAAAAGAAAGTATTTCTCATCGTAAGAAATATCAGCCCATCCGTATTTTCCGGGCGGTATGTTAAGCGTTACGGTTTGTTTTGTCTCCAAATCAAGAATTTTAAATTCTGTTACGTAAGAATTGCGTTTTTGAGCAAAATTAGATTCAGTGATTTCAATTCCGCCTTTGACAAAAGTTTTTCTTGCCAGCTCTTCCATAGGAAGATAACGAGTTTTTTCCAATAAAAGCAAAGAATTTCTCTTCTTCAAAACGGCAGTTCCCGGAAGAGACTTTTGATTATTAAATATTTCGGTAATTTTTAGGGAAGGCTCGTCATAGCCGAATAACAGAGTTGTCATTAACATAATAAGTATTATTGCAGGTTTCATTTTTCCTCATAAAATAAATTTTTTCCCAAAATTTCAAAACAGATGCCGAACGTCAAATATTATGATTTTATTTTAACGGATTTAAACCGTTATCTATCTTTTTTTAATAGATTTAATCAATATAAATATCTCCTCATAATCATTTGTATTTCTATAAAATAAATGCAAATAAGACTTCAGGAAATCTTAAAATAAAAACATAAACTCAATAAAGGATAAACTTCAAATTTTTGTTTAAATAAAAAAACAGCTCCGACCGAAGCTGTTTATTGTTTGAGATTATAAGTTTAAAAAATTACTTCCATCAAATCTTTTATTTCCAAACGATGAGAAGAACCTTTTCCTTCAAAAAATCCGTGTTCTTCTATCAAATGAATATTCAGAGGAGTAACTTTAATTTCTTTGTTCAGTTTAAGGTTTTTTATTCTTAATTCTCCTTTGGGATATCTTCCCGGATGAGAAAAGGGACAAAGAAGAAAACCTCTTACGGTTTGATTTTCGATTTCGTAATTTTCATCTACAATAATCGGACCGTCATAGGCATATACCGAGGAATCGTAGAAATATCTGAGTCTCTCTCCCGCTTCCCGAGAAGTTTTATCGAATTTTTCTAATTCCGCTTTATCGGATTCAATAATTTCAAAAAAACTGCGTTGATCATTACCCAGAAATCCGTCTGCCGTCAATACGCCGGCTTCCAGTTTTTTCATTATTTTTTCTTCTTGCGGTATCTGTTTCATATTTTCCCCCGTGAAATATTAAAAACTGTCATAGTAAATTTGATCTTCAGGAACGCCCATATCGGTTAATCCTTTGGATACTGCATTAATCATGCCGGGACTTCCGCAAAGATAGGCTTCAGTTTGAGCAGGATGTTTTATAAATTCTCCAAAATGAGGCATAATAAAACCTGTTCTTCCTTGCCAATTATCGTCTTTTTCAGGGCTTGATAATATAGGAACATAAGTAAATTCTTTTAACTTATCTTCATAAGATTTCAAATAATCGGTAAGATATAAATCTTTTACCGCTCTTGCTCCGAAGAAATAAGTCATTTTTCTTTCGCATCCGGCATCATAAAGATTTTCTATCATAGATTTAATGGGAGCTTTTCCTGAACCGCCGGCAATGAAAACAATGTCGTTATCGGTATCTCTGATATAAAAATCTCCGAAAGGTCCGGTCAATTTAACTTCATCGTTTTCTTTCAAATAATCATGAACCCAAGTTGTGCAAATTCCGTCCGGAACCCTTCTTATAATCAATTGAAGATCCTTCGGATTGTTGGGATTGCTTGAAATAGAATAAGCGCGAGATACGGATTGTTTTACTTTTCCGTATTTAACGGTTGATAATTGCATATATTGTCCGGCTTTGAAATGAATGCTGTCAGGCTCCAGAAGTTCAAAAGTCAATCCTTTAATATCATAAGTATAATTTTCTATTTTTTTGACTCGAGCTTTAAACTGTTTTATGGCAAACAACTCTTCCGGAACTTGAATTCGGAGATCATTTTTTACTTTTACCTGACAGGAAAGTCTGACATTATCCTTAATCTCTGCCGGAGAAAGAAAAGGCTTTTCCGTAGGGAGTAAAGGTCCGCCGCCGTCAACAACTTTTAATTTGCAAAATCCGCAACTTCCTCGTCCTCCGCAAGCAGAAGGGATAAAGATATTATTTTCAGCTAAACTGCTGAGAAGAGAACTTCCTCCTTTTACTTTGAGTTTCTTCTCTCCTTTGTTTATATCAATTTCACATTCTCCGTAATTTGCAAATAACATTTCCGCCACAACCAGCATCAGAGACAAAAAAGCCGTAATCCCGACTGCGATTAATAATTGAATTAAAATTAACATAAGTAAAACTCCGTTTATTGAATGACAACGATACCGGAAAATCCGATAAAGGCAAGCGCCATGATTCCGGCAGTGATAAGGCTGATTCCCGCTCCTCTCAGACCGACCGGAATAAACTTGTCTTTAAGTTTTTGCCTGATACCCGCCAATGCCAGAATAGCCAATAACCATCCGAGACCGCTTCCCGCTCCGAAGCAAACACTCTGGATAAAATTATATTTTCTGATAACCATGAAAAGCGAAACTCCGAATATAGCGCAGTTTACCGTGATAAGAGGGAGAAAAATTCCCAGAGAATAGTACAAAACAGGCGTAAAATGCTCAATAAGAATTTCCGTCAATTGCACAAAGGCGGCAATGACAATAATAAATATTATATATTGCAGATAAACAATATTCAGAGGAACCAAAATATGGTGATAAACCAAGTAATTAATTGCCGTGGTTACGGTTAAAACGAAAAATACCGCCATCCCCAATCCCAAAGAAGATTCAACTTCTCTCGAAATGGAAAGAAAAGAACACATTCCGAGAAAATTGGATAACAGGATATTACTTGTAAATATTGCTGCCGTAAACAGTATAATCGGGCTGATGTCCATAAATTTCCCCTTATTTTTTATTTTGTTTATTGTGGACTATCCACATTAAAATCGCCAAGGCGAAGAAAGCGCTGGGAGCCATTACCATAATTGACCATTTAACCCACCAATCGCCTAAAATTTGAAATCCGAAAATCGAACCGAAACCGAACAGTTCGCGTACAGAAGCAATTGCCAAAAGAACCAGAGTATAACCCAATCCGGCTCCTATTCCGTCAATCATGGAATCAAAAGGTCCGTTCTTGGCGGCAAAAGCTTCCGCCCGTCCCATAATGATACAATTTGTGATTATCAACCCGACGTAAGGTCCGAGAGATTTGCTTACTTCCGGCAAAAATGCTTTTAAAACAATATCCACTACGATTACCCAAGACGCGATAACCAAGGTTTGAGCCATCATTCTGACTCTGCCGGGCGTATATTCGCGCAAAAGAGAAATCGTAAATGACGACAGAGCAAGAGCAAACATTACTCCGAGTCCCATAATTAAACTGTTCATCATAAGATTTGTAACCGCCAAAGCAGAGCAAATCCCCAAAACATGAAGCAATACGGAATTTTCTTTAAAAGCCGCTTCTTTAAAAATTTGCATTTTAGTCATACTCAATCTCCATCTCAGTCAAAATATTTTCATATTCATTATGAATCATTTTCAAAACCGCTTTTCCTGATAGAGTTGCTCCCGTAATTTGTCTGATTTTATTATCTTTTGATTCCTCGTTTTCAGGAATAAGTTCAAAATTTACGATTTTTTTCCCGGAAAGAATAATTTTATTTATAAATTGATTTTTAAACCAATCTTCCGTAATTCTTCCGCCCAGACCGGGAGTTTCATTTTGACTGATTATATCAAAACCGGTTATTTTTTTATAATCGGGACTGACGGCTATTACGGCATTTATCGTACCCCATAATCCGCTTCCGGAAATTTCAAAAGCGTAACCTATTAATCCCTTTTCGTTTGCAGCTTCATAATAAATCATATCTCCTTTTTGCTTTTTAGAGATTGATTTTTCAAATTGTTTTTCAATTTCTTTATTCGACAATCCGAATAAATTCAATATTTTTGATTTAAACTGTAACTCGTTGTGAAGACTTATTCTTTCTGATGTGGAATGGTACATTGCAGCAACAATTCCGACAAAAAAGAAAGATAAAATAATCATAAAGAACACAGGATAAAATCTCTTTTCTCTAAATTCAGTTTTTGATTCCATTTTTATCCCCTCTTTTTTTTCATCTTATTAACGGCATATTCAATAATCGGGGTAAAAGAGTTTGCAAGCAAAAGAGCAAACATAAAACCTTCTCTGAATAAAGAATATTTTCTTATGAAGACGGTCAGGAATCCGATTAAAATCCCGTATATCCAAACAGTTGTTTTTTCTTTCGGCATGGAAACCGGGTCGGTTGTCATAAATACCGTTCCGAAAAGCAATCCTCCGTAAATAATAAACGGAATCGGATTTTCGCGGTAAAACAACAAAGTGAAAACGATAAAAGAAAGCAATGTCGAAACCATCGACTGCCATTTTGCCGTTTTAGTAAAAACCAGATAAACAGCAGCAAGAATAATCAAAATTGCTGATGTTTCTCCTATACTTCCCGAAATAAAACCGGCAAAAGCGTTTAAGTCCGAAACTGATTTTGTTCCTGCATCAGCCATGCTTATGGGGGTGGCTGAAGTCAATAAATCAGGCTGCATCCATTTTACGAAACCTCCCGGAAACTTTGCCAATGGACGTAACCAGTTAACCGTCATTTGATTTGGGAAAGATACGTAAATAAAAGTTCTTCCGACTATGGCAGGATTAAAGATATTCATTCCGAATCCGCCGAAAACCATTTTCCCGAATAACACTGCAACCGCAGAGCCGACAGCCGCTATCCATAAAGGAATAGTCGGAGGCAATGTCAGCCCCAGCAGGGTTCCGGTAACGAAAACAGCCATCGATACTTTTTTCCCGGGTTTGTTTTTAATAAATAAAAACTCCGTGATAAATGCGGTTAAATTGCTTACTGCCAAAACAGCGGCAACTCGCCATCCGAACAAAAAAATCGAGAATAGTATAACGGGAGACAAAGCATACAAAACTTTGTTCATCATTACCTGTTTTTGGATAATTTGTTTCATTTGTTCCTCATTGAATTGTTATTTTTTTTGCGATTAAATAAATAAATTTCATTAAACTGCTCCGCAGATTTGTTTTTGCGATGTTAAAGGACTGTTTACCGTAAAATATTTTACGATTTCAAAATTAAAACCAATAAATTGCAAGGTTAATTAATTTGCAACAAAAAACAGAAATTATTTTAATTTATTATTATATCTTTTCGTAACTTCTTCTAATACGACATTTAATTTTTTCCCGTAAGCAAAACATGCATAAATTTCACATCCCGAAAATATTTCTTCATCCGTTTTTACGGTTAAAATAAGAGGATTTTTCATTTTTTTTATCTCCGGCAAAGAATTTTCATATTCCGTTTTCGGAATTTTCAGCAAAGTTTGTTTTTCGCGGATTTGTATTCCCGTAAAAACGGCGCTCGGATAAGCTTGAGGATAATCCTCCAAATTTGCCGAATCTTCATTAAACATTTTCTCGGCAACGGCAAACATCTCTTGATTTCCCCGATAAAGAGCAATCTCGATTTTGGCTGAAATAACGGATGCAAGAGGACTTTTATAAGCGTTGTCTTCCGGCGAAGCCTGAGCTTTAAATTCGCCAAGATACCAGCGTTCGTTTCGGTAAAATTTTTCTTCAGCCGTTTTCAAAAAATCTTCAGCCTTATCTAAATATTTTTCATTTCCGGTTAATCTGTAAGCTTTAAGAAGAGCTTCGCTCAAAAATGCAAAGTCTTCCAGCAAAGCTTCTTTTTTCAAAATCGAACCGGGCAGTATTTGGTGATAAAGTTTACCGTCTTTGTACAAAGTTTCCAGAAGTTTATTCAAGGTTTGCCGAGCATCTTCAATATATGACGGATTCACTTTTTCTCCGACATCAAACAGCGATGAAATAAAAAGAGCATTCCAGGAGGTAAGAATTTTTTTGTCAATAAAAGGGAAAGGAACATTTTGTCGCAATTTTTTCAATGCTTCTTTGGCTTTTTCGCAATGTTCCGGTTTTTCGTCGGACAAAAGATAAGGATTGTTCGCAGAATTTTCAAAGTTTCCGGATTCAGTTATATTAAAATAATTTAAAACGGCGTTTACTTCTTTTACGCTAAAACCGTTTTCCGATAAAATATTTCTTGCTTCTTCAAATTTAAAAACAAAATATTTTCCTTCTTCGCCGTCGCTGTCTGCATCGCTTGCGCAAAAATATAATCCGTCGAACAAGAACCTTTCTTTCATTGCTTTTATCGTTTCTTCAATAACCTTTTTCGTCTCTTCTTCATTTTCCGTTTCATATAATAATGCATAAGCGCTCAAAAGTTCGGCATTGGTGTAAAGCATTTTTTCAAAATGAGGAATCATCCATGCTTCATCTGTGCTGTAACGGTAAAATCCTCCCTCTATTTGGTCGTTTATTCCGCCTTTTCTCAAGGCATGCAAAGTTTCTTTTGCCATTTGAAGGGCGTCGGGATTCTTATTCAAAAGATATATCTTTAAGAGCGTTGAGAGTACGTTTGCTTGAGGAAATTTGGGAGCTGTTCCCATTCCTTTATTTACAAAATCAAAATCATTTTTTATATTTTGAACAAATTTTTTAATTATTTCATTATCTTTTTTTGTCGTTAATTTTCGAAAATTTTTATATTTTTCGTAAGCTTCTTCAATACTTTTTCCTGCTTTCAAAAGTTTCTGATTATTTTCTCGATAAGAATTGTTTAAACGGAGAAGAAGTTCTTTAAAACCCAAAAATCCGCCTTGATTTTCCCGAGGTATGTAAGTTGCTATAAAAATAACTTTTCTGTCCGGAAGCAAAATGACGCTTAAGGGCCATCCGCCTCCTCTTTGATTAACCAAATAATGAATATCCTGATAATATTTATCGACATCCGGCATTTCTTCTCTGTCTGCTTTGATACTGACGAAATATTTGTTGAGAATTGAAGCGACTTCTTCATTTTCAAAGCTTTCTTTTTCCATGACATGGCACCAATGGCAAGTGCTGTAGCCGATGGAGAGAAAAATCAATTTGCCTTCACGCTCGGCTTTTTCAAATGACTTTTCATTCCAAGCTGTCCAATTTACGGGATTATCGGCATGTTGTCTGAGGTAAGGGGAATCTTCATATTTTAATTCGTTTGACATATTTACTCCTGCTGATTTCGGTATAAAAAAATGCTCCCGGAAACAATCATTCAATTGCCGAAAATATTTGCTTTTCAAGGAATCGGTTTTTTATTTCTTTGTCAACTGCGAATTGATTGTTAATGAGGTAAATTATGTTGTTTGAAGATAAAATTAATAATGATATGATCCGATATTCGTCTAAATACGTTTACGTTAATTCTTCTTTTATAGAGACAAAGTCAAATCTTATCATTATCGATACCATGCTTTTCCCGAGAGACGGAAAAGAATTAGCGGAAAAGAAGAAAGCATATAACAAAGATGTTCGTTTTATCATCAATACGCATTGGCACAGCGATCATTGTTACGGAAACAGGTTTTTGGCAGACGAGAAATCGGAAATAATTGCCCATAAAGATCATCTGAAAACTCTTGCCCGAGAAAAAAACGTAATCAAACCGGACAGGAAATCTTTCGTAAAACAAAAAAATCTTCGCTATCCTGATATCACTTTCGATAAAAAATATGATTTGGAGTGCGAAGGAGAAAAATTTAAGTTATTTTCTCTTCCCGGACACAGCGACGACAGTATCGGAATTTTTTGGGTCGGGGAAAAGATATTGTTCGCCGGCGATACGGTTTTAAACAGCAACGACGGACATTACTCCGTACCGTATTTCTTTTGGGGCAATTCATCCGAAATGTTAATTTCTCTTAAAAATATTTTGCAAATAAACTCGCAACTTATTATCCCCGGACACGGTATGCCCGTAAAACCGGATAAAATAAAAAAAGATGTTCTTTATCTGAAAAATCTTAAACTTTCGGCAAAAGAATTATACAGAGAATCATATTCGGAAGAAGAATTTTTTGCTATTCTGAAAAAAGAAATTACGCCGGAAAAACTTCTCCCTGAATTTAAGAGAAGTGATTTTTGGGTTCCCCGAATGCATGAATTAAATCTTAAAAAAACAGCTTCCGAATTTATTGATTATTTTAGAAAGGCTGATCAATAAACATTTGCACAAGACTTCCGTCACTTCCGTAAGCATAATCCAAACGAAGTAAAAACGTATCGGCATTTATCCTTAGTCCGATACCGAAATCATGTTTCATATCCCGGTGAAGCTCTTCAATATCCCAATCGCGGGCAACTCTTCCCAATTCAAAGAAATACGCCGTCTGCATCCATTTTACGTTCAAACCGAATTTTTCCAAAAACCGATTGTCTTTTAACGGATTTAATTTAAATACCTGTCTTATCTCAGCGATGTAACAAACAGCCGATCTGTCGTTAAAGCGTCCTTCGTAATAAGCGCGAAATCTTTTTTTGCCGCCTAATTTGGTACCGGCAAAACTCGGAGGTCTTTTATATAATCCCTCGTCATTTTTCATATTCCAAGAAGAACAATGAGAAGCCCATCCGTCCAAAACCAAAACCAAAGGATACTTACGGGAGTTATTAATCCGAATGTATTCGGCATATTCAACTTCTATTTTTTCCCAATCGACTTTACTTTCTCCGGTTCCGAAATCTTTTGTCCAGGTTATACGGGATTTATTTCCTTTAGTCGGGTTAAAATCCCAATCGAAATTTTCATGAAGCAAAGTGAGTTCAAGACCGTTTCCGACAATATCTTTTTGTTTTCGGTAAAAAGGATTAAGAATAAATTTTGTCCGTCCGCTTTTAAACGGATTGTAAGATGTTCCTCCGTTCTCCGACTCAACGACTCTCCCCGATTTCAATTTCGTGTAAGATTTAATATGATTCTTCCCGTCCCCTATCGGCAAAAGCCAGGAAAAATTAGGTTGTATGATAATATCTTTTCCGGAAACCTCAAAATAAGCGTCTCCGTCGGAATCGTTGTGTCCCGGCAATTGATCGTAAGGCAAAGGCAAATAAGGATTTTGATAAATTTTAATGGCTCCGTATCTTCCAAAATAAAAATTGGGTTCAAAAAATAATCTTCTTGTAAACGGAACTCTAAATTCCCGCATTTGATAAAAAAGAAAATGAGTTTTATTGGTGGAAGTCAGTCCCCCGAGCTTTATGTGAGTTCCTTCCTGCCAAATATTGTCTGCGGCGGCATAAGCTCCGAAAGCAGTTTTAAATTCCGCGCTGTAATAAGCAAACGGGATTGCTCCGAATTTTATCTTTGCCGTCAGGTTAACAACACATAATAACGCTGTAATTATTAATATGTTTTTTTTCATCTTTACCTCGTTTCAGATTAAAATTTTTACTAAAGGATCTCAAAGTAAACGTTTATGCAAAATTTTTATTTCTTTTAATAACCAAATAACGTAAAATATTTTTGTTACCAGTCAAATCCTATTCTTAAAAATAAGATTAAGTCATTGTAATTATGAGCCTTTGCCGCTTCCAAAGCAACCGGACCGAACCGGCTTAAATATCCTGCTGCAACTTTAAGGGAAAAATATTCTTCTCGTTCTTCCTTAAAAAGATTTTCCCATTTTATACCCGTAAAAGCTTTGTCTATCTCAGTACAGACGAAAAGATTTTTAATGATTTCATACTGCAAACCTCCTTTAAAAACTGCAGCATTTTTGGCGGCAATTTCTCCAAGTTTTATTCCCGGAAATTTCATAAAATCATTGATGTCGTAATCTCTGAATCCGCCCAGATAAATGTGCTGAGAAATCGTCGGTTTATTAAAAGAAACAGATTGCGCAAAGCCTGAGAAAAGAGATAAACGTCCGGAAACAGGTAATCTTAACTCAAAGGAAGACTTAAATTTTCTGAAATTGGAATCTCCGAAATTATCATCAAAATCATATCCGCTTTTAACATAATAAAATTCCCTGTATTCGGCATAAAAATCTATTCCGGAAGTAGCAAAATAACGTCTGTCTTTGGTATCGGCAAGCGCAAAGACAAAAACCGAACCTGTAGTTGTCTCGTTTTCGCCTTTCATTTCGGAATCTTGCAAATAATTTAACTTTGATTTTAAATATTCGAAAGAGTTTCCCAATCCTGCCGATATATCGGAAGACAATTGTCCTTGCAGAATTAAATCAAGTTTATGACGATGAATTTTATATTGAGAGACATAATCGGACAACCCGATGTCAAGTTCCTGAATACCTCCGTAATAAGATGCCCAAAAACCTATGCCGGGATTTAATCCCGTGTAAGCAAAATATCCGGCTTTAAATTCCGGAGTTTTATCTAATTTTAAACCGAAAAAAGCTTTTGACCCTTCCCAAAACGAATTTAAAAACATCGAATTAAGTATTAAACTTCCCCCTGTATCGGAGTCAAAAACAAAACCTATTCCGAGATTATCGTCGGAAGTCTCCTTTACTTTTATAATTAAATCATATTTCTGACCGTTTTTGACAAAACTGAAATCCGCATACTGAAAAAACTTGGAAGCGTAAATTCTTTCTGCGGCGTTTTCTATTTCATCTAAACTGTAATAATGATTTTCCTCCAGACGCATGCGATCATAAATAAATTCATCAGAGACAATCTTAATGCCTTTAACCTTAATTTTTCCGATAAAAATTTTATCTTTAATTTTTTTGATATGACTTTCGGGAGTTGAATCAAATTTTTTTAACTCTTCCAAAATCTCAGGATGTTCGGCAAAATATTTTCTTGCGTAAGTTTCTCCCGCTTCCAAAATTTTTCTTTTATGTTTAAAATCAAGAATAGAATAATCTTTCACGGGAAGTTTCATATAATAAGTGCATTTTTTTATTTGTTCTTTGTTTGATTTCAGTCCGCTGAGATTAATGGTTTGGTTCATTATTCGCATAGCTGAATTCAAATCTTTCGGAGACATGCTTTCGGAAGAAATATCAATTCCCAATACGGCATCTGCTCCCATTTCCCAAACATCCTGAACAGGAAAATTTCGACAAATACCTCCGTCTATCAATATCTTGCCGTTTACTTCCACCGGCGAAAAAATGGAAGGTATAGCCATACTTGCCTGTAAAGCTTGCGGCAAAAGTCCTTCCGTCCAAACATACTCTTCGCCTGTTTCCAAATCAGTGGAAATACATCTGAAAGGAATCGGCAATTTCGAGAAATCTCGTATATTTTGGACATGAATTAAATTTATGCTGAGTTTGGAAGCAAATTTTCTTCCGCCGACAAGACCCGGAGGCAAACTGATGCCGGATTTTTTTATTTGTAAATTTATTACGGAATCATCATAAAAGTTTTTTTCCCCGAGAGCAAGATTTTTCCTTTTTACATCGTCTTTAAGCAAGTCGTCCCAATTTAAATTCATTGCTATTTCTTCTATTTCCGAAACTGAATATCCGGCAGCGTAAAATCCGCCTATAACTGCTCCTATACTTGTCCCGGCAATGTAAGAAGGATAAATTCCGTTTTCTTCCAAAACTTTCAATACGCCTATTTCGGCAAATCCTCTTGCGCCTCCCCCGCTCAAAGCATAACCGAGTTTTTTTGCCGACAAATTTGACCAAAAAATAATTACCGTTACAATTAAAAAAAATACACGTCTCATTTATTTTCTCTTATTTTATTAACTTTCTTAAACTTTTACAATTTAGAAATAAATTGCAAATTAACCTGTTTATTCTTTACCCGTTGCCCCTGTCTGAAAGTATAAAAAATATTGCAACAACGGAAGAAGAACTTATTTTTTACCTTATATATATGTAAAGAAAATTTTTATCGTTACTCATGTTCATCGAATTGAACACAGTCTCTAAAGCATAATTTTAAAGCTCAACTTTAACACTCGCCTCTAAATATCTTGACTTAAAAAAGCCGGGTTAAGTTTTGTATAAAAATAAAGTATTTTAATTGAGGTTAATTATGGATAATAAAACTAAAAAAATTCTGGATATTTTTGAGGAAATAAACAAAATCCCCAGAAAATCCAAGCACGAAGAAAAAATCTCAAAATGGCTTTGTGATTGGGCAGAAAAAAATAATTTTGAATATAAGACTGATGAAGTTTTAAACGTATTCATCAAAGTCCCGGCATCACAAGGTTACGAAAAATCTCCGATTATTGTACTTCAAGGGCACATGGACATGGTTTGCGAAAAAACACCGGAATCACCGCATGATTTTTCTAAAGATGCAATTAAACATATTTTTGAAGGCGATTGGTTACATGCAGATCAAACAACTTTGGGAGCCGATAACGGCATAGCTTTGGCAACTGCTATGGCAATTGCTTTGGATGAAGCAGTGAAACATCCTGAACTTGAACTTGTTTTTACCATTGACGAAGAAACAGGATTAACCGGAGCCAATACTCTCGATGCATCATATATCAACGGTAAAATTTTGTTGAATATCGACTCTGAAGACGAAGGCGTATTTACCGTCGGTTGCGCCGGAGGACGAGATACTCATATCAGACTTCCGACAGAAAAATCAGAATTAGAAGAAGACGAAACGGTTTATCTTCTGAAAGTCGGCGGTCTTCTCGGAGGACACTCCGGCGTTGACATAAAAAAACAGAGAGCAAATGCCAATAAATTACTTGCTCGAGTTTTAAATGAAATTTCTTTCGGCTCAAGAATTATTGAAATTGCCGGCGGAACCGCTCACAACGCCATTTCTCGGGATGCTCAAGCTCTTATTGCCGTAAAAGAAAAATTAAAAGTAAAAGAAAAAATTGAAGAATTCGGCAAAATATTCCGTAATGAATTTAAACCTGCCGAGAAAAAAGTTTATGTCTATCTCGAAGCATCGGATAAAAAAATCTCCGAGGCATTTACCGAAGAAACAACAGAAAAAGTTATCAATTTATTATTGGCTTTACCGCACGGCATTATTGCTTTTTCGGCTGAATTGGAAGGATTGGTTGAAACATCATGCAATGCGGCAACCGTCATAACACATGAAGATTATGTGGAGATAAAAACAAGTCAAAGAAGTTCCGTGATGAGTCGTCTAGATGCAATTACTTTCAAGATAGAAGCAACGGCAAAATTAGCCGGAGCCAAAGTGGAAAGCGGTAACGGTTACCCCGCTTGGCAACCCGATACGGAATCCCCGCTCTTGGCAAAGTGCGTAAAAACTTACGAAGAATTATTCGATAAAAAACCGGTTGTGGAAATTATTCATGCCGGCTTGGAGTGCGGTGTTATCGGTTCAAAAATTGAAGGAATGGATATGATTTCTCTCGGGCCGACTATTAAAAATCCTCATTCGCCCGATGAATGTCTCTTCGTTCCGTCGGTTAAGAAAATTTGGGATTTCCTGGTAAGACTATTGGAATCTTACAAGTAAAAAATAAGCTTCCTCGCCTTTTGACGAGGAAGCTTTATTTATTTTAATTTTACCCGTTTATTCAATGGATCTTAATTTACAACTGTCTAATAAAACGGATAATCATTTTCCAAGTAATTTTTTATATAATCATCAACCGCATCTTCAAGCGAGGTAAAATCTTTTTCGTAACCGGCTTCCCGTAATTTTTTTATATTAGCTTTCGTATAATATTGATAACGATCTCGCATGTGTTCCGGCATTTCTATAAATTCAATTTCAGGTTCTTTTCCCATAGCTTTAAATACTGCATTCGCCAAATCAATCCAAGAATTTGTAACGCCGGAACCGATATTGTAAAGTCCGGTTTTACGATTTTCAAGCATCCAAAACATAACATCAACAACATCTTTCACGTAAACAAAATCACGCAATTGACAACCATCTTTAAATTCGGGTTTGTAAGATTTGAAAAGTTTAATTTTTCCGGTTTCTTTGATTTGTTCAAATGCTTTATGAACCATACTTCTCATGGCATTTTTATGATATTCGTTCGGACCGAAAACATTGAAAAATTTTACTGATGCAATTACATCAAAAACTTCCTGTCTTTTGCTCCAAAGATCAGATAAATGCTTGGAATATCCGTACATATTTTCGGGACGAAGCGTTATAAGTTTATCCGGATCATCGTCAAAACCTTGATCTCCGTTGCCGTAAGAGGCGGCGCTGCTGGCATAAAGGAAATAAACATTGTTTTCTGCAGCCCATTCGGCAAGTGTCGAAGTATAATGATGATTGTTGTCCATCAAGAAATCGGCATCTCTTTCCGTTGTTGAAGAACAAGCTCCCAAGTGGATGATTGCTTCTGTTAACTTATCAAAATCTTCATTATCGAGTAAAGTCATAAATTCATCTTTATGAACAAAGTCAATATACTCTTTGCCGACCAGATTTTTCCATTTATCAGACGAACCCAACTCGTCAACAACCAAAACATCTTTTATTCCATTATCATTTAATTTTTTCAAAAAAACACTGCCGATAAAACCGGCTCCGCCCGTTAAAACAATCATAAAATTCTCCGTTTTTTTTATTGCAAAAGATCACCTTTTTACTATGGTAAAATGTCAAGAAATTTTCTTTCCGAGAAATGAACGGAAATCTAAATAAATTCTCTTATGTACCGCTCTTCTCCCATTATGTTGAAAGTTGTTTTAAACACAATATAAGGGAATTTAATTGCCGGTATAAAACGCAATTTGGCATAATCTTTTTCGGTAACCAGAAGATAATCGAATTTATCCGCTTCAAAAAGATCATTCATTTTTTTTATTATTCCGGATTTTACGAAATCAGCATGATCCGGCAGACGGAAGTGTTTTTCAAATTTGATGCCAGCTTTTACGACGCTTTTCTCAAAAGATTTCGGTATGCCTATCCCCGACAACAAACATATTCTTTTATTTTTAACTTCATCTTGAATGTAAATATTGCCTTGCGAATCATGAAGACAGGAAAGTTCGTACGAAGCTCTGAATTTTTTGTAAGAATACGCCGGAAGTTTGATGTCTTCTTCTCCGTTCATCAGAACAATGTCGGCAAATTTTAAGGCTCGCAGAGACTCTCGCAAAATCCCGGCGGGTAAAAGAAAACCGTTTCCTGTACCGGAGACCGAGTTAAAAACTATTACGTCAAAATGATGTTTTACTTTTAAATGTTGAAAAGAATCATCCAAAATAATATAATCAAGTTTATATTTCTCATTAAGAAGTTTTACGGCTTCCGTACGATTTTTACCTGCTGTAACGGGAATGCCCGGTAAAGATTCGGCAATCATATAAGCTTCGTCTCCGGCATCCGGAGCAAAATCAAAAAGACCCGATCTGTCGGAAATCAAAGTTGTATTATTTTCAAATTTTCCTTTATATCCGCGATGACTTACCGCAACTTCGTAACCGGCTTTTTGTAAAAGTTGAGCTGTCTTTACAGTGGTCGGAGTTTTTCCGGCTCCGCCGCTGACAATATTTCCGATACTGATTATTTTAGTTCCGCCGGAAAAGTTTTTGCGACGAAATAAAAAACTGCGGAGGGATTGCAGAACTAAGTTTATTAAACTTAAAGGAAATAAGAGGTATGATAAAACAGATCTGCGACATAAATAATTTTCAATTATGTCTTGAATCTCTATATTTCTCATATAAATAAAAAAATAAAAGGAGCCGAAGCTCCTTGAAAATTAAAATTCAACTTTAGGGGCGGTTTGCGATTCTTTAGGCGCTTTGAACAATTCAACCTGTTGAATATTGAACATCTCGGCAAACATGCTGTTCGGAAAGACAACCAATAATTTATTAAATCCGGCAGCCGTATCGTTATAGCGTTTTCTTTCGACCGCAATTCTGTTTTCCGTACCTGCCAATTCATCCTGCAACCTTGTAAAATTGCTGTTGGCTTTTAAATCCGGATAACGTTCGGCAACAACCATGAGACGTTGCAAAGCAGAACCGAGAGTTGCTTGAGTTTGCTGAAATTTTTGCATAGCCGCTTTATCGTTTATGAGAGATTTGTCTATTTGCATTACTCCGCCTGCTTTCGATCGAGCTTCCGCCACTCCCGTCAAAGTTTCTTTTTCGTGAGCAGCATAACCCTTTACGGTATTTACTAAATTAGGAATAAGATCAAATCGTCTTTGATATTGATTTTCTACTTGAGCCCACGATTGCTTTACGGATTCTCTCATAGTTACCATTGTATTGTATTTTCCGACTATTGATGCTGCCGCTATTATTATAATTCCGATTATTACCGCTAAAATAATTAAAAATTTTTTCATTTTTGCCCCTATTTTAAAATTTTTTGCCCTTCGACATATTCTTCTTCGTAAAGTTGATTTCCTTCTTCGTCATAAGCCCTGCGAAATCCGTTTAGAAGACCTTTTGAATAATTCTCAATAAGTTTGATTTTACCGTTTTGGTGGTAATAGGAACTTCTCCCTTCCTCTTTACCCAGTCGGTAATTCATTTCAGCCGCAAAATGACCGTTTTCATAAAACCATTTGGACTCCCCCTCCAACAGATTTTTATGATAATTGGATTCCTGCCAAAGTTTTCCTGTTTCGTAGTATGACTGAAATTTACCCTCCCGAAGATCATTTTCAAATTCCACTTTTGCTTCAATATTCCCGTTTTCGTAATACCAAAAGCAGACTCCGTTCTTTTTCCCATCCGTTACGGTCTCTTCTGATTTTAACCGTCCAGACTGATAATATGTTCTTCTTTTTTCTTCTTTCATAACTTCCTCAGATAAAGAAATCGGAATAAAAAATAATTTTCCAATTTTCAAAAAAAAAATAAACTTTTTCTTACAATAAAGGCATTTTATGCCAATATATGATGCTTGGCACCAATTTTTGCGATTACAATATTTTAATCAACTTTTTTATTCATTTCAAATAAAAATATTCTTTATTTACATCATAGCACAAGTAAATAAAAACAATTACACAAAAAAATAAAGAGACAAAAAAGCATGTAAATAATTTAAATTTATTATTTTTTTGTTACATATTTCTTTAAGCTGATAAAAAAAGCATCAATTACACTTATTCAACATTTTCCTCAAGGATTGTGTATTTCAAAAAATGTTAAATCAAATAAATAAAAAAAATAATATGTCGCCATTGAGGCAATTTTACAACAATATTGTTATTTTATTTTAAAATATAAAAAAACAGTGGACATAAAAAAGCATAAAATATATTATAACATTATGTGTAAATAGATAAATTATGATTTTATTTTTTATTAACTTCAATATCAATGATTTTCAAATATTCTATAACCTTTTTTAAGATTATCGGGAGGTAAAAATGCAAAAAGAAGCAAAAAAAGAAAGACGTTATAAAACTATTGCCGATATTCCCGCTAAATGGAAAACTTATTTAACATCAATAAGTTCCGATCCCGAGAAATTGCTGAGTATCATGGGAAAAAGCAATAACAAAGATGTTTCCTGCCCTTATTGCGGTTACGAAAGTCCGCGTAAACACGGACAATATCGTTCCAAACAGCGTTATTACTGTAAAGAATGCAAAAAGACATTCAACTCATCGACCGGCTCGATACTCTCGGGAACGCATAAACCGAGACTTTGGGCAGAATACATAAGACTTACTCTTGCCGGTCATACATTGGAAACATGCTCAAAAAAATTAGGAATATCCATGCTCACCTCTTTTAAATGGAGGCATAAAATATTTGATTTTATCAAAAGCGCGGAAATTCCTAAAAATAAAAATTAATAATGAGGAGATGAGAATCCGTAAAACAAATTAATATTTTTTTTAATCTTCTTCCGGAAGATATTTTATGTAAAAATCCAGTGATGCGTTAACTGTTCTGTAAGTATTCATTTCTGCATACACAGTAACTTTTCGGGGATTTTCGGAAGTATCTTCCGGAGTTAATGCAATATAAGAAACAACCGCAACTCCCGCACTGTCTGTTCGAGCTTTATGATTTGTTAATCCAGTTATCAACTCACCGTATTCGTCTTCATAGGTATAATTTATAATTTTATTTGCAATTTTGAGATGATCTCCGCTCAATTTTAAGGTTATTACGGTTTCTTTCAACTCGTTATCTCCGGCAAGAAGAGAATCTCTCGTTGCCGTGAAGGAGATAATTTCCGGTTTTCCCCGACCGTCGGATTCACAACCCGAAAATAAGAAAATTGCAAGTATAATCGAAACAATAATAGAATACTTCATAATAACTCCTTATTTTTATCTAAATTATCAATGATTGATTATTAATAAAGATTTATATGTCAAGCCAATTTTATCATAACAAATATACGGTATAAAGCGATACCGCAGTTGTCTAATCTTAAATCAAATTATGCCTGTTCTCAATAAATAAAAAAACAACTTGACGCGCAACAAGCAGTTTTTTGACCTATGTTCATAACCTAAAAAAAGAAGACAAAAAACATATTTCAGGTTTTAAGAAAAAGCAAGGAGGATTATATGCCTGATTCCGACAAAACAGGTTCCGGAGGTTTGGGTGCCGGTACAGGAAAGAGAAACGGTCTTTGCTTTAACAAGCAAGTTAATTATGAGTCTTCGGGCAAAAGAGGTTTAGGATTTCGGAACGGCGGACAAGGAAGGAATTGTTTAGGAAGATTACGATTTCGAAATTCCGAAAATCACCATAATGAAGCACAGAAGACTTTAAATGAAGCGGAACGGAAATAAAGCAACAATAATATTTGAACCGGGCAGAAATGCCCGGTTTCGGGAATTTGCGATATGAAAAAAATAGCAATTGCCAGCGGTAAAGGCGGAACCGGAAAGACCACTGTTTCGACAAATGTTGCATTGGCATTAAGTAAAAAAATAAAATTAACTTTGGCGGATCTGGATGTGGAAGAACCGGACGCATCAATTTTTTTGCAAGGCAAAGAAATATCCAAACGTGATGCAGTAAAGAAGATTCCGCAAATTATAAAAGGTAAATGCAACGGTTGCGGATTCTGCAATAAGAATTGCAATTTCAATGCAATTATTTCTTTTTCCGATACGGTACTGGTATTCCCGGAACTTTGCCACAGTTGCCGAATTTGCGTTGACTTCTGCTCGCAGGAAGCGTTAGAATTTGTTGATATGAAAATAGGAGAAATTTCATCTTTCAAAATTAACTCCAATCTTACGTTAACGGAAGGTAAACTTGATATAGGTCAGGAAATGGCTGTTCCGGTTATTGCCCAATCAAAAAATTCGCTGCAAGAATCAAATTTCGGATTGGCTTTGCTGGACTCCCCTCCGGGTACCTCATGTTCTATGGTGGAAGCGACCAAAGATGCGGATTACATAGTTTTGGTTACCGAGCCTACCCCTTTCGGATTAAATGATCTCAGATTGGCAGTTGAAACAGTAAAAGCATTAAAAAGAAAATTCGGAGTAATTATAAACCGAGAAACGGAAAAATTTGAGAAATTGGAAAAATATCTTGAATCCGAAAATATAGAAATTTTGGCGAGAATCCCTTTTTCGCGCGAAACGGCATCTTCTTTGGCGGCAGGCAAGATAATAGCGAGAAAAAATTCTGAGCTGAGTTCCGTATTTACGGAAATCGGAAATAAAATTTTGGAGAGAGTAAATTATGGCGCATGAAACAGTTTTTCTGTCCGGAAAAGGCGGAACAGGCAAAACATCGCTAACATCCTGTTTTGCGTTTCTGGCTAAAGAACAGGCAGTTATGGTTGATTGCGATGTTGATGCAGCTGATTTACATTTGATGCTTAATCCGTCTTTAAAAAACAAGACTGAATATTACAGCGGAAGCATGCCGGAAATCAATAATGATCTCTGTATCAAATGCGGATTATGTGTTGAGAGATGTCCTTTTGACGCTTTAAAACTCGGAGACAAAGTTACCGCAGAATTATTGGAATGCGAAGGTTGCGGATATTGCAAGTTGGTTTGTCCTCAAAATGCTGTTGTTATGAGAAAGAGGCTTACAGGATATATTTTTGAGTCATCAACTAATTACGGTCAACATTTTATCCATGCAAAAATGACCGCAGGAGCTGAAAATTCAGGTAAAACAGTCACAGAATTAAAGAAAAGAGCAAGAACGTTTTCCGAAAAAAATCAAAATAAATTTATTTTGATTGACGGTTCTCCCGGAATAGGATGTCCCGTAATTTCTTCGATATCGGATACGGACTCTATTGTTATCATCATAGAGGCTACGCAAACCGGATACAGGGATTATCTGCGCGTATCGGATTTGGTAAAAAGATTTTCAAAAAATGTTTCGGTCATAATCAATAAATTTGATCTCAATCCGGAAACAACAGAAAAAATAATGAAAGATATTGCTGAAAGAGATGATAAAGTCATCGGAAAATTAAATTATTCCGCCAAATTTACGGAAGCGGTAAAACAAGGCATTCCTTATGCAGAACTTTATGATGATGAAATAACTGAAGAGATAAAATCAATTTGGAATAAAATAAAAGAGGATGTAATATGAAAATAGCAATTACGGCGTTGGAAAATAATTTTGATGAAAGCAAAGTTGACTCCAGATTCGGACGAGCAGCAGGATTTTTTATTTTGGATACGGAAACAGATCACTGCAAATGGCTTGAAAACTCCCAAAATATCTATGCGGAACACGGAGCCGGAATTCAGGCGGCTCAAACAGTAATTAATTCCGGAGCTGAAATTCTTGTTACGGGGCATGTCGGTCCTAAAGCCTATAAGGCATTGACAGCCGGTAAAATAAAGATATATTCAGATGCAGAAAAATATCAAGTAAACGAAATAAAACAATTATTAAAAGAAAATAAATTAAACTTAGCCGAGCGGGAAAACACCGTCGGTTTAGGATAGGAGAAATTATGTTATATGCAATTCCGACCGCAAACGGTCAACTCTGTCCTCACTTCGGACACTGTCAGCAATTCGCTTTAGTAGAAACGGAAAATAATGAGATCATAAAGACAACATTTGTTACGCCTCCCCCCCATGAACCCGGTCTTTTGCCCGTATGGCTTCATGATAAAGGAGTAAATTTCATTATTGCAGGCGGAATGGGACAAAGAGCTCAACAAATATTTGCCCAAAACAGTATTCAAGTAATATGCGGAGCTCCGGCAGATAAACCTGAAAATTTGGTCAAAGCTCATTTAAGACAAACCTTGGTTTCAGGTCCTAACACTTGTGATCATTAATATTTAAAATATCTTATTTAAAGCGGAATCTTATGATTCCGTTTTTTTGTTTCAGGATAAACCGGCTCCATAAAAATTTACCTTAATAGTTTTCTTGAAACAGTTAATTTTATTTTAATTTTTTCCGGGGGTTTAAATTAATACATGCTGACTTAAAAACAGGAAATAATTTAATATATCTCAAGGTTAAAACATTGAGCAACAATTCAAGCATTAAGTCTGAAATAAGCCTGAAAAATATAATATTCTTTATTCTTGACTTCATCTTTCCCAAAAAAAATATTACTTGCGTATTAAATCAAAAATCAAAATAAGTTAACTGCGGATACACCGCATAAAATAAAAAATAAAAAGGTTATTTTTCGCCGTAAAATCGATTAACCGCAATTGCGCGAAAAAATACCTGAAAAACGATAATTTATGCAAAGAGGAACATCCGTAAACCTCAAAATAATCAAAAATTCAAGGATAAATTATGGATTTAATAATATTTAATGATAACTCATACCGCAACTTTTTCCCGATTGCCGTTACCAGACCGGTTTCCGATATAAGAGTCGGTATTTTAAAATTAAGACAAAGAACGGCAGCCTTTTTCGAAGAAGAAAATTATAAATTGGTAGTTCCAGAATATCTTAAAAATCTATGGAAAGATCGTTTTAAGACAAAAGAAAATTTTATTAATCCGGAAGTAAAAAACGATATTCTCTGCATTAACTCCAGAATAAAAGTTACGGAAGAATCAGTAAAAAAGATTAAAGAAATGCCCCAAAATACTTTTTTGACATGCGGCAAAGAAATTGCAGCCGTAAAAACAAATAAAATAGAATCTTCTGAATTGGATTTTGAAACAATAAAAAATATAACGGATAAATTGACCGGGATTGAAATTAAAGCGAAATTTTGGAATTACATCTGGGATTTTGTCAACGAAAATGCTAAAATGATAGAAGAGGATTTTAAGGATTTCTTTTACGAAGGAGAAAATTTTTATGAAACGGAGCAAGGCGTAACCGTTCTTAATCCTTACAATGTCTGGATAGGAGAAGGAACGCAAATTTTACCGGGAACGGTAATAGATGCCTCAGAAGGACCGGCAGTGATTGACGAAAACGTAAAAATCATGCCTAACTCGGTAATAACGGGTCCGGTCTATATAGGTAAAAATTCAATCGTAAAAGCGGCATCCAAAATTTATGAGGGAACCTCCGTAGGTCCCGTTTGCAAAGTGGGCGGAGAAATCGAAAATACCATTTTTCAGGCTTACTCAAATAAACAGCATGACGGATTTTTAGGACATTCTTTTATAGGAGAATGGGTTAATATCGGAGCGGACACCAACAACAGCGACTTGAAAAATAATTACAAAAATGTTAAGGTTTATTCTCATGCTCATAAAGATAAAATTGACAGCGGAACAAAATTTCTCGGCTGCTTTATAGGAGACCACGCCAAAATAGGAATAAATTGTTCTTTAAATACGGGATGCGTTATTGATCCGGGATGCAATTTATACGGTAAAGATTTGATATCTGATTACGTAAAAAGTTTTTCCTGGGGACAATTCAATAACTTGGAAAGATATAAATTCGACAAATTTGCGGAAACGGCAGACGCCGTTAAAAAAAGAAGAAATTCATCAATATCAGATGTTGAATATGATTTTTACGATAAAATTTTCAGAAACGGTTCTGTAATTTAAATAAGACGTTTTTTTTATATAACGGGAGTAAAATAAATAATGAAAGTTATAGGTTTTAACGGAAGCCCCAGAAAAGGAGGCAATACGGAATATATGATTAAAACTGTTTTCGCCGAGCTTGAAAAACACGGCATAGAAACGGAATTAATTCAAGTCGGCGGTAAATCTGTCAGAGGTTGTACCGCATGTTTGGCATGTCGATCAGGTCAAAGCGAAAATTGCGTTATCGACTCTGACCCGGTAAACGAATGGGTTCAAAAAATGGTTGAAGCAGACGGAATTATAATGGGATCGCCGACTTATTTTTCATCGCTTACTCCGGAATTAAAAGCGCTGATAGACAGAGCAGGTTACATTACCCTTGGTAAAGGCGGGCTGTTGAAAAGAAAAGTCGGAGTTGCTTTGGCTGCCGTAAGACGGGCGGGCGGAGTTCATGTTTTTGATCAAATAAATCATTTTTTCCACATCTCGCAAATGGTCATGCCGGGAGCAAGTTATTGGAACTTGGGAGTCGGACGCGAAAAAGGAGAATTTTTGGAAGATGAAGAAGGAATTAGAAATATGCGCACTCTTGCCGATAATATGATCTGGCTGCTTAATTTAATAGACAAAGAAAAAAAACATTAAAAATTTTTAATAATAAAGAATAATCTGAAAAAATTATAAACAAAAATATATTGGGAGGATATTATGAGAAGAGTTGCCGTAGCAGCTGCCAGAAGAACAGCCATAGGATCATTCGGCGGTCAATTTAAAAATGTCTCTGCCGTTGAGTTGGGAACAACGGCTTTAAAAGCAGCTTTAAAAGATGCAAACATTAAACCAGAACAAGTTGAAGAAGTTATTATGGGTAATGTTATCGGAGCCGGATTAGGTCAGAATATTTCACGCCAGATTTCCATAGCTGCCGATATACCTGAAACGGTTCCTGCTTACACCGTAAATAAAGTTTGCGGTTCCGGCATGAAAAGCGTAACTTTGGCAGCAACCATGATTGCTGCAGGAGAAGCCGATATTATCGTTGCCGGCGGAACGGAAAACATGAGTCAGGTTCCTTATGCGCTTCCAAACGAACGCTGGGGAGCAAGAATGGGTAATAAAAACGCAGTTGATCTTATGGTTAATGACGGTCTTTGGGATATTTTTAACAATTACCACATGGGAATTACAGCGGAGAATCTTGCCGAAAAATTTAATTTATCAAGAGAAGAACAAGATAAATTTGCAGCAACATCTCAAAACAGAACAGAAAAAGCCATGAAAGAAGGAAAGTTTGAAAATGAAATCGCTTCCGTGTTTGTTCAGCAACGCAAAAAAGATCCGATTGAAGTAAGAACCGACGAATTTCCGAGAGCAGGCGTAACGGCAGAAGGTTTGGCAAAACTCAAACCTGCATTCAAAAAAGACGGTTCGGTAACGGCTGCAAACTCTTCAGGAATCAATGACGGCGCAGCGGTTCTCGTACTTGTAAGCGAAGAAAAAGTCAAAGAACTCGGCTTAAAACCGATTGCTTACATAAAAGCTTACGCCTCCGGCGGAGTAGATCCGTCAATTATGGGTTACGGTCCCGTGCCGGCAATCAAAAAAGCTCTTAAAAAGGCAGACTGGACACTTGATGAAATTGAACTTTTCGAACTTAACGAAGCTTTTGCCGCTCAATCATTGGCTGTAATAAAAGGTCTGGAACAAGAAGGCGTAGGAAAACTTAATCTCGGAAAAGTCAACGTAAACGGCGGAGCCATTGCCTTGGGACATCCCATAGGTTGTTCGGGAGCCAGAATAATGGTTACTCTTCTTCATGAAATGGTTCGCAAAGACTGCAAAAAAGGTCTTGCCGGATTATGCATCGGCGGCGGAATGGGAATTGTAACTGTATTTGAAAGATAAACAATTATTAAGGGAACAGGTTCTTCAAGAAGAACCGTTCCTTTTTTTCTTCAGGCGGTCAAATATGGAAAAAAAAATAAAGAAATTTACCGATATTATGAGAAAAGAAAATTTACAAGAGTCGGTAATTGATACTTTTTGCGCTTATTATAAAAAATTGAGTTCGGGAGAAACAGGGAAAATTGACAGAACCATGATTGATTCTCCGGACGAAAAAGATCTTCTTCATTATAAAAATTTAAAAGAAGAAAATCCGGCGCTTCTTCAAAAACTTGCAATCATAAAATTAAACGGCGGTTTGGGAACAGGAATGGGATTGAACAAAGCAAAATCTCTTCTCACGGTAAAAGACGGCTTATCATTTTTAGATATTATCATTAATCAAATTATCAGCTTAAGAAAAAAATACAATAATAACGTTCCTCTGATTTTTATGAACAGCTACAATACAGGGAAAGATACTTTGGAAAAGATGAATACTTATTCGGACATATTTACACAGGAATTTCCTTTCGATTTTCTTCAGCACAAATTTCCCAGAATTGAAAAATCGGAACTCGTACCGACTGAATTTGAAAATAAAAACGAAAATTGGAATCCTCCCGGACACGGAGATATTTATCTCGCCATGCATAATTCAGGGATCATCGATAAATTGATAAATTCCGGTATTTCTTATATTTTTATTTCTAATTCAGATAATCTCGGAGCAGAAGCAGATCCCAAAATTCTGACAGCTTTTGCCGAAAATGAATATCCTTTTATGATGGAAGTTTGCACAAGAACAGAAAACGATAAAAAAGGCGGGCATCTGGCAAAATTAAAGAACGGAGGATTTGTCCTGAGAGAAACGGCTCAATGTCCGGACGAAGAAGTAAAAGAATTTCAAAGTACGGAAATTTATAAATATTTTAACACCAATAATCTTTGGGTAAACTTACATGCTCTGAAAAAAAATATCGAAAAAACCGGACGTTTTGATCTTTCGGTAATATTCAATCCGAAAAAAGTAAACGGCATAGAAGTTATTCAGCTTGAATCGGCAATGGGTTCGGCAATAAGCGTTTTCAGAAACTCTAAAGCAATGCTTGTCCCCCGTTCAAGATTTGTACCGGTTAAGACTTCCAACGAATTATTCCTGATTCGTTCAGATGTTTTTATGCTTGATGAAATGTACAGATTAAAAAAGAATCCGGAAGCTTTGACTATTCCCACCGTGGAATTAAGCAATGAATATAAATTTATAGATGACTTTGAAAAATTGGCAGGAAAAGTTCCGTCTCTCGTTAAGTGCAAATCATTAAAAGTAAAAGGACCGATAATTTTCAAAAACAACGTTACTGTTCAAGGTGATGTCGTTGCTGATCACAAAGAATATCCTGTTATGCAAAATTGCTTATTGACTTCCGAAAAAAGCAGTCATAATTAAGAGAAAAAAATTTAAAAATAAAATTTCCATATTAACGGAGGCAAAAATGCTTGAAATACCAAGAATTCAAGATGCTGACCTGAAAGGTAAAATCGTACTTGTAAGAGTGGATCATAATGTGGCAAAACAACATGTAATAAAAGATCCGTTTCGCATCGACGTAACTTTCGGAACTCTTTTCAACATCCTGTCAAAAGGAGGAAAACTTATTTTAATGTCTCACGTAGGAAGACCGAGAAATAAGAAAACCGAAAAAATTGATATGAATTCAAAGTACGACGTAAAACCCATAGTGGACTATTTGTACAAAAAACTTTATACCAAATTCATTGTTCCGGATTTTAAGGAAGACAAAGTAAACGGTGGATTCATAGGCATAGATACAGCCGTAAACTTACTTATAAAACGTTTGAGAAAAGGTGAGATTGACGGTATTTATTTACCGAATATTCGCTGGTTCAAAGGAGAAGAAAGCGGCGGAATTGATTCGGAAAAACTCGGAGAACAACTCGCCGGTTTGGCTGATGTTTACGTAAACGATGCTTTCGGTTCATGGCAGCCTCACACATCCACCATAAAACCGGCAATTTATCTTCCCTCATACGCAGGTTATTTGATGCAACATGAAATTGAAAGTTTGGACAGAATTTATAATCCGGTAAATCCCATGCTCGCAATTATCGCCGGTTCAAAATTCGATACCAAGATAGGACCTTTGCATTCTCTTTTGAAAAAAGTGGATAAACTTATTATGGGCGGAGTAATCTATAATGCTTATCTTTCGGCAAAATACGGTTTTAAAATTAAAGGCATAGATGAAGAAGATCTCAATATAGCGCGTAAATTCCTTGAGATTTCCGAACAATATCCTAATAAAATTCTTGAGCCGTCAATATTGGTTGAATCAGATACGATGGAAGGTAAAATTGAAGGAAGCTACAGATTTCATAATATAAATGATTTGCCTAAAGGCGCAAAATTAAACTATATTGTTGATGTTGCTCCGGCATCATTCGATTGCCCGAAAATAAGAGAAGCTATTCTCGGATCACGCACTGTCTTCGTAAATGCGGTAATGGGCTACATGCCTCATTTCTTTGAAGGAACCAAAACCATGTACTCGTTAATTGACGAAAACAAAACCGCAAATAAATTGTTCGGAGGAGGAGATACCTTACAGGAATTCAGATCTCTTCTGCCCGGCACTTACATCAGCGCAACGGATAATCCCAATTATTATTTCTTCTCCGGAGGAGGAACTATTTTGAAGGCTATCCACGAAGGATGCGTTACCGGACTGGAACCGGTAAAGGCTTTGATTCAAAACGGAAGAATGTGGCAACATAAATAATTTATTTTCATAAACCCGGTTTCAACCGGGTTTATTTTCGGAGTTATCGTATGAATAAAAAAACAATACTTACGGTCATATCAATATTTTTAATAACTTTTTGCCTTGCAGAGAATAAAATAAAAAAAACTTCGGCAAGACAATCTCCCGTAAAAAAATATAAAAGAAAAACACCGGAAACAAGAGAAGAAATTAATATTCTGGTAAAAAGAGCAAGAAGTTTTCAGAATCGAAGAAATTACGAAAAAGCCAATAAATTATATTTTGAAATATTAAAAATATCTCCGAATCACGAAAATTCGATTATTAATATCATCAATAATTACATCAAGATGAAACAAACAAAAAAAGCCGAAAAATTTTTAATAGAACGAACAAATTCCTTACCGTCAAAACTGTTTACCGGAACCAAAGCATCAATACTTTTGGATAAAAACAAGCTTAGCGAAGCAATAGATTTAATTAATGATTATCTGAAGAAAAATAAAAACAGCGACTACTATTTAAAAGATTACAAATATTTTGCCCAATTGTATGAAAATTTTTTTCAATATGAAGAAGCCGAAAAACTTTATTCGGAAGCCGAAAAAATATCGGGAAACAAGCGGCTGTTTGCTTTGGAATCGGCTCGCCTTTACGAAAAATCAGGAAATTGGGAAAAATCTTTGACTGAATATCTTTCCTATACAGAAGTTCACAAAAATTATCAATATCTTGTTGCCTCAAAAGTAAAAAACGCTCTCAAATCAGATTCAACTCTCATTAATTTAATAGAAGAGAAAATAAAAGGATCAGAAAAAAATTACATGCTTGAAATTTTGGCAAAAGCGTATATCCAAACAAACAAAATCGAAAAAGCTCTCGCTGTTTATGCGACATTAAAACCCTCAACCGTTTTAAAAACAGCCGAACAATATAAATCGGAAAAAAATTATAAAATTGCTCTTAAAGCTTACGAACTTTACGGAGAAATTACAAATAATCCGGAAAACATTTTAGAAACAAAATATAATTTGGCTGAAATTTATTTTAACATGAATCAATCTGATAAATCTTTTGCTTATGCCGAAGAAATCATAAATTCAAAAAAATTTAACTCAAGACGAATGAAGTACCGCAAAAACTATAATTATAAAATAAGAATGTTGAAAGCTGAAATAAGTTTGCTCAGGAAAGAACCTCTCGAAAAAATTATCAGTCAAATTAAAGAAGCCGAAAAGTATGCTGCAAATTCAGTTTACGTTTACAATTCAACTCTTAAAATTATTTCTCTCAATCTTGCCTCGGAAAAATTCGATACAGTCGAAAAGCAGATAAAAAAGCTAATGTCATCTGATAATCTTCCTGAATATATCAGGGATAAAGCATTTTATTATAAATATTTATTATCTCTCTATCAAAATTCTCCGGAAGATTCTTTGCTGACCGAACTTTTGGTAAAAATACCGGAATCGGAATTAACGTCAAACGCATTGCAATTAACCGATTTCGTAAAAAATGCTGATGATTCCCTTAAATCCGTTTTTTTGAAAGCAACCCGAAAAGTTACTCTTAAATCAACCCTTGAAGCTTACGATTTGATTAACTCTATTGAATTTAAACCTGAATCTGAAATATTTTATCTCGTCTGCGCCGATTGGCTTATTGACGGCGGATATGCAAACAGGGCTATTGAATTTCTGACCAAAGATTACTCGAATTCTGCTCTTAAAGCTTATGCTGTCCTTAAATTAAACAAGATATCAGATAATCATAAAAAATCAGGAAGAGAGTTTTTGATTGAAACTCCTGATTCCGTATTTTCGCCCTCTTTGCGCAATTATGTTTTATAAAAGGAGTAAATATGAATATTATACCCAAACCGCAATATTTAAAATTAAAAAACAGCTGTTCGTATTTTTCAAATGATTTTGAAATTTTATTTGATTTTGACGATGAAAGAAAAGAATTTTTAAAAGATTTTATTGTCGATGAAACCGATAAATTCAGTTCGATAAAATCAAAAAATAAATTTACTTTGGCATTAAAAATAGACGAGCAACCGTCCGAATTTTATTCTTTATCCATAGAAAACAACAAATGCAATATTACCGGAGCCGATTACGCAAGCGTATTTTACGGGATCGTAACCTTTCTGCAAATTTTGGAATCATCGAAAGAAGAAAATTATAAAATCAGAGATCTTATGCTAGAAGATAAACCCCGTTTTAAATACAGAGGACTTCATCTTGATGTATCCAGACATTTTTTTAAAATTTCTTTTATAAAACGCTATATAGACTTAATGGCAATATATAAATACAATACTTTTCACTGGCATCTTACCGATGATAACGGATGGAGACTGGAAATAAAAAAATATCCGAAACTTACCGAAATCGGAGCTTGGAGAGTTGATCGGGAAGATGAACCGTGGAGAAAAAGACAGCCTGCCAAGTCGGGAGAAAAAGCAACTTACGGCGGTTTTTACACCCAAGAAGAAGTAAAAGAAGTCATTGAATATGCAAATAGAAGAGGAATAGAAATTATTCCCGAAATAGAAATGCCGGGGCATTCTCTGGAAGTTTTGGCTTCTTATCCCGAATTGGCTTGTTTCCCGGGAGAATTTTTCCCTGCTCCCGGAAGTTATTGGCCGAATAAAGATATTTTTTGCGCCGGAAAAGAGGAAGTCTTTGAATTTATCGAAAACGTTTTAACTGAAGTTACTGATTTATTCCCCTCAAAGTTTATTCATATAGGAGGAGATGAAGCAAATAAAAGCAATTGGAAAATTTGCCCGAAATGTCGCCAAAGAATCAAGGATGAAAATCTTAAAGATGAATTTGAACTCCAGAGTTATTTTATACTCAGAATTGAAAAATTTCTTTTGTCAAAAGGAAAAACAATCATAGGATGGGATGAAATTTTGGAAGGCGGACTTGCTCCGCAAGCAGTTGTCATGTCCTGGCGCGGATTTGAAGGCGGCATAAAATCAGCTCAAATGAATCACAATGTAATAATGACTCCTGAAAGTTATTGTTACTTAGATCATTACCAATCTGATCCCTGTACGGAAAAAGATGCGATAGGAGGTTATCTGCCGGTCAAAAGAGTTTATTCTTTTGATCCCGTTCCGCAAGAATTAACGCAAGAACAGAGAAAATATATTTTGGGAGCTCAAGGAAACGTTTGGACTGAATGGATTCCTGATGAGAAGCATTGCGAATACATGATACTGCCGAGAATGATTGCTTTGGCGGAAGTTTTATGGACAAATAAAGATTTGCTTGATTGGAATGATTTCAGGTTGCGTCTGGACAAAGAAATATTAAAACTTACCCGTCTCGGATTCAATGTTTGTCCCGGAAGCAGTAAAATAAACTTCATCCCCGATTTTACAGAAGGATATAATGTCATTTCTCTTGATTCCGAGCTGTCTTCCCCTGAAATAAGATTTGAATTCGATGAAGAAACAGGAAAAAATTCGCAAAAATACCAAAATAAAAGTATAAAGTTTGACCGAGAAACAGATTTATATGCGGCAATATTCAAAGACGGTAAAAAATTCGGAAAAGATTCCGTCCTGAAAATAATTCCCAATCCCTCAATTAAGCATAATTTGGAATTAATTACAGAAGCTTCTTATCGCTATCCCGGATTCGGAAAAGAAATAATTAAATCATATTTCAGAGCCGATGAAGACTTCAAGTCTCCCCTCTGGCTGGGCTTCCAATCAGATGTACGGATTAATTTAATTCCTGACAGCGATCTTTCTTCTTTGGAGTTCGTCTTTTTACATAAACCCGGCTGCATGATTTATCTTCCGCCGGAAATTATTGTCAAAGATAAAGAAGACAACCGTTTAAAATCACAAAAATTTACTCCCCCCGAAAAAGAAACCGAAGTCGTACAGGCAAAATTTGATTTCAATTTCAAAAAAAATACAAAATACGAGTTGGCATTAAAATTCAGAGGAAACGTAACGTCCGGAGCGGAAGTAATCCTGAGCTGGATTTTCATTAACCAAATTATTTGCCGATAGCAATATTGTTTTACGATATATCCCGAGACAAAAGTCTCGGGATTCTTGATTAAAATAAAAAGCGGTAATTTTTAAGTGTCATTATTTATATTTTTAATGTGTTTAAGTAATCAAAGAAATACAAATTACATTTGAAAGCATGTTATCAGAAATTTAAATTTTTCTACAAATCT
Source organism: Candidatus Cloacimonadota bacterium (assembly GCA_002742885.1). Classification (GTDB taxonomy): domain Bacteria; phylum Cloacimonadota; class Cloacimonadia; order Cloacimonadales. Next base: position 52,898 of record PDOO01000036.1, read on the forward strand.
TCCGTCCTTTTTTCTTCAATTATTCCTTCTCCCATCCGAATTTATATACTTTCAATTAGATTTTAAAACTTAATCCGTAAAAGAATCGACTTACCTTAAATCAGGCAACAGCATTTTCAAATCTTATTGAGCAGTTAAAAGTTTATCGGTAATCTGTCTCTCATATTTAAATTTTAACAGCATTTTTAAGTTCACTGACAGAAACCCCGGCATAATCGGTGAAAGAGTCAGGCTCTCTGTCTGTAATGCCGGAGGGGATATTTTCCAAGAGACGATTAAAAGAATTTTTATCCAATGAATTTACAAAATCGACAAAATCATTATGCCGACAATCATTGCTAAAATATTTTACATGCATATTTGCTATGGATTTAAGCATTGGCAAATAAGGTTGCAAATCTGCAGTCGTGGAAGCAATATCGCTGTCTATCCAAGCAATCGGAACTTTAGCAATTGAATCAGGTTTAAGAAGAGCTGTTTTTATCAGAAGTTCAACATCAAAAGCAAATTTATGTTCAATATTATCAGAAATTATTTCAGACACAATATCAGCTCTGAATGCTTTAAAACCGCACTGAGTATCAACAATATTTCCTAAATTAGATATCATTCGTTTCCAGAGAAAGATAAAAAGTTTACCTCGGTTATTTCTGGAAGATTTTTTTACAACGACAGATTTCTTTTCTCGACGCGAACCTATGGCGGCCAAACAGTCGTGATTTATAATAGGATCAACAAGAAGCATAATTTGCCCCAGATGCGTAGAAAGATCGGCATCGGTAAAAAGCACAATATGGTTTTCAGAGCCTCTTTCTTGCACGGCATCCCACATTCCGTAAAGAATCGAACTGCCTTTTTGACTTTCGGCGGAAGAATTAAGGCATTTTACCGGAGGTAAACCTTGTTTTATCGCATCCTCAAGAAACAGCACCTTGACTTTATCTCCCAATGAATCGGTTTCAACTATTTCCAAAGCAGTTTTTCCGCTTCTTTCCGGACAACCGTCATCCACAACCGTAATGCTCCAAGTAATAAGTTTTTGATCTCCGAAAAGCCATTTCGCCTGTTCTGCTTTCTTCCGCAAAAAATCTTCTCCGTAAGGATGCTCACTGCTTTTTCTTATTCTCAAATGTTCTTTGTAAACAGCAAAAACGATAGAAATATGCAATTTTTTCTTTACGCAAGAAATCAAACTTTTAGAAGTTGCCAATTTAAGAGCCGATCTTAAAAAAGTCATTTTCTCATCATCTCTTTTCAGCCATTCTTCTTCCAATTTTTGCAATTCGGAAAAAGTCGGGTATATTTCCAATAAATTATTTGCCGTATCGATAATAAGCTCGGCATGTTTTTCATTTGTTAAATCTATTGATTTAATGCCCTCTTTTATAATATTTTCAATTTTCATCCTGTTCCTCTCTTACCTCATTTTATATTTTTTCGTTTATCCATATACCCAATTCACTAAGAGCAATCTGTTCATATAAATACTTTTGTCCGGACAATTTAACACAATGCTGTATTTCTTTAAAAAAGCTGAATAAATCCAATCCGGGAACTTCGCTTTTCTTTAAATTTGATGCATTTGAAATATATCCCCACATGTGTTGCAATACGTTTAACACAGCATTTTTTGAAGGTTTCTTTTGCATTTCAACCGCTAAAAAAGCATAAATATCAGAGAAATATTTTAAATCATTATGCTCGGCAACAAAATGTCCCGTTTTTTTATATAGGCTTATGTTTCTTGCCATAATTGAATATTTGTGTTGTCTCCAAAGTTCCTGCAACGTTTCGGGGACTGATATTCTGGCGTCACTTTTGCCTTTGTAACGAATTTTTAATAAATCAAATTGCTTATAAGCATTTTCATAATATTCTGTCGGGTATTTTTCAGGTTCATCAGTATTTTTAAACTCATCTTCATCTATCTCAATTAAATTTCTCAACTTTATTTCGGATGCAAAGTTTGCCAGACGGTAACGATATCTGCCAGGAAAATTTTGATTTAACTCAGAATAAGACTTATTTTTCAATTTCCTGTATTCAGACAACAAATCATCATTATTTAAATAAGCAGGACTTATAATAAATTCTTTTTCCGCATAATTCATTTTTCGCCTTTTTTGCGATGATACAGCATGTCAACATGAGGTATTCCCGCTTCCTGATATATTTCCGATACTTTTTCAAATCCCAGACTTTTGTAAAAATCAATCAAATAAGTTTGAGCTTGCAACTTAATTTCATGCTCTTTTAAGTCATTTTTTATAAAAGAAACAGCCGCCGACATAATATCTCTTGCTAAACCTCTCCTTCTGAATTCGGCATCAACCGCAACTCTTCCTATGCCTATTTCTTCAAATGAAACACCTTTTTCCAAAATTCTCAGATAGGCAATAATCTTGTCGTTTTTTTCATAAAACAAATGATACGAATTTTGATCCTTACCGTCGCAGTCAAGATAACGGCATTTCTGCTCAACCGTAAAAACCTCATTTCTTACTCTTAAGATCTCATATAATTCATCAATATTTAACTCATAGAACTTTTTTATTTTCAGATTCATCGTTTCTCCGAATTAACAATATTATTTATAAATATTTACTTGCTTCTTTAATGCTTAATTTTGACATTCTATCCCGATATTTTTCAACAAAATTTCTTACCCGTTGAGGATTTGTTTTTGAATAATCTCTTAAACTCCAACCGATGGCTTTATTGATGAAAAACTCGTCGCTTCCCAAATTATTTATGATAATTTTTTCCAACAATTCTACATTGGTTTTATCTTTTCGCATTAATTGATGATCTATGGCAATTCTTCTTACCCAAAAATCTTCGTCAGTTGACCATTTCAACATCAAATTATCTATTCTTTTATCTGTAAGTCCGATATTCCCCGTAATTCTGTCTAACCTGTCGATAGTATCCCACCACTGTTTTGTTTTGATGTATTTTAAAAGTTTAGGCACATCGTTGAAGGTTAAATATTTTCCGAAAGCAATTAAATAATCCGTTGCCAAATATTGAAATTCTCTGTATTCGGCTTCATAGCACTTATCCAGAAATAACCAATCGACAGTTTTCCTTTTCTTTTCCTCTTTCAAAAAATCCTTATAAAGCATCCTTCTTAACGGTGTCTGTATTCCGTAAAATTTAAATTTATTTCTCATGTATTTTGCTTTATGAAAAGCATTTTCCTCATTTCTGTTTTCTTCAAACAGCTTTTTAATATTTAAATATTTTTCCATCAATACCGCTTTCTCCGATTATATAAATTTATGCATTTAATTTTTTATAAATATAAATAAAATAATTCTTTCCCAAACAGATAATTATTAATTTTTTTTAAATTCCGAGAGTTAATTATGAGCATCAAATAAAAAAGATCAGAAAATAAAAATATTGGATTATTTATTCTCTCTTTCCATTTTCAGCAGTTTTTTCTTTACCGACAAACCTCCTCCGTAACCTCCTGTATTTCCGTCTGCTCTGATAATTCTGTGGCAAGGAATAATAAAAGCAAGCGCATTGGCTCCGTTGGCATTGGCAACTGCCCGAACCGCTTTAGGATTATTGATGCTTTCTGCCAAATCAGAATATGAAGCCGTTTTACCGTAAGGAACATTCAGCAAAGCTGTCCAAACTTTCTTTTGAAAATCACTTCCGACAGTCAAAAAAGGAATATCAAATTCTCTTCTTGCTCCTTGTAAATATTCATCAATTTGTTTTTTGGTTTCGTTAATAATTGTATCTTCACTTTCAATAAAATCAGCTTTTAAGGCTTTTTTTATCCTGTCATCAATTGTATTTCTCATTCTGCGATAACGAAAATCCGCAATACAAATTTTCCCGCAAAAAGAACCGATAATAAGTTCTCCCGCTTCACTTTTATGATATGAAATATTTATCTTATTCATTATTTTCCTGAGCCTTTAAAAATCATATAAAATACATTAGATAAGCAACGATAAACATTTACAAGAATTTAGTTTACGTACCTTTATAACAGGATAAATCAGATAATATTTACGAAATACCCAGAATTTTTTTCCTGCTTTTCTTAACATTTTATTTTTCGGTATAATTTTCTGCTGTAATTAATTCTGCTGATTTTATTTCCTTAACATCTAAAATTCCGTCATATTCTTCCGTAAATCCCTGTTTTAAAGCATTGCTTTTTCGTAAAACCAGATTAGCTTTCAAAGGAGTATAAGGAGGAAGTTTATCTCCGACCTTTTCATAGTACAATTTTGTCAATTTGCCGTCTTTAAAATCATTAATCCAATAAACTTTTGAAGAATTAAAAGGGGAAAAAGACGAAACTTCATGTCCGAAAACAAGAAATCCCTGTACGGGATTTTCACCGAATTCAATATCGCAGTTACTCATCTCAGTCAGCTTATATTCAATTGTTGAATCCGATAAATCTTTAACAGAGAAAATAAGTCCGTTATCTTTATTCTCATATTCAAAAGTTTCATTTTCGGATGTCAAAATAATATAAGAGCTGTTTTTCCCAAAGACAAAACTTCCTGTATCGATTGAATAATCATAGTCAGATTTTAAACATAAATCAGATTTTTCAAAACTTCCGTCTTTATTCAGTTTTAAGGAGGTAATCATTCCGGAACCATCGGAAGAAGGCAAAAATCCTCGATAAAGGATACACTGATTTTCATCAGAAAAATATTCGGAAGATTTATCTGTTTCTCGGTTGAATTTGCATCCTGAAATAATGAGAACAACAAGAAAAAATACTGCAATATTCGACTTACACATAAAATTTAACCATTTCTTAATGAGCCTTATAAGCAAAAAGTCAGGATATAATTTTTTTATTCCAATTTTAAGTTTTGCAACTTATTTTTTTAAGCTTCTCTTATGCTTATTTATTTTTTTAATTGCCCAATCGTAATGACTTGATGTTGAAGAAACACAATAACTGCCTACACTTGTTGTTCCCGTCCAAGGAAAATATTTGGCTGTAAATAATTCTTCATTCGTAAATGATTCTATAAGCTTAAGAACCTCTTCGTGAGATTGTTTAAGCTTTTCCGCTGATTCTTCATAAGATACAGTTTGATGTTTTTCCCAAAAACCGACATTCATTTCGGCAACTGTTTTCCAAGTATAGGGTTTCGGTAAAAAATCAGATTTCCTTCCTGCCTTATTTTCGGTTATCCAATTAATCAATAACATGTGCCATTCATATAAGTGAACTAATATGTCTCGGACATTTTTATCTCTCTTCCAGTGAGCTTCTTTCAGTTTAGGGTTATCGGAAAAGTTAAATTCAGTTGTAAATTCTTCTTTTGTAAGTTTATCTATAGTTTTACAAAGTTTTTCAAAATTGTTTTTTGAAGCTTCAAGCAAATCAATTTTGGTTTTGGGTCTTGCCACGACTTTCTCCTTTTTCATTATTTATTTGTATTCAATCAGTTTTATTGTAAAATTTATGCTTCCGGAAGGCGTTTTAACTGTTACGGAATCTCCGCTTTTTTTATTCAGCAAAGCTTTAGCTAAAGGAGATAAAAAAGAAATCTTATTTAAAGATATGTCCGCTTCGTCAGATCCCGTGATCTGATATTTTTTTAGAGATCCGTCATCTTCTCTGAATACAGTTACGACAGCTCCGAAACGAACTTTATTTTTTTCTTTAATATTTAACGGGGAAATTATTTCAGCCGTCTTTATTCTTTCATCCAAAAGTTGCAGCTTAGCGGTAATATAATTTATTTGCACTCTGTTTTCAGTCGGAGATTCATCAGATAAAGTTTTTCGTTCTTCCGACAATAAACGATACTCTTCTTTAAGTTGCCTAAAACCTTCGGGAGTAACATAATTCCTCACTCCCAGCGGTAAAGGAGCTCGCAGTGTTACCAAAGGAACAGCTTCTTTGTCATCTTCCCTTACAAATCCTCTGCTCATAGATATTATTCCTCTTTATTAAATACAGCAAGGAGAAAAAAGTCATTGTTCTGTAACTTTTCAATATCTCCGGTCAATTAAAATATTTTGTTTTACCTCTTATTTAATTTAAATGAAAACATAAACTATATCGTAAGATAAAACAGTTCATTTAAATCTCTGATCAATGTTCTTAAAATAATATACTTAATTAATTAACAATAACTCATCCAAATTCAGGGCTTTATATTCGCTTATATTTCTCTTTTCTTTATCAAAAGCAACTCCCGCGCAGACTATATTTTTACCGGTATTCAAATACGGTTCGAAGTATTTTTTATTTTTTATCTGATTTAAAGCGGAGTTTACGCTGTTCATCTTAAATTCTATAATATAAACCGTATTTTTGGTC
>PDOO01000045.1 GCA_002742885.1 Candidatus Cloacimonadota bacterium
GTCAACGGTGAAAGTAAGAGTTTCGGTTCCGCTCCAATTTTCCGCAGCGGAGAATACGACGTTAAATCCGTCAATCAAAGCGGTAATGTGTTCGGAGTTCTCTGCCGTAAGAATAAGTTGGTCATTGGAATCCGGATCGTCTATATATTGAGAGAAATCAAATATTCCCGATTCGGTATTTTTGTCAAAAACGACATTCAAACCGGTAAAATCTATTGTCGGGACATTATTGACATGAATAACCGTAACTTCAAGTTCGGCGCTTGCGGTTGCTCTTTTGCTTCCGAGTTCTCTTTCCTGATCGTCAACGGTGAAAGTAAGAGTTTCGGAGCCGCTCCAATTTTCCGCAGCGGAGAATACGACGTTAAATCCGTCAATCAAAGCGGTAATGTGTTCGGAGTTTTCTGCCGTAAGAATAAGTTCGTCATACCGGTATTTTCGTTAAACGCAACATTCAAATCTCCAAAATCGATTGTCGGAGAGTTGTTTGCCAATTTAAATCTTATATTGGGGATAAAATTCTTTAAACTTCCGGGATAATCACCGGAATTATTCGGGTCGGGATTTGCGTAGTCGGATTTATAAATCAAAGAACGATTACCGGTTACGTAAGAGCAATAGAATTTATCGTCGGAAGAATGATAACCGTCGGTATTTTCGTCAAAAGCCACAACAAGATTATCCGTATTATTGTAAACAAAAGGCGAATCCAATTCAATGACTTGCCAATCATCGCTTGCCGAAAGATTATAATTTCCGGAATAAACCTGAGTCATGGAGCTTACCGGAACCCAATCGGAACTTGAAGAGAATACGGTTTTATCGGTATGCCCCATGTAAACCGTAATTTCGTCTCCGAATTCGTGAGCTCCGTTATAATGATAATAAATTTTTCCGATTACGGCGGAATCACAATTTATTTCGGACTGCAAATAAATTGATTGACTGTAAGAGTAACCGTAAAAAGGATTCATAGGTAAATTCTGATTTGTTGAATTTCCCGAGCCTACCTGAATAAGATTTGGCGGAAGAGCGGTTTCAAAAATTTGCACGGGAGAAGACTTGACGCATTCCGTATCGTTAACCGGAGAATAATTTACAACTTTCCAATAATATTTCTTTCCCCATTCAAGTTCGGCGCTGAAAGATTCCTGAGGAGCGACTTTATCCAATACTTTGCTTACGGGCGGATTTACTGTATCCAGATAAAGATCAACAAATTCTGTTTCCGTTCCGTTTTGCCAAGAAATAATTTGATTGCGAGGAAGATTAACCGTATTGTTTTCAGGTATCAAAGAACTCGGAGAATTCAAATTTTCAAAGCTTATCTGCGGAAAAACAATCTTATCAATCCAAACATTGTCCATGCCTTCCGAATATTCGGTATAACGCCATTCAAATGTATGATCGCCTGCCGTTACCGGATAACTGTATTCTTCCCAGCCGGAGTTGACGTTCCAACTGTTCTTTTCTTCTCCGTCTATTAAGAAAAAACACATGCCGCCCGAATAACCGTGACTGTTCGGTTTTATGTAAAAAGAAATTTCTCCGGCTATTAAAACATTTCCGGTAATAAATAAAGAAGAGCTTTCTCCGTGACCGACATTTCCTGACCTGACGGCATAAGAGCCTTCGTAAGCATAGGAACCGACTGTCCAATTAACATTCCCGGAATGAGTCCAGTCAAAAGAGCTGAAGTCTCCGGTTTCAAAATCTTCCGTGATAAATCCAATCGATAAAGAAAAAGATAAATCTGCGGTATAGCCTCCGCTTCCTTCAATATCCAAATTAAATTCCGCAATCTCTCCCGGCGGAACATTTTCGGCAACGATAACATTAAATGTAATTGACGCATTGCTTTCCGGCTCCAATCCTTCGATTTCCGCAGAAGCGTTATTTATGGTGATATTTTCGTTTTCGCTCATCAAGGAAGCTGTTAATTCGGTTAAATCGGCATGTCCTTCATTGGCTAAGGTTATATTTACGGAAGCGGTCTCTCCGGACTCCAAAACATTGTTTCCGCCGTCCGCTACCTCAATACTTTGAATTCTAACGACCGGAGCATTCAGAGTAAATTCAAGCGAAGCATCCCAACTTTGACTTCCGGAAGTTATCACCGAGGCAATCTCAACTTCGGTTTGATCTTCAATATCATTGTTTACCGTAAAAGAAACGGCATCTTCAAAAACAACCGACTCACCGGCTCCGATTCCGTTTTCCGAAACATAAGAACTGTCAATAATCACGATATTTTCGTTGGAATCCGCAATAAATAAAGAAACGGCTTCGGACATTTGCTGCCCCGCATTGCGAATTGTAATATCGGCAGTAACGGTCTCCCCCGATTCAATAACATTGTCGCCGTCGGAAGTATCAAAAGACAAATTATCAATAATAAGATAAGGAACATCCGGGTTTATAACTTCGACAATTCCCGTATAAATAATCCTATTATGAGCCGTAATATACAAATCATAATTTCCTGTTTCCTCCAAGGCTTGATTAAAAACAAGATTAATTGAACCTGTTTCTCCGGCAATTCCCGAAGCAATTACATTTCCGTCCTTGGAAAAACACAGTCTTGCTCCGTTTTCAACATTGTCAATATTCAAAGATGTTGCCGAAACATGCAAAGATGTCATATAATCAGGATTCATTTCCGTCGGTTGAGCCGTAAAAATATCCAAAGTAGGATCTCCGAAAACATTTACGTCATAATAAACCCAACGAAACCAGGGATCATTAACCTGAGCAATACCGTCGGTTTTGGAGTCATCGTTTGCCAAGGAAATATGAGTAATATTTTCTCCGAATACAGCATCAAAAAACTGTCGGTTAAGATATTGAGAAGATGAATTTGTATTGAAGAAATTGTACCAACCGTAACGAGAATTTCCGACATAAGCGGCAACTCCGTTTTGATTAGTCGTAAAAGCTTCCATTATGCAATCTTCATCGTAATAATCATTTACTACGCCTCTGTTATCAAAAGCGGCAGGATAACATCCCTGAGAATAAACAATATGGAAACCGTGATTTATTCCGTTTGACGTAAAATTTTCATCGGTAACTTCGGAAAGATGAATTTTCATGTTCCAAAAATTAAAAGAGTGCCCCAGATGACTTATCAAATGAATACCTCCGTTCATGGCATTTTTAACGGTATTCATATTCCAATTCATATCTCTGTCATACAATTTGGAAATATTAAAATCATCTCCGATACCCGCTGTTGTGTATTCGTTAAAAGTTCCTCCGGTTTCTATTTCATCCATACAGTCGCCGCCGTAAGTCTGATAATCTTCATTCATCAGTTCTCCGACAAGCAGGGCTTCGGTTACGTCTCCGATAACCGGCTCGGTCTGATACATGACCTGCTTATTAACGGCATGATCGAATTCCTCTTCCGTATCGGCGCAAATTCTGGCAACTCCGATTTCCGGCATAAAGTCGGCTTCCGTATGAACATTTCCTCCCCAACCGCTGTATTCTCCGAAGTAATTGTCATTATCGGTATTCCAGTCGGGACCGATTCCGTTACCGACTCTGTCCAAGGCGGAATAATACAAATCAGACGGGATATCATCATCTGTCCATGAAGCATCTAAACCGCCGTTTATGTAGCAATAGAAACCTCTGTGAGGAATAATTTCCGTATCGCCTGCCAAAAGGACAAATTCGGTTCCGAGATTCAGATAACAATCAATAATAAAATTTCTTATTTTATCTTGATTATCAACTCCGTCAACATCGGAGTATATCTCGTTTACGTCTTTAAGCAAAGGATTAAAGCCCTGTTTTAATTTCAAATCAAATAAAGGTTCGAGATTTTCAAAATACTGTTGGTCGCTGATAATTACAAGAATATTATCGTTTTCTCCGTCTCTTGCGTTTATAGGATAATGACCGATTACGGAGGGATTATCAACTGTTTCTCTGAGTTTTTTAAGAGTCTTTTCATCACTTCTGATAAATCTGAGAGCATTGTAAGCTTCATCCGATTCTTCGGTTACGATTGTAACTTCCGCTTCCGATACAACCGTTAATTCTTTGGTAACGGGATTATATTGATAAGGATAAATATTTACGTTGGCAATTGCATATCCCCGATAATAATAAGTCAATAAATCCTGAGCAATTTTTTGAGGATAAATTTCGTTCTTTTCATATACTTCCGCATTTTTCAGAGTCGGCTTGACGTTTTCTCTTTGCGAAACGGGAACGGGAGTCTGATACCAGTTTAAGTCGTTCTCCAAAGGAACGGTTTTTTGCGAAATTACGTTAACAGATACACTTACGGCTTTTTCGCCGGGATTTAAAAGTTTCTTTACGGATTTAGCCGGTAAAACAGGATTACCTGGTTTTGTTATATAAACACCGTCTTCGTCAATAAGAGTTATACCCCTTTTGTCAAACCTCATTTGAGGTTCGGAAAATTTAAGAGAGGTTGTTATTTCGGAGGCAAATAAAAGCGACAACGAAATAATAATAAAAATAAACAGTATTTTCTTCATTTTATCTCCTTGATTTCAAGATTAGCTGTATAAATAAGCAAATTGCAATCCGGAAACCCAATATAAATAAAAAATAATTTATAAAAGAGAAAGCAACAACAAACTGATCAACATTTCTTTTCTTGACGTATAAATTATATCTGAATTTTTTAATTTATCTTATCTTAAATAATGTTAGAATATTAAGATTTAAATAAACATTGATAAATAATAAACTCAATAAGCTAAGGAAAAAATAATTATGAAAAAAATAGCCGTGCTCGGTATCACCGGATCAATTGGAGAATCGGCAGTCGAAGTTATTCGCAGACATTCTGACAAATTTCAAATAGTCTTGGCATCAGCCCATAAAAATAAAGAAAAACTCGCATTATTGCAAAATGAATTTAAGTTTAAAAATCAAGTCCTGACAGGAGAAGAAAAAAACGGTCTTTCAGGTAAAGATATTTTGTCGGGAAAATTGCAAGAAGCAGATTACGATATTTGCCTGAACGCAGTTGCCGGTTCTGCCGGTTTGGAATATACTGCGGCAGTTTTGAACAGAGGAAAAGATTTGGCTTTGGCAAACAAAGAATCTTTGGTCATGGCAGGTCATATTATCATGCCCTTACTCAAAAAATCAACCGGGAAAATGATCCCCGTGGACAGCGAACACAGTGCAATTAAACAAGCTCTCGGCAACGAGACCGGCAAATCCGTCAAAAAAATTATCATAACCGCTTCCGGCGGTCCTTTCAAAAATCTTCTGTTGGATGAATTTAAAAATATTACGGTTGAAAAAACATTGCAGCATCCCACTTGGGATATGGGAGCAAAAATAACGGTTGATTCAGCTACGATGATGAATAAAGGTTTGGAAGTAATAGAAGCTCATTGGCTTTTTGATGCTCCTTACGAAAAAATTCAAGCCGTCATGCATCCCCAATCCGTTATTCATTCCATGGTTGAATTTACGGACGGCTCTATCCTTGCCCAAATGAGTACGCCGACCATGCAATTGCCTATTCTGTATGCTTTCGGTTATCCTGAAAGAATCGAATCGGATCTTGTGCAAACTTCCCTTTTCGATTTGCCTGATCTGACTTTTCGTCGCTTGAGCAAAGAACGTTATCCTCTTTTTTATACTGCTCTGGAAGCCGGAAAAGCCGGCGGACTTTTGCCGACAATATTAAATGCTGCCAATGAAGCGGCGGTTTCTCTCTTTTTGGAAAGAAAAATTCATTTTACCGAAATTTTTAAACTCACGGATAAATATTTAAATAAGTTTTCAAACATAAGCAACCCCGATTTGGAAACAATTATTTTCAACAATACCGAAACTTATAATAAAGTAAAAAAAGATTACGAAAAAATGCTGAAGAGATAAATATGAAAAAAGTACATTTGATTGTCGGAGCAAGACCCAATTTCATGAAAATAGCTCCTTTATACAAGGAATTCAGTAAATTTAAAGATGAATTCCGGGTTAAATTGATTCACACAGGACAACACTACGATGAGAGAATGAGTAAATTTTTCTTTGAAGATTTACAAATGCCGGAACCCGACGTTTACCTGGGAGCAGGATCGGGAAGTCACGGTAAGCAGACCGCAAAAATAATTTCATTGTACGAAGACGTTCTTATCGAAGACAAACCGGATTTGGTTATTGCAGCCGGAGACGTAAACAGTACTGTTGCTTGCGCCATGGATGCAGTAAAGATGCATATTCCGGTTGCTCATCTGGAAGCCGGACTGCGAAGCTTTGACCGTTCCATGCCGGAAGAAATAAACCGTTTGATGACGGATGCGATAAGCGATTATCTTTTAACTCCTTCCAAGGACGGAGACGAACATCTTAAAGCGGAAGGAGTTCCCGACGAAAAAATTGTTTTTGTCGGAAACATAATGATAGATTCTTTGGTAAATTATAAAGATAAAGCTGAAAAATCCGATATCTTAAAGAAAAATAATCTTGAGAACGAGAAATATGTTTTGATCACCCTTCATCGTCCGTCCAATGTTGATAATATCGAAGGTCTGACCGTAATTCTGAATGCTTTCGAAGAAATATCCCAAAAAATAAAACTGATATTTCCCATTCATCCTCGCGCCTTAAAAAAGATCAAAGAATTCAATCTCATGCCTAAACTGGAAAAAATGAAAAATCTTATTCTGCTTGATCCCGTCGGGTATTATGACTTTATGAAATTGCAAATGAATGCTTTTATGATTTTAACCGATTCGGGCGGTATTCAGGAAGAATCGACTTTCTTCGGAGTACCTTGTCTTACTTTGCGAGAAAACACAGAACGCCCCGTAACAATAACTCTCGGCACCAATCAATTGGTAAAACTCCAAACCGAATCAATCATTAAAGCCGCTGAAGAAATACTGAACGGGAAAATCAAAAAAGGTCATATCCCGCCTTTATGGGACGGAAAAACTGCTGAAAGAGTCGTAGATTATTTCAGGAAAAACGGCATAAAAAAATTCTGAGAAAGGACAATATTTTCGATAATTAAATAAATACTGGACAAATATCACCCTTAATAAGGTTTTGACGCAGTTATTCTCGGATAATTTTAAATAAAGATAAAAAAAAACAGGAGATATCGATGACAAACGATATACAAAACGGCGAACAAGAAAAAAAAGTTGAAACCGCAACGCAAACTGAAACGGTTACAGCAAAAGAAAAAACAAAATCAGTAAATTCTCAAGAAAACTCTCACGAAAACTTTGCGGAAATGCTGGAAGAATCATTCAGCAATCCAAGCACGCAAGCAAAGAGAGGAGAAGAAGTTACAGGTAAAATAGTAAGTATTACCGAAACAAATATTTTTGTTAATTTCGGAGACAAAAACGATGCTTACGCAGACATTAACGAATATAAAAATTCTGACGGAGAATTGGAATATAAGGTCGGAGACGAATTAACGGGATTTATCGTTAAAAAAACCGAATCGGAAACCATTATCGCCAAAAGTCTGAATAAACAACATGCGAACCGTGCCGTATTACGTGATGCTTTCGAGAAAAAGATTCCTGTACAAGGTAAAGTTCAAGCAGTCATTAAGGGCGGATTCACAATTAATGTCCTTGGCAGCAGAGCATTTTGCCCGATTTCACAAATGGATTTAAAAATGATCAACGACAATTCTCAGGTTATCGGAAAAACTTTTGATTTCGAAATTATCGATTTCAGCGAAAACGGACGTAACGTTGTAGTCAGTCGCCGCATTATTCTCAAAAGAGAACTTGAAGAAAAACGCAAAGAAACCTTGGAAAAACTTGAAGTCGGTTCAGTCGTAAAAGGCAAAATAACCAGATTGACCAACTTCGGAGCTTTTGTTGATCTCGGCGGAGTTGACGGTTTGATTCACATCTCTCAAATCAGCTGGGTAAGAGTAGAAAATATTTCGGAAGTACTCAATATCGGAGACGAAATAGAAGTAAAAGTCGTAAAAATAGACAAAGACAGAATCTCGCTTTCCATGAAAGCTCTGGAAGAAAATCCGGCAGATAAAGTCGTCAAAGAATTGGAAGAAGGATCAACAGTTTCCTGCCGTATCGTCAAACTTCTCGACTTCGGAGCTTTTGCCGAAATAGCTCCGGGAGTTCAAGGTCTTATCCCGATCTCCGAATTGGCTTGCGGTCGCAGAATTAATCACGCTTCAGAGGTTGTGAATGAAGGCGACACCGTAGAAGCTCAAATTTTGAAAGTAAATCCCGCAACAAGAAAGATTTCTCTTTCCTTAAAAGCTCTTCAACCCGATCCGTGGGAAAATATAGAAGAAGAATTTCAGGTAGGAAACATAACAACAGGCACAATTGAATCCATTTCGCAATTCGGCGCCTTTATCCAAATCAAACCCGGGGTTACGGCTCTCATGCCTATTTCCAGAATAAGACTGGGAAGCAACAAACTTTCAAAGCAAAATATAGGCGAAGAAATAGAAGCAAGAATTATTAAAGTTGATTGCGAAAACAAAAGAATATCTCTCGAGCCTTCCGATATTCCGGAAAATGCAGAAGAAGAACCGAGAGAACGTAAACCGAAACGTCCGAGAAATGAGAAAAAGAATAAAGAACAAAATGAATGGAAAAAATTCTCCAATCAAGAATCATCATGGGGCGTTCCGGAAGATAATCCTTTCCGCAACCTTGACTAATCTCAGATAAATTATTTAAACCCGGCGCAAATAATGCCGGGTTTTTTTATTTCCCGAGGACATTAACAGAAAAAATCAAAACTTATCCTCATAACTGTTTATTAAATACAATAATTAAAGCAGGAGTAAAATCAGTTTATCTTGCTGTCCGTAATTTTTTTAGACATTCTTCATGAAAATCATGCATCGTCAAAATATTTCAGAACACATCTTTTACATGCAAAATTTATCATCTGATACTCCTTAAGTTAATCCCGGCTTCTTTAAAATTAAAAATAATATCTTTTACCGCATCTCTATTATAAAATATTTTGTATTGTAAGTTGACTATTTTTTTATAAAAGTAATTTTGGCAAAATGAATTAATTTTGCGTTGATCAATTCAACCGTTAAATAAAAACAAAAGAGGAAATATTACTATGAATTTCCAAGATATAATTTTATCGTTACAAAAATATTGGGCAGATCAAGGTTGTAACGTAATGCAGCCTTACGACGGAGAAATGGGAGCGGGAACTTTTCATCCGGCAACTTTTTTCGGAGCTCTCGGTTCCAAACCGAATAACGTGGCTTATGCTCAACCCTGCCGTCGCCCGAAAGACGGACGTTACGGCGAAAATCCGAACAGAATGCAACATTATTACCAATTTCAGGTAATTATGAAACCTTCACCGGAAAATATCCAAGAACTTTATTTGAAAAGTCTGGAAGTTATCGGGGTTGATATTTCCAAACACGACATTCGTTTCGTGGAAGACGATTGGGAAAGTCCGACCCTCGGAGCGTGGGGACTCGGTTGGGAAGTCTGGCTCGACGGCATGGAAATTTCTCAGTTCACCTACTTCCAGCAAGTCGGCGGATTGGATGTTTTTCCCGTCAGCGCAGAACTTACCTACGGCTTGGAAAGGCTTGCCATGTATATTCAGGATACAGATGATTTCAAAGACATAAAATGGAATGATTCAACTCCCTACGGCGACATCTTTTATGACAGAGAAGTAGAATACTCGCAATTAAATTTTGAGGATGCCGACACAGATTATTTATTTGCGGAGTTCAATCAATTGGAAGATCAATCTTTATCATTGGCAGACAAAGGTCTGGTTTTTCCGGCTTACGATTATCTTTTAAAATGCTCTCATGTTTTTAATCTTCTTGATTCAAGAGGCGTAATAAGCGTTACGGAGAGAGCAAATTATATAGGTAAAATCAGATCAATGGCAAAAAAATGCGCCGTAGAATATGTAAAAAAATATGAAAAAAGAGATGATGATGGAAAATAAAATTCACCTGTTTTGGGAAAAAATATCCGAAAAATTGGAAAAAACTTACGGCGAAAATCTTATTCAGGTCGTAATTTATCGCCCGTATCTTTCTACCGGTCGAACAGCGATTATATTAAAAGACGATTCCGTTTCAATGTTGCTTAAATCTCGTCCGATAATAAATGAAATTCGCAAAAAGAAATTGCCGGCTCCTCTTTTTTTCAGCCCCCGATACATAAAAACTTCTCTTGATACCTTTCCCTTAGAATTTTTGGACATAAAAAGCGATTACGAAAATATTTATTCAAAAGAAGATTTATTCAAGGATCTTGATTTCGAAAAATCGGATATTCGTCATCAAATGGAAAGAGAACTCAAAGGGAAATGGCTTCATCTTAAAATGGCAATTTTAGATTACGGGGAAAAACCTGCCGTAATGAAAGAAATTTTGGGAGCGGCAGTACAATCTGTTTTGCCGACAGTAAAAGGACTTATTTTCTTGAACGATCGGGATATTCCGAAAAACCCCGAAGAAATGTTTAAACTTGCAGACGAATTAACTTCTTTTTCTCTCAGTTCATTTAACAGGGCATTCAAAATATTAAAAGAAAACGCCAAGATAAAAAAAGAAGAAATGATTCATCTTTTTGAAGATTTTTCAAGTCAGCTCAAAGATTATATGCAATACACAGATACCGTGAATTATGAATAAACCTCTTGTTTTTACCGATTTCGATAAAATCCCTGATGCATCAGGTTGCTTTGTTTTTAAAGAAAACAAAAAATCTTTGTATGCGGGATTTACGGCATCAATCAAACAGGCTCTTGACTGGTTAAACCGTAAAAAAGAATCCGAGATTCACGTTAAAGATTTGTTTTCGAGAGCAGATGCTTTTCATCTTTTTGAATTTAAGACCATGTTTGAAGCCTTAGTTCATTATAAAACAATTCTCAGAGAAGATAATACGGAATTTAATGCTTTGATAAGACCTTACGAACAATACCAATACCTGAGTCTTAAATTCGATGAACCTCCCTTTATTAAAACATCCGACGCAACCGCCGACGATGCTTTTCATATAGGTCCGTTTTACAGTCGTTTTTTTATTTTTGACTACTCTGATATTGTCGGAAACAGATATAATTTACCAAATTGTTACGGCGATACGGAAGAGAAAAGGTTAAGCGAAGAAAAGTTTTCAGATCTTTCCCGAGCAGAGAAAATTTCTGTTTTCAACCGATATTATCTTGAAGAAAATCATGATTGGATTGAAGATTTAAAAGACGAAAACGAAGAATGCCTGAATAATCTTCTCTTCGAAAAATCGGAAAAAATTAAAACAGAACTGAGAATAGCGGAAAAATACAGAGATTTTATTGCCTTTTTAAAAATAACGAAATATTTAAACGGCGCAATAAATACCGGAGAAATAAAAGCAGAAATAAAAAACGGATTGCTTTATTCCGTAAATTACAAAGGAAAATTCATCGAGTTCGGAAAAGAAAAAGATTTTGAAAAAGAGTACCGAAAAAACGAAGCTCTTGCCGTCGATAAATCTGAATTGAACGAAAGAAGAATAATATATCTTACGATAAAGGAAAATCAACCTGAATACATTAAGAAATTAACAGAAATGAAAAATAATCTCTAACTCATCAATATTATATAATTTAAATTTGGAGGTAATATGAGTAATATAAACAAATTACCGATAGTAAAATCAAGCCATCGGGGAAAAGTAAGAGATATATACGACCTGGGAGATAAATTACTGATTGTAACGTCAGACCGAATTTCGGCTTTCGACTCTGTTTTCCCGACCCTTATCAAAAACAAAGGAAAAATACTTAATCAGATTTCACTGAATTTTTTCGAAATGACCAAAGATATTATCCCGAATCATTTAATTACCGCAAATGTTGATGAATATCCGGAAGAATTTCTGCCTTTTAAAGAAGAACTCCAAGACAGAAGCATGTTGGTCAAAAAGACAAGAGTTGTTCCCTTTGAGTGTATTGTAAGAGGTTACATAACCGGTTCTGCATGGAAAGAGTACAAAAAATTCGGAACTATGAACGGTATTATGCTCGCAGAAGGTCTGAAAGAAAGTCAAAGATTCGAAAGTCCCGTTTTTACTCCGTCCACAAAAGCGGAAGAAGGTCATGACGAAAATATTTCATATAAAGAAATGTGTCGTCGCATGGATACAAAATTAGCTGAAGAAATCAAATCGGCAAGTCTCGAAATTTATAAGAAAGCGCATGATTTTCTTTTGAATAAAGGCATAATTTTAGCTGACACAAAATTTGAATTCGGAACTTTAAACGGTCAGCTTATTCTTATAGATGAAATTTTGACTCCGGATTCTTCGCGTTTCTGGGATAAAGAAGAATATCAAACAGGTTCTTCTCCGAAAAGTTACGATAAACAATATGTCAGAGATTATATTTCGGACGCAGGTTGGGATAAACAGCCTCCCGCTCCGGAATTGCCGGCAGAAGTTGCGGAAAAAACTTTTTCAAAATATTATGAAGCTTACCGAAAAATTGCCGGGGAGAGAGCTCTTACATGGAAATAAGAATACTTGTGGTTGACGATGAAGAGTCAATAACCGAAAGTTTGAAAAGAGATTTAGAAGAAAGCGACAATAATTTTACGGTTACGTGTGAAAATTACGGATACGATGCTTTAAATCATATCAAAAGAGGAACTGTTGATTTGCTTTTAACCGATATAGGAATGCCGGACATGAACGGACATGAACTGTATGAGATGACGAAATCATTAAACAAAGATTTACCTGTTATAATGATGACCGGCTTCGGATATGACCCCAATCATGCAGTTGTGGAAGCTCGCAAATCAGGCTTAAAAGATATTATTTTTAAACCTTTTGATCTGGATAAATTAATAAATTTAATCTTAGCGCGTGTTAAAAAAGACTAAGTTTTTCGGGTTTGCTTTTCTTATTTTCATAAATTTTTTGTTTGCGGAAAAGCAAACCTTTTCGGTTGAATCATTTATAATTACGGCAAATAAAGAGCATAAAAAATATCTGGAAGAGACATTTGTAAAAGTAAATGACAGAATAGATATATTTATGCGCAAAACAGGCCGCTATCCCGATTATACGATAAAAGTTATTGTTTCCGGCACAAAAGAGGAATATAAAAATTACTTGACGGAATTAAAATTAATTCCCGAATACAGTTCAGCTTTTTTTAATCAAAAAACTAAAAAAATTTATTTGGCGCCGCTTGAATCTTATAAAGATCAAGCAGAATTGGTCAAAGTAATTCATCATGAATTTATTCATTATTATGTTGCATTGTATTTTCCTGATGCCCCGCTGTGGTTTCATGAAGGAATGGCTGTTTATTTTTCGGAAGGTCTCAGCTTTTTTAGAATTTCAGCATTAACATCGAAAAGAATTTTAGGGAGAGACATAACAATAAATAAAATAAAGTCCTATCCCGCAAATAAAGATATTTTGGATTATTATTATTCTCTTTCGGCTTATGCCGTTCAGGAACTTTATAATAAGCATACAGAAAATTTTTTTAAGTTTTGGGATAATGCTCCGGGAAAATTCAATACTGTTTTTTTAAAAACTTACATGGAAACTCCGGGAGATTTTTCTCAAAGAATAGAAAAAAGCATGGACAGACGTTTGCCTTGGTTTCTGCTGAGTTTTTTTATCGGAGCCGGGAGCATTGTATATCCCCTTTTATTTCTGTTTGCTCATTTAAAAAAAATTTATAAAAATAAGAACATACAAAAAAACTGGGAGAAAGAAGAAGTATTTAAACAGAATTTGATCGTCTCCCGGAAAAAGTTAAAGTAAAACATCAAATTATTTTCTTGAATTTTAAAATAACCGGGAGGTATTAATGAGCAATGATATTGATTATTTTACTTTTATTGAAAAAAATGAGATTTTGCATAAAAATCACCCCGATGCTTCCATAAAAAATTTCAATGAGAAGTTCAATGAAATTTATAAAGTTCCCCCAAAATATCAGAAAAAATTTCTAAAAAGTTTCACAAAACTGATCATGAAAAATCCGGACTGGATACTTTTAATGAAAGTATCAAATATAGCTAAATTTATGGCGACAGAAAAAGATGATGAAGAGTGGTTATTGCAAGCAAATTCGTTATTAAGTCTAAGTTATTTAAAATTAAAAATGTACGACAAAGCTCTTGATATTCTGAATCAAGAAGTTGAATTTGCCGTAAATCAAAGACAACTTGAGAAAAATCTCCAATTGATGATCAACAGAGGACTTGTTTTTCAAAAAACGGCAAAATATCAAAAAGCATTGAAAGACTTTTCCTCAGTTTTGAAAATATCTGAGTCAGTAAACAATAAATTCTTTTCCGTTCAAGCCTTGTTGCATATGCAAGAAACTTATTACAATTTAAAAGAATTCGGAGAAATGAAGAGGTCATGCCTGAAAGGCATTAATTTATCAAAAGAAGAGTTCCCCGAATATATTGCAGTATTCAATTATAGTTTGGGAAAACTTTATTATGATAAAAAAGAATACTCAAAAGCAATTTTTTATTTCTCCGAAAGCTTGAATTCAGTTACCGATACTAAATACCTTTATATGGCAAAATCTTATCTCGGTAAAGCAAACATGAAGCAAGCTCATTACGAAGAAGCTGAAAAATTTTACAGAGAAGCAAAAGAAATTGCCGATGCCAATAATTTTATTTCCTTTTCAACTGAAGCAATGATTGATTTATCCCAAAATTTCTTTCTGGCGAGAAATGTAAAAAAATCATTTGAGATTGCCGAAAAAGCAATAACAGAAGCAAAAAACAGAAAGAATCCGGAACTTTATTTGGATACACTGAAACATAAATACAAGTTACTTGAAAAAATCGGAGAATTCGAAACAGCTTGCAAAGTTATGGATATTATTTTCAAGAAAAGAGATGATGCCTGCTCGGAATATCTGAACGATAAGTTATCTGAAACCAAATCAAAATTTGAACTGGAAATGGAACAAATGAAAGTAACTCTCCTGCAAAATAAAAACAATCAACTTAAAGATAAAAACACTTCTCTTTTGGGAGCTCAGAAAAAAATAAAAGCAATGGAGAGACATAATTCGATAGAAGCAATGGCTGTTACAATAAGTCATGAAATAAATCAGCCGTTGTCTGTCATTATCGGGAATCTCGATTTATTAATGAGACTAAAATCAGATGAAGAGCAGATGGAAATTTATAAAGCAATAAAAGATGCAACTGACTCCATAAGCGAAATCATAGATAAATTCCGCAATTATTCCTCTTTTGAAATAAAAAAATACAATAAAAAAGTTAATTTTTTCGTATTTGACGAGTAGAAGTAAAGGCTGATTATTTGATATTGTTTTTTACTTTCTGTTGCAGAACGAATTATATACAAGGAAAACTGCCTCGCTTTTCAAGCAGAAATCCTAAGAGGCGATAAAAAATCCCCGACTTTTTTTACAGAAGACGGGGATTTTAATTTTTAATCAGTTTTATTTCAATTTTTTGATTTCTTCTTGGGATAAACCGGTCATTTCAACAATTAATTCAAGCTCAATTCCTTTTAAAAGCATTTTTTCGGCAATTTTAATTTTTTCTTCAATTTTCCCTTTTTCTTTACCCTCTTCTCTGCCGATTTCCATGCCTTTTTTCATCCCTTTTTCCAGACCTTTTTTAAGACCTTTTTTAAGACCTTTTTTCATGCCTTTTTCCCGAGCATCGAAAATGGAAGTTCTTATATCGGTTTCTTCTTTTTTCTTTACTTCGTAACAAAGT
>PDOO01000037.1 GCA_002742885.1 Candidatus Cloacimonadota bacterium
GATGACAAAGACGGCAAAGCTTGCGCCAGCGGTATTTACTATGTTCGCATGAATGCTGATAACTACAGCAAAACAAGCAAAATGCTTCTTATGAAGTAAAGAATAACACTCCTTAAATAAAAAGGGACATCTTTCGATGTCCCTTTTTTAATTTACTTTACATTTCTTACACAAATATATTACAGATTAATATTTCGTGTAATGAAATTATTGTTGCTGTTTTAGAAATAAGCATATCTATTTGACAAAAAATTCAAATGTGCCGATAATAAAGCAAAAATACGCATTATTTTTTCGAATAATATACAATCACCGTAAAATCGGAAAGAAAATAATAAATTAATAAAATAAACATAAGCAATAAGTAACGATTATTAGAATGAAACCAATAAGAAATTATAATACAAAGTCGCTTATATAACTTATATTTAAAAACAATAAAAGAACAAGTTAATTTTAAATAGTATTATTGCAGATAATATCGTTAACCTTATTCAAAAAGAAATAATTAATAACATTAATAATTCATTAAAATAATTATTCTCAGACTCTAAATACTATAACCCTGCAAAAAATAAAAAAGATCTATAAAAAAATAATAAAAAAACGCCCGTTAAAGGGCGTTTCAATATAATTTACCGGTATAAACTTTATCCTGTAATAACCGTTCCGGTTTTACCTTCAAAAGCATCTGCTATTTTTTCAATTGAAGTAATAAGAACTTCCTTGCCGCCGTTTTCTATGAACTTACATGCGGCAAGAATTTTCGGTCCCATGCTTCCTTTGGGGAATTGACCTTCTTCATAATAGCGTTTAGCTTCGGAAACAGATAATTTCTCGAGATCTTTTTGATTCTCTTTACCGAAATTAACGGCAACCCGATCAACTCCGGTAAGAATAACCAATTTTTCAGCTCCGATTTCCAAAGCAAGAAGAGCAGAAGCGAAATCTTTGTCTATAACGGCATCAACACCTTCATAAGTACCGTCTTCTTTCATATAAACGGGAATTCCTCCTCCCCCGCAGGCAATAACAATTTGACCGTTCTCAATAGCTTCCTTTATCAATTTTGCGGGAATAATCTTTTGAGGCATGGGAGACGGTACAACCTGACGGAAACCTCGTCCGGAATCTTCTGCCATTGTCCAACCGTAATCAGACTTCATTTTATTTGCCATTTCTTCATTGTAAAAAGGTCCCACAGGTTTAGAAGGATTAAGCATACTCGGATCATTTTTGTCTATAAGTACCTGAGAAATTATAGTTACAGCTTCACACTCTATTTTTTCTTTAATTAAAAGATTTTTGAGAGATTGCTCAATCATATATCCCATAGTTCCTTCAGTTGCGGCATTAAGGACACCCAAAGGAAGCGGTGCAACGTCTTTATCCATTCCGGCAAGTTGCTGCAATAAAAAATTACCTACTTGAGGTCCATTTCCGTGGGTTACGGCTAAGCGATAACCTTTTTTAATTAACTCAACAACTCCCGTTAAACTTTCCCTTGTATTGGCAAATTGTTCCGTTACCGTTCCTTTTTGTCCTGCTTGAATAATGGCATTTCCGCCTAAAGCAATAACTGCTTTTTTTGCCATGTCTCCTCCTGATATATATTTTAATTTTATAATATAACTTATATGTTTTCAAAAAACTTGAGTTTTTGCTTCCATTAAAAAAAAGAGGTTATTTTTTTTTTATTCTTATTCTTGTCAAATACTAATATGACTTGAAATTAGAGAGGAATGTTCCAAACAGCGCGTCTTTCCCCTCACTGCTGATATACAATTTATCTTTTAATTAATTTTGAGTTAAATTTAAAATTATATATAGGATATTTTAAATATTTTCGAGCTTATCCGCATCAACTTTCATTATAAAAGCATCGTCCGCAAAATATAAAAATAAGACGTTAAGAATTTTTCATTTTTCGAGTGTTGCAAGTTTGAGAAATTCAGCATGATTGCAGAGATTTCAGATGTTTTTATATCGTCGGCAGTTTTTCTTGTTTAGTTCTTTTATCGGTACAAAAAAATGAAAAATACAGTTAGAATAACATATAAAAAAATCCCCGACTTTTTGCCGGGGATTTGAATGTTGAATCTCTGCTATTTAAGTTTAATTGATTTTTTTATCGACTGATGCGAACCGGTTCTGAATTTAACAAAGTAAATTCCGCTTCCGCATTCTTTTCCGTCTTTATCGTTTCCGTTCCAGATGATTGTGTACATGCCGGGAGTTAAATTTATACCCAAATCTCTTCTGTGAACTTCCTGACCTTTCAGATTGAAAATCGTAATTTCCGAAGACGAGTTTTGTTCGGCTGTTTCTTCATCTATAAAGAAAGAAATATTTACGGGAGGATTGAAAGGATTGGGATATATATCCGTAATTCCTGTTTCGTATTCAATCCCGGGAATATCTTCTTCAGGCTCGATTAATTCTCCGAGCATAATTGATTGAGATTGAGTAAGAGAATGGTTATCGTCAAAAGATATTGCTTCCGCCCAATACCAATAACGCTTATTCGGCGCGACTTCTTTATCTGCGTAAATATATTCTTGAGCCGATACCGTATTGGAAGCCGGAATTAAAGCGGAAATTTTATCAGCGTCAGCCAAAGCATCGGTTTCGCTTTTGAGAACATAAAATCCCCGAAGGTCGTTTTCAGACTGAGTAATCCATTTTACCATTACCTCATTTTCGACTTGCATAAGGCTAAATGCCGTAAATTCAACAGGCAAAGAATTGTCTTTTTTCTCTCTCAATGTCCATTGAGAAAAATGATTTATACCGTTCGCCCGTATCATATTCAGCTCAGGATCTCGCATAACATCGCTAAATTCATGCCATTCTCCGTCCCAATAACCGACGATAATCAATTTGTTCTCATCCAGTCCGTTTAATTCGGAATCCTTGTAGTAAATTGTCATGGAAGCATCACCGGGATAATTTTGAGAATCAATTTCAATATAACGTTTCACAAAGGTATCCTCGCCTTGATGAGGAGTTAATTTTCCTCTTCTTACGGTAATTGATGTTTCTCCCGGTAAACTGCCCTCATGTATATTCAAGACAACAGCGGGTTCTCCGTTTCCGTTGGAACCGAAATCAAAGTCGGTATAAGGAATCCAGTTTGACCTGGTTTCTGTATCGATTGAATTTTTATCTCCCGGAGTTGCTTCAACATCTGTATTTTCCCAATCATTTTCCAAAGATTCTCCAGATGTCAAAAAATCAGTTCTGACAAAAACAGTATTGTTTTCCCAAGAACTCGCTTCTCCCCCGGCTTTATTGAATCTGTCGGCAATCTGATCATTATGCAATAATTTTATTGCATCTTTACCGCCGTCAAGAGTCATTTCAATAAACTGAATATCAGCAATTTTTCCGGGATAAGCCGAAGCAAAAGCTACTTGATTTTCAGCAATAAGATAATATTCTCCCGCACTCAGATTTCCGGTAAGACTCAATTCTGAATTTTCGGACGAACCGTTGTCAAAATATTGAATTTTGACATCTGCCAACGACAATATTTCATTGGTATTGTTAAACAATTCAACGTAAGAAGCATTGCCGTTGCTTATAACTTCAGTAATAACCAATTCTCCTTGCGAATAACCTGAATCTCCGACTCTGACATCCAGAGAAGCGCTCGACTCGGCTCGCAACAAGTTTCTTTGATTCCTGATTCTTTCAACATTGTCATTTACGGTAAAAGTTAAAGTTTCGGTTCCCGTCCAATTTTCCGTTGCCGAAAAAACTACCGTCATTCCTTCCACGGTTGCCGTAATATGTTCGGAATTCTCCGCAGTAAGCGTCAGATCATTTTCTTCGGGATCGCTTATAAATTCCGAGAAATCATAAACTTCCGAGATACTGTTTTCCGGGAAGTTTACATTCAAACCTTCGAAATTTATTGAAGGCGGATCATTTACGGGCAAAAACGTAACATCAAGCTCTGCGCTTGACTCTGCTCTGGTTGTACGTCGAGAATTTCTTGCGGAAGAAATTCCGTCCGATACGGTAAAGGTAATTGTTTCTGTTCCGTTCCAATTTTCGGTTGCCGAGAAAACTGCCTCAAGCCCGGATATATTCACATTTATCTCGGAATTTCCGGAAGCTGTAAGCTCCAACTCATTGTTTGCGTTATCAATATCTTCGATATAATCGGCAAAATTATATATTTCGGAAGTTTGATCTTCGTTCAAAGTAATATGTAAACCGTTAAAATCTATAATCGGCGGATCATTCACTCGCAAAACCGTAACAGGGAGCGAAGCGCTTGCCGATCCTCTGCTAATATTACGTTTATTTCTAAAAGATTTATCGGTGCGATCTCCGTCTGAAGCGGTAAATACAATATGTTCCGTTCCCGTCCAATTCGGATTCGCAGAGAAATAAACATTGTGCGGATCATCAATATTTACAGAGATATTATTATTGCCTCCGTAAGTAATAATCAAATCGGAAAAATCCGTATCGGGATCAGTTATATAGGATGCCAAATCTAATGAATCGGAGCTTTCGTCTTCGTTGAAATAAACGTGTAAATCGCCAAAATCAACGCTCGGAGAAACATTGTCCAAATCATTATAACCTATTCTTATATTCGGAATATATCTTGCTAAGGAAATTGCTTCAGGAGGATTTTGGGGATCAGGATTTTCAGAGTCGTAAACATACAAAGAACGATAGTTTGATACATAAGAGCAATAAAAATCATTATTATATTGATCTTGATTATCGTCATTATCTTTAAATGCAATAACTAAATTATCCGTGTTATTATAAATGAAAGGATCATCGAGTTCTATTTCAAACCAACCGCCTGATTCTTCTCCCGAGAAATTTCCGGAATAGACTTGCGTCAGTGTATTTAAAGAAATCCAATCTGTCTTGGACGAGAACTCGTTTTTAGCAGTATGTCCCATATAAATAACAATATCATCAACCGGAGGAGTTTGCTTGTTGTAACGATATTGTATTTTTTCAATTTTTTTGTCCTGAATATCTAATTCGGATTGCAAATAAATCGATTGAGTGTATGAATATTTACTGCTCGGTTCCATCGGTAAATGTCTATTCAAATACACCATGTTTCCTATTGCCAGCATATTCTCGGGCAACGCCGTATTAAAACTTTGCAAAGAAGTTGATTTTTCTTCCAGGACTCCGTCAACTTCCGCATAAGCAACCGCTTTCCAATGATATTTTTTCCCTCCCTGAAGTTGAGCATCATACGATTCCTGTTCAGGAGAAATATTAGGAATTTGCATTTGAGGCGGATTGACTTTATCAAGGTAAAGAGCAACTGAATCGGTTCCGGTACCGATTGTCCAGGAAAGAGTTTGGTCAAGAGGAACATCATTTGCGTTATTAGCCGGATTCAACAGAACAGGAGCAGCAAAATTTGCTTTACCGCTTAAAGTTACGGTACGATCAGTTCTGCTTTTATAAGCTTTTTTATATAAATCTGCCCTTGATCGTCTTAAAGTACGCTCGGTCGTATCTCGAACGGTAAGAAGAGCTGCTTTGGATCCCAAAGAATTCGGAGTAAACTTTACGATAAAAGCAAGTTCTTCTTCCCCGGATAAATATACCGGAAAAGTTTGATTTTCGTCAAATACCAAACTGAATTGATCATGATCGTCTCCGCTGAGTTCAATATCTTCTTCATTGATCTCCAATGAACCGGAACCGGTATTCCTGATAATGAAATTTTGTTGCTGAGGAGTTTGATCAAGAGTTTGTTCTTCAAATTGCTTATCCGTAATATTCGGGATTAAAGTCAAAATAGATTCTTGGGCAATATCTCCTGTCTCAAACCTTATATTGGGAACAAAACTTTGCAAAGATCCGCCGGGAGGATTGGCAGGATCAGGTTCATTATAGCTTCCGTAAACCAAAGACCTGTTTTCATCCGTCTCAAAGTTGTAAAATACCCAAGAAAGACTTGGACTCGAGTAATTTTTTTTGACGGCAATAACCAAATTATCAGTATTGTTGTACTCAAAAGGAACATCCAGATCAATTTCAATCCAACCTTCTTCAGCAGGAATAGTAACATTTCCCGTATAAACCATTGTCAGAGAATCAATAGAAATCCAATCGTATCTTGAATCGAATTCAGTTTTTTCAGTATGCCCCATATAAACGGTTATAAATTGATTAACCGGATATGAGTAATACCCGTTGTATTGATAACTTATTTTTTCGATTTGTCTGTTTTCGACATTTATTTCAGATTGCATATAAATTGATTGCGTGTAAGAATTATAACTGTAAAAGGGATAACCTTTAACTTCGTTTCCGATTCCGGTTTGTATAATATTTTCATCTATAAGAGTCTCAAAAAATCTTATTTCCGAACTTGATGAATAATCGGTTCCTTCGATATTAACATGGTTTACGACTTTCCAATAATATCTTTGCCCGTTTTGTATTTCAGGCGAATAAGATTCCTGCGGAGACGCTCCATCCAATAATTTAGCAACAGGCGGATTTACCGTATCAAAATAAAGAGTTACGGATTCCGTTCCGTTACCGTTTGTCCACGAAAGAACCTGATTAAGAGGGATATTGAGTTTTTCGTTTTCGGGAAGAAGATTTGTCGGTTTTCCGGCTATCGCCGTACCGATGAGATTAACGGTATAAAGATTTCTTCCGTCCGAAAGTTTGCGGTTCGCATAATCTGTCCGGTATGAACGAGCAAGAGAATTTTTCCTTTCGGCAAGATTATCTTCAATAGTCAGCGCAGCCGTTTTGTTTCCCGCAGAAGAAGGATCAAATCCGACAGAAAAAGTCAAATTATCGTTTCCCGACAATTGAACGGGAAAAGATGTCCCCTCGGGAAATAGCAAAGTAAACTGATCCGCATCATCCCCGCTTAAAGCAATATCGGATTCGTTTACGGTAATGTTTCCGTCTCCCGAATTTTTAATCATAAACGTTTGGTATTCCGGTTCGCTGTCAAGTTCATGAATATCGAATTGTTTTTCTGAAATATCAGGCATAATATTAAAGACGGGATTATCCGGAATATCGCTGAATTTAATTCTTAAATTAGCATAGCGGTTACTTCGATACCCGTTTCCGTTTTCCGCATTTTCCGGATCTATGTCTGAGACGCCGGATAATACCGATAACGAACGGTATTGACTTCCTTGCAAGGAATTAAAAATTCCTGAGTTACGCCCGGGTTTATTTTCGTCAACTGCTATAACCAAATTATCGGTACCGTTGTATATAAACGGAGCATCTAATATGATTTCATACCAATTTTCTTCTCTTTTTAACTGATAATTCCCCGAATATACATGAATAAGATCATTCACGGGAATCCAATCGTTGTTTGAATCAAAACCCGTCTTTTCCGTATGCCCCATGTAAATATCAATTTCATCCGTAAAATCCTGACTGCTGTTCTTACAATAATACATAATTCGATCAATTCTTTTATCGGATATGTTTATTTCATCTTGCAGATAAATGGATTGGCAATAAGAGTAATCGGCATAAACATAGAAAGGAGAATAAGAACTTGTCCATTCTCCGTATCCGGCTTGAATCACGTCTTCGGGAAGAACCGTGTCAAAGCAAAATAGGGGGGAGTTTCTTACATGCTCCTGCCCGTCAATATAGCTGTAAGTATAAACTCTCCAATAATATCTTTTCCCGAGTTTCAAATCCGGATCATAAGAATCCCGAACGGGAACTTTATCCAAAATTTTTTCCGGATAATAAAGTGTATCCAGATAAAGCGTAATAAAATCGGTGCCGGGACTGTTTGTCCAAGTCAAAATCCGGTCAAGCGGAACATTTACCGCTTTGTCTTCCGGAGCAACAATAACCGGCTTTGAAGGAGTTGATTTACCGCTTAGATTAAAGCTGAGAACATTTCCGGAGCTGTTGTTTGTCGCCGTTAAAGCGGCATTCTTATTTCCTATTGTGTCAGGAGTAAATTTAACGGTACAAGTTAATGTTTCATTGTATTTCAAGGTAAGAGGAAAAGATGTTTCTTCCGGAAATTCAAGCGTAAACTGATTCGCATCGTCTCCGCTTAAAGCAATATCGCTTTGATTTAAGACAAGATCGTCCAAGCCGGCATTGCCAAAAAACAGATTTTTTGATTCTATATTCAAGTCATCAAGATCTTTAGTCCTGAAATTAAAACCTGAAATATCCGGATAAGATGCCAAGATTGAATTTTGAGGAACCGCCAATTGCGGATATTCAACGTCATCTATTGCAAACTTAATATAACCGGAGCAACGAGTTACATGAAAGGCAACATATATGTATTCCCCCTCATAATCCGATAAATCAACAGTGTGCATGCTGTTCTCATTCAATCCGTTAATATTGTAATGATTGTAAACATGATCGCTGAGAGCAACAAAGTCGTCATGATCTTTTCCTGTTTCGGAAACCATAACTTCAAAATCAATGCTGTAACTTCCTTGTATACGACCTGCTTTAAAGTTCAATAAATGTCGGGCTTGGCTTATTTGTAAACGCGGAGTAATAAGCCAGTCATTGTTTGTACCGCTGATTGACGCATAATGCTGCTCTCCCGAATAATCGGAATAAAACATCCTGCCGTCTTCATTTTGATCAATTACTGTCCAAGAAGGAGGAATCCCGTAAGAAAAATCTTCCGAAGAATTTGCAATTGTTTTAACAGTTAAAGAAGGATGTACGGAAGAATCGTTTTGAGAATTTGCCGAAAATACCAAGGAATCCATTGCGCCTCCGGCAACATTTGCAGGAACCGATACGGCAACGTCAAATACGGCTGTTTGAAGAGGAGAAAGCTCAACCTGCGAAACAGGTATATCCGTATCATGTTCGTAAACGGCAATATTCCAAGAATTATCGGAAACGGTTAAAGAATAAGAATCCGTCTCCGTTCCGGTATTGTACAAGGTAACGCAATGCCTTATTGAGCGTCCCGTTTTTTGACTGTCTTCCCCGACTCCGGCAATTTCTGCCGAATAATCGTAATTTTCGTAATTTACAAGCGTAAAGTTATCGATATAAGTATGATATTGAGAAGATCCGTAATATTTCTTCACGGAAATTTTAATTTTAACGGCATCAGAAGAAATAACCTTAGAGTATCTTTTCCATCCGTTTGACAGGCAAGCGCAGATCATATCTTTTTGTTCCCAAATTTCCCCGTCATCGGAAGTATAAATAATAAGTTCATTTTTACCGTTGCTGTTTGTGTTATCCCTGTTATTCATCCAATAAAAACTTAAAATAAGGGAATCCGCATCTGCTTTGAAAAAAGGAGAAATCAATGAATTTGTCATGGAATAATAAGACAGGTTATTCTGCATTGCCGATTTTTCGCCGTCATAAGATTCATTGCCCTGTTTAAAATAAGCGGGAGAGCTGCATTCCTTTTCCCATTTAGCGGGAAACCATTCTTCAAATCCTTCGCTTAAAGGCAAAGGTTCCGGCGTTAAAGCTCGAGTGATTACGTTTATCGATGAGTTTACGGAACTGTCTGTCGATAAGGTTGCGGTAAAAACGAGAGAATCCGTTTCATATTGTTCGGCATCTTCCGGCACGGTTACTCTAATATCCGCTTCAACCGATTCCCCCGCATTTATTTGTATTGAAGATAAAGGATTTGTTGTTCCCGAGACAAAAATTCCGGCTATCCATGTATTGCCGGAAAGACTTAAATTATAAGTATCGTTTTCCGTACCTGAGTTTCTGATTGTAATTTGATATTTTGCATCAAGACCGACAAGCTGATCAAGACTTTCAACTTCTTCGACTTCGACATAATGATCAGGCGTAAAATCAACGGTTATTTCTTCATCCGAAGGAGCAGAAGTATTGACGTTTCCGCTGACAAGAATAACTTCTCCCAGAGGATTTTTTATCTCGTAAGAATTTTCATGCGGATTTTCTCCTGCCGTATAATCAGTTGCGATTATATTACCGTTCTCTGCTTCAAAAGCATAAGAAACTTCAGATCCGTCATCAAGGGTAACATCAAGTTTTTGAGAACCGTTTACCGACAGAGTTATTTTCCCTCCGTTCCAGCCGTCTCCGTAACTGTCTTTCAAATGAAGCGTAAACGGATATGCAAACAGACCTGAACTAAAAAAAATAAGCATAATACAAAAAATAAGACTTCTAATTCGTTTCATAATAATATCTCCGTTTAAGTTGTTTTTTTATTAAGGTTGACAAAAATATTTTCGACATTTTCGGATAAGGATAAATTACAATACATAATATAATCAATATTTAATGAAACCTCAGAGGCAATAATTCATAAAGCTTAAATAAATCATGATAAATGTAAAATTGAGAGACAATAAGTCAAGTTAAATTATTGCAAGCAAAAAATATTAACTTTATTGTACCGTTATTTTTTCCATGACAGTTAAACAAAAAACAAATTTTTAAAAAAAGATATAAGAAACGTAAAATTTTATATTATAACAGACAGTAACGGTATTGGATTTTAGCGGAGTTTAACGAGAAAAACAAAATAATTTTAATAAGCAAATAACAGTTTATTCGATAAAAAAAGAAACTGCCGTTAATTCAAGAAGTTAAATAAAGCATTAATATTTTCCGTGATGAATGAAAATCATAAAACATAAAATCAGTAACGCTTTATTTATTTTTTAAAGATTCCTTATTATTGATTAATATTCCTCTTGTGCTGGTCGTGAAACGCTCAAATTTGCAAAAAATCGGCTCCTTAAAATAAAAAAGAGAGGATAAAAAATCCTCTCAGTTAAAATTTCAATAATTTTTTGATATTATTGTCGCGAATTATTTTTTGCAAAACCTCTAATGCGTCGTATCAGATAATCTTATTGAAATATTATTAAGTTCTTGAACAGCAGAGTTTATTTCTTCCATATTCATTGCTTGCGTCTTAATAAAGTCACTGATGGAGCTGATTTTACGAGTTATATCTTTTATGGATTCATCCATTTCAGCAAGCCCTCCGGTTATTTGTTCTGCTGTTTCGGTACTGCTTGCGGCAAGCTTTCTTACCTCATCTGCAACAACGGCAAAACCTCGCCCTTCAGCTCCGACTTTAGCGGCTTCAATAGTTGCATTTATCGCCAAAAGCTTAGTTTGTCTTGAAATATTCATAATCCAATCTGTAATTTTAAGAATTTCATCTGTTTTTTCTCGAACCTTGACAGCAGCATCTGTCATATATTCTTGTTCTTTGGCGATTGTTATTGTTTTTTCGGTAGTATCAGCAACAGATTTGCTGATCTCGCCGGTAGATTTTGCAAAATCTCCGAGAATTTCATTCAGCTTTTCGTCAAATTCAGCTTTTTGTTCCTTTATAAAAGTAATATCATCAACAGCCCCTGCAACTAAAATAGGGATTCCGCCCTCTCCTCTTACGGTTTTTCCTTTCACTCTAACCCAAATAACGGAACCGTCTTTTCTTACCATTCTGTTTTCTACATCATAAGGCGTTCTTCCTGTCGGATCCATAAGGTGTTTTCCGAAAGCCTCAACAACCATTTGAAAATCATCAGGATGGATGCTGTTTGCCCAAGAACTGAATAAATCAGGAAAATCTTTTTCATCTTTATACCCTAGCAGTTTTCTCAGCTGATTTGAATACCAGAGGGTATTATCAGGGTTCATAGGATCTCCGGCTACTACCATCATATGCCAAGAACCTTCCGTCAATACCGAATCAACAAGTTCGTATCTGCTAATAGTCTGATCCAATTCCAGCCTTTGTTTTATCCTGTCATCAATATCAATGAATACGCCGAGAAACTCCACAGGTTTACCGTCTTTATCTCTTATCGTATGCCCGGCATCTCTCTAAACCATCTGTATGAATCATCTTTTAATTTAAGCCTGTAATTTACATCATAAACAGTTTTTCCGCTAAAATCGGAAATACAAGCATCAAAAGCTCGGAGAGTACTCTGCGCATCGTCAGGATGCAATCTGTCTGACCAAGAGCTGACCTCATCGGGAAAATCATGTTTATCTTTAAAACCTATCATTCTCCTAAACTCATCAGACCATTTAACTTGCGCAACATTCATATTTGCATCTAATTTAATAGCCCATAATCCGGAATTTACGGAATCATTAATGATTTTCAGTCTGAGATCTTGGTTATTTAATTCTCTCTTAAACTTACTGATTAAAGAATTGATTAATTCAACCGTTTCTTGTCGGTAACCGGTAAATAAATTTGTATTCAGAGGAATAAAATTATCATTATTGAGAAGATTCCTGATTTCGTTATTCAAAAAATCTGCATCATTTTTTCCGAATTCTTTTTTTAATTCTTCTATTTCGCTTAATAAAGCTCTCTCCTTATCCTTAAGGGCAATAATGAAAGACTGAGAATCTTCATTTTTTTTATTAAATTTATCTGTTAAAGAATTAATCAAATCAACAATTTCCCGATCTTCCGCAGAAGCTGAGCTGATCTTTAACTTTTCAAATTTACCGTTTTCTTCATAGGAGTCAGATATTTCATTAATTTTTTGTTTTAAAGCTTCTAAAAGAAGCTTATCTTCTTTTTTCCCAAAGAATCTCATTTTATCTCCCTGTTTATTATTTTTTGAATAATAAAAAAAATAAATCTCAGTTCCTGTTTATAATAAAACTCCTTAACAGCCCAACAAACACAATATTGCTAAAAGCCGAAAAATTAATATAACTTACTTTAAAATAAAGCTTAACATTTTATTTCAGATCATTTGTCAAGATATGAATATAAAATTGAAAAATAATCTGTTCATATCTGATTATCGTAATCTTGAAGCATTAATATAAGAAAAATTTTCTGAAATAATTACTTTAACCCTTAAAATCCGTCTTCTTATGAATTAATTCATACCTTACACTCAGAAAAAACAGAAAATATTAAAAATAATTTATTTACGTCGAATTAAACGATCCGGGAAAAATGAATCGTCATCTTTTATTGCTCGGATCCGGTATTTTCCAGTGATACGATATACGGCTCAAGTCGAGAACCATAGGCTAATTTTACTTTGTACCCGGGACGTATGATCTCATTATTTCTCGTCATTTTTTTGTTTAAAATTGATTCCAATTCCCTTTTAAACGGCAGAGGAACATAAATTTTTTCAATACTTAATTTATTTATATAACCGACAACGGCACGCCTGTTTTTAACGAATTGAATTTTTGGCGTTATAATTCCTTTTGTGATAATAAACTTTGAACGATCCGGGTATTTAGCTCTAAGTTTTTTATGGTCAAGCCCTGAATCTATTGCAAAAAGTCTGGATTTTGTATTTTGTTCTGCTTCAAAATTGTTCTTTGCTGTTTCATATTCTCGTATTAATTTTTCGTTTTCAGGGCTTTTTTGTAATTCATCTTCACTTTCAGCAAGCCTCTTCTCTGCAAGAAGTAATGCTTTTTCATAGACGGAGCCGTTGTACTCCAAAACAATAAAAACTTCTTTGGGAAGATGTTTACAGCAGTTTCGGTCTTTCGCATTATTTTGAGAAACAGTCTTAAATCCTAATTCCTGTAACTTTCGGTCATTAAGCCAAACAGAAGAAAAACTGCCTGAAGCCTCATCTGAGTCTCTTCTCCAATAGATTCGGAAAGAGAGGATGCTGTTCTCGCTTTGTTTTATCCAAGGTAAGCCGAGTTCCCTTTCTGTGAGAAAACCCTCGAAGTCAGGCTCTGCTGATCTGTTGATGAATATACCCCAAAGAACAATTAAATTAACAACAAAGATCAAAGAAAAAGCCAAAATATAAAGATGGCGTTTTGAATAAATTATTTTCATATCTATACCATTCCCGCCTTTTCGATGTTTGAATTTCTTAATCGTTTAAGTATGAGCAAAATTAATATTGCGGATAAGCCTATAAGTAAAAAGAAAAGATATTTGGGCATCAAGTCCCACCACCAATCATAAAATTTAGTATAAAGAAAGACAGTGAAAAATACATTGCCCGTATTAACTGTTTCTTGAAAATTCTTTTTGATTCCATACCATATTGCTGCTGCACTGCAGCCAAAACCAATAATTTGATATATAACTTCCACTGTTTCTCTTGTAAAATTTATATATGAGATCCTGCCCCAATTTGACAGTATCAAAACCGGGATAAAGAATAAAAGCATTGCAAAAACTCGGTAAATTTTATCGAAACCGGAGAATTTATTATGAGGCAGATACGGTATAACGAACAGCAGAATGGCAACAGGGAAAAAGTTTTCAGGTCGTTCTCCAAAATGAATCCAGTATCCTCCGCCCCATGCGCCTGCTTGCGCTGATAAAAAACCGGCAATACATATAATACCGGCAGCAAGCAATAATCTTGCATCAGTTGCATAAGCAAGCAACAACGCAAAAATACCCCAGATTAAAAAGGCATTGGAAGAAGGCGTAATATTGAACATCTGACCTAACATATAAATGTTGAGAATAAAAGTTGCTAAAGCTGCCGAGCCAAAAAGCTTTGAGAAATAACCTGTTTTTTCTTTTTGAGTCGCCAACATGGTTGCCGATAATCCAAGCACGGGGGATGCCAATAAAATAACTGCTTGAACAGCAGTCGAAAAATTCCCCCAAAACGTATAAAACAAAAAAAATATTCCGGCAACTAAAGATATTGCTCCCAGAAAAGACGCTGTCTTCATCCCAAGACTAAGCTGTTTGTCTCGCTTATTTGAGTCTATGTCAAAAACGGAAGCAAGGTAACTTAAAAGATTATCGTGATATTTAGAAATTGCATTCTTTTGACTTTCTTGCAATGTTATTATTTTATCATTTTCAAGAGCTTCTAATTCCGTTTGGAAGCTCCTGATCTGATCAGCTCTGCGTTGGGCATCAATCTTCGAGTATTCTTGCATATTTTTCCTTTTTAATACTTGGTTATCTATTTTTATTAAAACTGATATATTCTATTTTAATTTCTGATCTTAAAACAGGGAATAAAGACAACTGTTTTAAAATAAAAATATAATAATAATCTCCTATTGTTCTTCTATAATTCTTTTCAAACCAATCATAAGAGCGTTAAAATTTGTCGAAGGATTGGTTTTTACTCCTAAAAAGGGTCTGATTGCTCTTGAACCGGATAATTTTTTATAATCAGGCGCCGTTTTTTAGTTCTTGAGATGGATTCGCCGGTCGGTCAAAGGTCACGAAACTTTGCCTTTATTTGTTGAGCAGCGAGATTTCTCATCCCGAATGCTTTGCCTGCGGCCCGTAAATCACCGAGATAAAATGATTCCGGATCATGACAAGCAATGAGAATCAGCACATCATTATGCCCTGCATCAATACATTTTGTCGCAGATTTTCTTTGATTTGACAATGAGGTTCACCGGCAAATGAAACAATTCCTGCGCAACGACTTATCAGTCCTTAAAGTATTGCTTAAATTCGTCAGTCGGTTCACGATAAGAGTATATGTAAACAGCATTGCCGATAGGATCAATAATTGAAAATCCTCTGTCTCCCCAAGGATGATCTTCCAACGGTATGGCAATCTCTAAACCCGATTCGCTCAACTTCTTATGTTCTTCATCTGCATCTTTAACTTTGAAATTGAGCATAACACCTGCTCCGTTAAACGCAGACATGCCTTCCTGAGGTTGCATGAATTAGACTGAATGACCATATTCTCCGATTTTTAAATTGAGGTACCATCCGCAATCAAAGACAACTTTTGCGGCAAAATATTTACAGTAAAAATCGCAGCATGAGTCTATATCATTTGTGCAAAAACATGTTGATAATTCTGTCGGATTCATTTTATTTTCTCCTTAGTTTTGATACAAGACTTATTTTGTCTTTTTCAAGATTACAGATAAGCTTATCTTATATAAATAGTTACATTAAACCGTTTCAATATTTTTCTTTCGATTAAACTAACAGAATTTAAACGGGAAATCAAATCACCGTTGCCAAATTTCCTGAGATTTAATAAATAAAATTCTAAAAATAGTATCTTTTTGTCAATATCTGTATTTTTTATCAATTATTTACTCTTGCCGGTCAACGACGTCGCGCAATAAAATATTTCCTGTTTTAGTAAGGATAAGATTTGCGAATTTGGGACTGTTTCCCAAGAAAACCGCTGTGTGATTAACTTGTTTTTTTTCTAAGAGATCTTTTATTATTTTTTCGGTTTTTTCTATTTTAAAACCGCTTAATTTAGATTTCCAGACAGAAAAACGGCAATTATTTCGCCACTCGGAACAAAAATATGATTTTGAATTTTCGATAACATAACCTTTTTCGCAAGCCGGGCATTTACCGAAGGTTTCATCAGGATTTATTTTTCGGGCATTCTTTCTTTCTTCAGCTTCTTTGAAGACAATATCTTTCTTTTTTTCGGCGGAAGAAATAATTGATTTTACGTAATCCTTAATTTCATCCATAAATCCGTCCGCTTCCCGTTCTCCTTTCGATATGAGGGTCAGTTGTTTTTCCCAATTTCCGGTAAGCTCGGGAGATTTAAGCTGTTCCGGCAGAATAGAAATAAGTTTTTTGGCTTTTTCCGTCGGGATAACGGATTTACCTTTTCGGGAAATATATTTAACGTTGATCAAGCGTTCGATTATGCCGGCTCTGGTGGCCGGAGTTCCCAAACCGCTTTCTTTTAATTGTTCGCGCAATTCTTCGTCTTCGACAAAACGTCCGGCATTTTCCATTGCGGAAAGCAAAGTCGCTTCGGTATAAGATTTTGGAGGAGTTGTTGATTTTTCCGTAAGTTCATTTTTTAATACCGTTCCGGCATCGCCTTTTTTTACATCCGGCAAATCCTGATCTTTTTTTGAGGAACGCTGGTCGCTTTTATAAAAAATCATCCATCCCCAATCGATTAAAGTTTTTCCTCTTGCCGAAAATCGATGTTCGCCGACGGCGGTAACAATCTTGGTAACGGCATATCTGTAATCGGGATAAAATACCGCCAAGAATCTTTTTACTATTAAATTAAAAATATTGCGTTCCTGCTCTTTTAAACGTTCGGGGCGAGGTTGTTTCAAAGTCGGAATAATGGCATGGTGATCGGTAATTTTTTTATTGTTGATGATGCGTTTATTAAATTTCAAGCCTTTTTCGAGAAGCTCAGAAGCATATTTTTTGTAAGGATCCACGGAAATTGCTTTCATGGTTGCTTTAACGGTATCAACCATATCGTCGCTGAGGTATCGGCTGTCAGTTCTCGGGTAAGTAATTATTTTGTGCTTTTCGTAAAGATCCTGAGCAATGCCTAATGTCAGCTGAGCAGAAAGACCGAATTTTTTGTTGGCATCCCGTTGAAGTTCCGTCAAATCGTAAAGCAGAGGAGCAACTTGTTTTTTCTTTTCTTTGGAAATAGATTCAACGGTAAAAGTTTTTCCTTCGATTTCAGAAATAATGCGAAGCGCTTCTTCTTTTTTATCTATTTTTGTTTCTTTCGTTTCAGGATCAAACCAAATTCCGAAAAAATCTTCGTAATGCGATTCTATTTCCCAATAAGGTTGAGGTACAAAATTATCTATTTCTTCTTGTCGATTAACGATAAGCGCTAAAGTAGGAGTTTGCACCCGTCCCACGGACAACAAAGCATAATATTGAATAGTGAAAGCGCGAGAAGCATTTATTCCGACCAGCCAATCAGCTTCAGATCTGCATTTTGCCGACTCGTAAAGTCTGTCGTATTCAGTTCCCGGTTTAAGGTTTTCAAAACCTTTTTTTACGGCTTCTTCCGTCATGGACGATATCCAAAGACGCTCAAAAGGTTT
This sequence comes from Candidatus Cloacimonadota bacterium, assembly GCA_002742885.1. GTDB lineage: Bacteria > Cloacimonadota > Cloacimonadia > Cloacimonadales. The sequence continues at coordinate 17,755 of PDOO01000037.1, forward strand.
ATTGCATCCCGATGCTTCGTAAATATAACGAAAAATCAGTTCGCCCTCGCGTCCCGAGTCGGTTGCGCAAATCAGGGAATCGACAACAGAATCATCCATAAGAGCTTTTATAACGTCAAATTGACGTTTTGTCTGAATTATAGGTTTCAACTTCATGGCTTCAGGGATAACGGGCAATTCCCGAAAATTCCATTTTTTATATTTATTGTCGTAATCTCCGGGTTCAAGCAATGTTATCAAATGACCGATTGCCCAAGTTACGATATAATCGTCTCCTATTATACAATTATTTCCCTTTTTATTGCATCCGAGAACTTTCGCCAGATCTCTGGCAACCGACGGTTTTTCGGCAACAACTAATTTTTTACCCATATTACAGACTCGTTTGAATAAATTCTCTGATTTTTTCGGCTCGATAGGAACTCCGTACAAGCGGCGCTGATTCGACAATCCAAAACCCTGTTTCTTCCCCTTTTTTTCGATAAGCTTCAAATTGATCGGGATGAACATATTCAACAACATCTAAATGATTTTTGGTCGGCGCCATGTATTGTCCTATTGTCATCACTCGACAACCGACGTCATAAAGATCGCGCATTACCCGGATTACTTCTTCTTCTTGTTCGCCGAGTCCGACCATAATACCGCTTTTGGTAACTGCGGAAGGCAACATCTCTTTTGCTTTTTGAAGAATGTCGAGCGATCGGCGATAAATTGCCATAGGTCTTACTTCCGGATATAATCTCGGCACAGTTTCAATATTGTGATTCAAGACATCCGGTTTGCAATCCATAATTGTTTTTAAATTATCAAAATTGCCCTGAAGATCAGAAATCAATAATTCTATGGAAACGTCTCCGGGACATTTAAGTCTTATTTGTCTGACAGTTTCAGCAAAATGAGAAGCTCCGCCGTCTTCAAGATCATCACGCGTAACAGTTGTAATTACAATATGCTTAAGTTTTAATTCATTGGCTATTTCGGCAATTTTTCTCGGCTCGTCGGGATCAGGCGGCAATATCCTTTTTTTATCTTTATCAACCGCGCAAAATTTACAATTTCTTGTACACTCGCTTCCCAGAATCATAAAAGTAGCCGTTTTTCTTTCGTAGCATTCGCCTCTATTGGGGCAATGAGCATGATCGCACACAGTATTAAGATTATTTTTTGCGAGTATTTTATGAATATAAGAGGCGTTTCTTGCTCCGGTTTTATTTGCTTTTAACCATTTCGGTTTTCTCAATACAGACATTTTTCCCTCGTAATTCCGATAATTACCTGATTTTGATTTGATAGGTACAAGTGAGCAATTTCAGACCGTTAATTATGTCAATCAATAAGTTTTGATCTTTAAATATCATTATGAAATAAATAAGATAAAGAAATATTTTTCGAGTACAATAAAATCTAATCATTCATGAAGATTATTTAAGAAAATAATCAAGCATAAAATCAATAAATTCACATCTTGATTTATAGAAAATATTCCTCTGAAAATGATAAACTTTCTGCCTTATGTGAAAGTTTAAAGGAAAGCATTAAAATTTCTCGCCCGATGCGCAAAAAATTCAAGATGCTTGCAAAAAAGAAAAACAGGTTGCCGTTTAAGACAACCTGTCCTGTTGTATTTACGTATTTTTTCGAAAATTAATTTTCTTTCATATTTTTACGAGCATTATCAAAACTTTCCGATGAGGGATGCTCGTTTTCCATATAATGCTTAATTCTATCCAATTCTTTTGTTGCCGCATCTCTTTCGGCTTTAACTTCTTTAAGTTCCTGCGACAAAGATTTTTTTACTTTCACAGGAGCTTTTTTGCTGTAAATATTTTCAACCATGGGAGAGTAAGCCACCACCAAACCGGCAACAACGATACTGACCATGCTCATCAGCTTGATAAGAATATTAATCGACGGACCGGCAGTATCTTTGAAAGGATCGCCGACAGTATCTCCGACAACGCAAGCTTTATGAGTTTCAGAACCTTTGCCGCCGAAATGTCCTGCTTCAACGAATTTCTTGGCATTGTCCCAAGATCCGCCTGCATTGTTCATCATAATAGCAAGAACAAATCCGGTTGCCAAACCGCCTCCGAGCAATCCCATTACTCCGGCAACGCCGAGAATAATTCCGACTGCTATGGGAGTCAAAATACCCAATAAAGCGGGAGCAATCATTTCTCTTTGGGCGCCGATTGTAGAAATATGCACGCATTTGGCATATTCAGGTTCGGCTTTTCCTTCCAGGATTCCCGGAATTTCTCTGAATTGACGACGTACTTCCGCAACCATTGCTCCGGCGGCGCGTCCCACGGCTTTCATGGTCATGGCAGCAAAAACGAAACTGACCATGGCTCCGATAAATACACCGATTAAAAGTTTGGGATTCATCAAAGAAAGTTGATAATATTGAACAAAATCCGCTATTCCGGCTGTTGCCGTATCGACAGCTTCCGAATAATTTTCGTTATAAACTATTTGCATAACCGAGTGTCCCGTATGAATCAACCCGGTTCTTACTTCTTCGAGATAAGCGGCAAGAAGAGCCATGGCGGTTAAAGCTGCCGATCCGATAGCGAAACCTTTACCTGTTGCGGCGGTAGTATTTCCTACCGAATCAAGAGCATCCGTTCTTTTCCTGACAGATTCCGGAAGTTGAGACATTTCGGCATTGCCTCCTGCATTATCGGCAATGGGTCCGAAAGCATCCATGGCAAGAGTTACTCCGAGAGTTGCCAGCATTCCTACGGCTCCGAATCCGATTCCGTAAAGACCGAGTTCAGGATGAGAAAAACCTCCGCAAATACCGAAAGCGGAAAGAATTGCAATCCCGATAATAATAACCGGAGCTCCCGTTGATTGCATACCCACGGCAAGACCGTCGATAATTACGGTTGCGGGACCGAACTCAGCCTGCTTGGCAATTCCCTGCGTAGGTTTATAACTGTCGGAAGTGTAACGTTCAGTAAAATATCCTATCAATATACCGGCAACCAAACCGATTACGCTTGCCAAAAAGACATTGAATCCGATATCTGCCGGAAGCATGTATTTAGTTACAAAGAAAGCTGCAATTGCGATAAGAACAGAGCTTCCGTAAACTCCTTTGTTAAGCGCAAACATCAAATCTTTGGTATCCGCATCTTCTTTTGTGGACACCATGAAAATACCGAAAATGGAAAGAAAAGCTCCTACTCCTGCCAAAACCATGGGAGCGGTAACAAATTTTACAGCCCATTCATGTAAATTGAGTTGAGAAACTGCTGCCATTCCGAGCGCGGCTGTCGCCAACACAGAACCGGCATAAGATTCGTATAAATCTGCGCCCATACCTGCCACGTCGCCTACGTTATCGCCTACGTTATCAGCAATAGTTGCAGGGTTACGAGGATCGTCTTCCGGAATACCGGCTTCGACTTTACCCACAAGGTCAGCTCCGACATCAGCCGCTTTGGTATAGATACCTCCTCCCAATCTGGCGAATAATGCCTGAGTTGAGGCGCCCATTCCGAAACTTAACATAACAACCGTAATGGTTTGTAAGTCCATTTTAAACCAATTTAAAACAAAAAACCAAATAGAAATATCTATAAGAGCAAGACCGACGACAACAAGTCCCATAACTCCGCCGGCGCGAAATGCAATTTTTAATCCTTTATTAAGACTTTCACTGGCTCCCTGAGCAGTTCTGTTTGAGGCTAAAGTAGCGGTGTTCATGCCTATAAAACCGGCTAAACCGCTGAAAAATCCGCCGCTGATAAAAGCAAAAGGAACTAATTTATGAAGAACTCCCAGTCCCCATGCCATAATTGAAAAAAGAACAAAAGCTATGACAAAAAATATTGTAACTCCTTTATATTGCTGTTTCAAATAAGCAAAAGAACCTTCGCGAACATATTTCGCTATTTTTTGCATTTGTTCATTACCGGGATCTTCTTTTTTTACGCTTGCATACAGATAAAATGCAACTATTAATGAAAATATCGCTCCGACAGGCGCAATATACCAAATCGCAGGAATTTGATTTTCCATATAACCTCCAATGTTATTAAATTTCGAGACCAACAATGAATATGTTTGGTCTATGTCAATAAAAGAATAAAGAGCTTAATCATGTTCTTAATTTATTTTAAGAGAATCAATAAGATTTGATTATTATTTTAATATTTTCACAGGCATACATGAAAGAATAAGATATTGATCATCTCAAAAACAATTTTAAGATTATTCTTTTCTTTCTCAGTCATACTTGATTATCAATACAAAAAAACGACTGCCGAAATAATGTCGGAGCAACAAGAGTTAAAAGATTTACTCCGGGGAAATTAAGCGTTTATTTTGAATCTTATGTAAAGTTTAGATGAAATTTGATTTTTGTTTAAACAACTTGAGTGAAAACAATAAATATAAAAAAAGAGTCTCTCGAACAGTATGTCTTTCCCGAATGTTTTATTTACTGTATAAAAACTACAGACATATTAATATTTATTTTAAGTACAATAATCTAACGACGTTTTTCATTCTTTTGTACCGACAAAAGAACGAAACAAGAAAAACTCCCGACGGCATAAAAACATATGAAATCTCTGCAATCATGCTGAATTTTTCAAACTCCTTGCGCTCAACCGGTGAAAAATTCTTAACGCTTGATCTTGATATTTCCGAGACGCTGTTTTTATAATGTCGGAAGCAGGCAGTTAATGACCGGGATGTTTCACATTTTATTTATATTTTATATGTTGCAGAAATTAAAACAGGTTAAAATTCTCGGTCTCAGTTTGCCGGTTACTGAGCGAAGTTGCGCCGGGCTCCGGCGGAGTAAAAGCGCAAACAGCGAGGTCTCGGCAATATTTATGACCGCCCCGTCAATACTGCAAACTTTACGGGATGATGCCTCAAAAAAAGAGAAAAAGGCGCAATAATAAGATAAAATAAAAAATCCCCGACCCAAAAGCCGGGGATTTGAATTATGATTCCGTTTTACTTCATCAGCAACATTTTATTTATTGCCTTAAAGTTTCCGGCTTCCATTTTATAAAAATACACTCCGGAAGAGCTTTTTTTATCGTTATCATCCGTTCCGTTCCATTGCAGAACATGTTTTCCCGCCTCGAATACTTCTTTCGTCAAAGTTTTGACGTGTTGTCCTTTGACGTTGTAAATAACAATATTAACCTGTTCTTTGCGTTCCAAAGTGAAACTTATATTGGTGGTCGGATTGAAAGGATTGGGATAATTTTGTCCCAAAGAAACAGCGTATTGATTTACGATTTCGGTATCGTTTGCGGAAGAAACTCTCATCAGAATCGGAATACTTATCGGCTCCGTATTTTCGACATTATGATTTATTTGCAAGTATGCCGAATAGTCTCCCTCATCACAGTTTTCGGAGGAAAATTGCAAATCAATCGTTACGGAATTTCCGCCGGGGATACTTCCGCTTTCGGGAGAAAACGTCAGCCACTCCACATTATTAAGACCGACTCCGCTTTCGATATTATAAACTTCCGAACCGGTGCAATCAGCTGCCCATAAAGAACCGTCGTCCCCTATTTCCAATCCGTATAATGCAACATCATTCGGAGTTGCGGCTGAATGCAATATTTCTCCCGTTTCCGGATTCATTTCATAAATCATATAAGGTTGCGTTCCGGTAATCCATAAAGAACCTGCGCCGTTATTTCCTCCCGGATGCCAAGCAAGACCGGCAACATTAGGCGTATTATCAACGGGAATGGTGTTAATTGTATTTCCTTCTCCGTCGGTATGATAAATAACTTCATGCCACCAACCGCCTATGTAATATTCATCCGCCGCCGGGTCGTAAGCAACACCGTGCGTAACCTGACAACTCCATTCTCCGGTAATTTCCGCAACCAATTCTCCGGTATTTTTATCGACTTTGCAGAGTTTTTCATTACCGCCGCCGGAAACTGACATTGCCAGAATGTAATCTCCCGTAACGCATAAATCAGCTAACCACAATTCAATCCAAGGGCATTCCAACTCCCGGATAAATTCTCCCGTTTTACTGACCTCTGTCAATTGTTGAGCGCCGCCGTCCATTTGCATAATGTCCGTTAACCAAATTGTATTGTTCTCATTGTCAAAACCCAAACCCCAGGGATTGGAAATCTCATCCGGGACTTCCCAACTTGCGATAACGTCACCCAAAGCTCTGTTATCGGCATTTTGCGAAATAATGCTCCAAGTCAATTCCTGACCGCCTGTATTTGATATATCGAAAGAGAACGAAGCAGCAGAATCAGGCTGTATCTCAATATAAACGGAATCTGCGCTTACCGAAATATTCGGCAGGCTTTCAACCGTAATTTCCGGAAAATCAGCTCGAACAGAAAGGTACTCGTCATAAACAGCGCAAACGGAATAATTGTAAGTTCCCGGCTCCAAATCATTATCGACAAATTCCGTTACGTTTTCTCCGGCGACAAAGTTTAACAACTCGTTGTTGCGATAAACATTGTAGCCCGTAATTGAGGCAAGTTCTCGGCTTGAAGTCTGCTCTTCCTTAATTTTCAGATAAGGATATTCGTCGGAATTTGCGCTGTCTTTGGAAAAGAATTTTGAGGCGGCGCAAGCATCTTCGGCAACCATTACAAAACCGTAATTCGGTATTTCGTTATTCAGCCATGCAGTTGCCAATTCGGTCAAATCTATTGTTTTCCAACCGGCAGAATCAAGCATAATTGTTGCCCAAACTTGGTCGGAATGTCCTATATGTACGTTTGAGTCCCAGTCATTTTCGTTCCATTCTTCGTTAATTGCATAAACTGAAACGGGAGTAAACGGAATACAGCCGGCAGCATAAAATTCTTTAATGTTAAATTCTGCCGAAATAAATTTTTCCGAGTCAATTCCCGATAAATCGAATTTTACCATTGTTCTGCCGAAGTATCCGCAACTGCTCTGATTCGCCACCATAAGTTGAGCTTCGCTGATATTTGCGTCTCCCGGATTTGAATACATGTCGTCAGTCGGAATAAGATCGGTTTCCTTATTTTCTCCCGGTTTATCCCAACTTAAAGAAACATCGTCGCTCTCGCAAACCAATCTCGGATTAACGGGAGCCGCAAAACTCTTATCGGAAAACTCTGCTTTAAAATCATCTACGAAAATTTCTTTGCTTCCGGGAATATTTGCATTCGTTGACTCGGCATAAAAAGCAATTTTAAAATTTTGTTCCCCGACAGTTAAAGGAATTTCGATTTCATCTCCGTTTGTAAAATCAGAGTTTTCGTCCAGAGTAAAAACAACTTCGGAACTGCTCCAATCATCGTCGGATGAAATCAGTACTTTGAATTTTTGTCCTTCGGCAAAGCTTGCCTGATCGGAATTATCAAAATCCGTCAAAGCAAATTTAAATCGCAAAGTAAAACTTTCGTCAGGTTCGGCAACAAAAGGCGGAGAAATAAGCCAAAACTTTGTATTATCCCCTATAAGAACTGTTTCTGCCGCAAAATTTTCGCTGTTCTCTTCATTTAAATATTCATCCAAAATCCAAGCCGTCCAATCAGGAGTTAAATCAGAATTTTCCGATAAAATCCCGGACATTGATTTCCAGCTTTCAGACAAATTCATGCCTTCCGGGAAAAAACAATTATAAGGCAAAAGAGTTGTTTCTTCCGTTATATATTCTTTTGTTACGATTTCGCTCGGATAAACTCCTGTTTTTTTGCAAAACGCTTTTACCGTTTTTGATTCGTCAACGGCAATAGGAGAAGAATAAACTTGAGATTCCGTTGTCGGTTCGGAACCGTCTTCCGTATAATAAATTTGAGCTTCCTCGTCAGTACAGGAAAGCTCCAACTCAAAAGGAGAATAAAATCCCGATTCATGGCTGAAAATCGGAGATTCGGTCGGCGGAATATTCGGATCAACTGTTTCAAAATCAATTTCCGCAAAATTGTTTGTATTGTCGTCGTCTTCGGAAACAAGCTCGAATCTAAATGTTTTCATGCCCTCAGGAATTGCTCCGGTATAAGTAAAACTTATTTCCGTTTCGGCATTGATTCCCAGTTCATCCGTTGTAATTGTCTCAAAAACTTCGTTCTCCACAAAACAATTTACTCCTATATTCTGCTGAACAGAATTACCGTTGTTGCGTAAAGTTGCCGAAAAAACAATTTCTTCCCCGAATTCAATACTTGTTTTATTTGAGGAAATCCCGGTAACGGCAAGATCAATCTCTTCTTCAAAAGAAGAAATTTGGAAATCATCCAATAAAAAGGCGGCTTGATCAGCATCGGAATAACAATGCCATCCGAAAAAATAAGCTCCGGCTGCAGACGGGGTAAACATGATTGCCGCATCTTGATATTCAGTTTCCGTAACATCTTCATCAATAAATAATTGAGTCGTCATAGCATCGACAAGAGCATTGTCTCCGACAAAAAAAGAGAATTTTTCCGTGAAGTTGCCGAAGTTTTCGCGATAAGAGAAATTTATTTGATAAGATTGACCGGCTTCCAATAAAACGGCAGGCGTAATAAGCCAATCATCGGCGGCTTGAGTTGCATTATAGCGAACCTTGGCGTAATTAGGCGAGGAGTTTGCTTTATCTCCCTCTGCGGTAATCCACGGATAAGCATCGTTGTTGGCATTTATAACCGTCCATCCGTCGGCAAAATCAGGAGGAGTCAAAGAATCAAAATTCTCAACATAAGGGAATTGATTTACGGAAGCATTTATTACCGTTTCAGCTTCAAAATAATTAATAAGTTCTTCATCGTTTAGGGAAGTAAAAGCAATGGTAAGATTTTCCGTTTCTCCGACCAAAGAACTGTTCTCTTCAATAAAAGAAGAAACTGAGATCAGTTTACTTTCTTGAGGACTTAAACTTATCTCCGTTACAGTATTGCCTTCTTCGTCCGTAACATCATAATCAAGTTCTGAGGATGACTGTAATGAAAAATTGTAAACATCATCGGTATTCCCGGTATTTTTGAGCGTGATTTGATGCGCAAAGGAAAGTCCGGCAAAAGCCTGACCGGTAACGAAATTTTCAGTTATCGCAAAATTATTTATTTCCTCATCATCGCTTCTTGTTATTTCAAAATCGTCGAGATAAAGATAATACCCGTTATCTCCGGGAGTTACGCAAACCAAAGCCAAATAAATGTCCTGACCGTCAAATTCGGAAAGATCATATTTATATTTTACCCATTCGTCAGAGTTGATTTCGGTTTCGGCAATTTGATAAGTAAAATCAGTCGGAGAATTTCCTCCGGAAGAAACTTTTATCTGTAAAATTTCCGGTCCCCATCCCGATGAATCGTAATGACCGTAAAAGGAAAGAGTGTCTCCGGTTTGAACGCTTTGCAAAGGCATAAAAACCCAGTTTTCCTTATCTCCGTAACAATTGTTTGCCAGATACAGATAATTGGAACTTCCGTTATGCCCGTAACCGTCGGTCATTATCCAAAATTCGTCTCCGGTATCATTTGCATCAAGAGTTGACCAGCCCTCCGGCCAGTCGGAAGAATTTTCAAAATTTTCACTGAAAATAATCTCTCCGCATAAATTGAATGACAGAAGCAAAATCCCTGCCGTTATAAATAATTTTATTGCTTTTATGAGATTCATTCCGTTTCTCCTTTTAATTTTATTTGAATTTTGAGCTAAAAAAGAAACCCTGAATAAAAAATAATATTCAAGGTTTCAAGTATAAGTTTTAATTTTAATAAATTCGGATTATTCGCTTAATCCGATTAATTTACCGAATTTACGTTTGGTCAACAAGATGGATTTGACGATATTCTTACTCGTAATGGTTGCTCCTGTAACAAGTTCTATTTTTTTGCCTTTGCCGAATTGTTCCATAAAGCCTTTACGATTAATTTTTCGGACAAAACTTCTTGTATCTTCGCTTTCCAGAATTTTTGCTTTTTTTACGTTCAGTTTTTCATCAAGAATTAAGGCTGAATTGGTAATGCCTTTATAGCCTTTAAGCTTAGCAAAATCACCCGTCATCAGAAAATAACGTGTTTGGTTTTCCGTCTTTACTTCCGCATAACGATATTCACCGGAAACTTTTACCTCAACGGATTTCGTTCCCAGAAATTTTTCAGCTTCTTTTTTATATTCTTTGAGATCATAATCCTTGGCAAAAAGACCCCAAACAACAAAAAGCAAGATTAAAGTAATGATCTTATTCATAATTACTTAACAACTATGATTTTTTTAGAGGTCATGCGTGACGACGTTTTAAGACGATAGAAATAAATTCCGCTTGCAACGTTTTTATTATTGTAATCTTTACCGTCCCAGCTGACTGTATGCGGTCCTTTTGCAGTCTTTCCGTTTACCAATTCTTTAACGAGACGACCTTTAACGTCAAATACGGATAAATTAATTTCTTCGTCTTTATCCGAAGAAAATTCGATGTTGGTTGCGCCGTTTCTTTCGATTGCTTGCAAAGAAAAAGGATTCGGATAGTTTTGTTTCAAAGAAATTCCGATATTTTCAACAACGTCGTCATTGGCAACATCGCTGTAAGTAACGGTAAGTTTAGGACGATAAGCGGGATTTGCGCAATCTTTGGAATAAAACTTACTGAACTTTTGATTCGGATTTGACTTTATGATAAATCCGTTCATCATGCCGGCATCAATCATGGCATTGAGAAAATCGGTAATATCAACGTCAAATTCAACGTGATTTCCTCCGCCCGGTCCGCTGAAAACATAAGGCATTGAGATATTTTGGTCAAAAGCGACGTGTTCATGCGGATTCCAAGTATTTTCGTTCCAATCTTGAGTAATTGCGTAAAAATTTGTGGAAGTTGTTCCGCTGCTCGGGCAACTGAAAAATCTGGATAAAGACAATACGGCGGAAGTAACAGTTTTGTCTTGAAGTTCCGAAAGATCAAATTTTATCATTATTCTTTCATGATGATTTGAAGGATTAAAATCGGCAACCCAAAGTTGACTTTGATCGGGATTTGCGGCAGGGTGTTCCAAATCGGTGTACATATCGTCAGAAGGGTTCAAAACAATTTCTCCCGCATTTAAGATGTTTGCCAATGCAAGAAAGGCTAAGCAGATAAATAAGATTTTTTTCATTTTTTTCTCCTTTTTATAATCCGAATTGTAATCTCATAATAAAACTTGAAGGTGTATGAGCAACCGCGCCGTTACCCGGATGCTTTATTTCTTCTTGGTAATTGAATTTTAATTTTACTGCTTCCGACAATGAAGCAACAAGTCCGCAATTTACGTAACCGTACTCGGAATCGACATCGCTGCCCTTATCTTTATTCCAAAATTCATACATCACGTAAGGCTCGATATATTGAAGTCTTGCATGATTGATTTGGATTGCGTATCCGCTTTGTACGTAATAAGCTTCCATTTCCTGATCACTTTTTTGGAAACCTTCGCCCAAGTAATATTCGGTTGAAAAATGGAAATCGGCAGGTTCATATCTGATACCGAAATTGGCTCTGTAACCTCTGTCATCGTATTGTTGGTAGTTTTCATCGTAATAATTTAAACTGTTGGTCATGGTATAACTTCCGGAAAAACCGAGACCGGGAAGAGGAGTATTGTAAATTGCCCCTATGTTGTAATCATGTTCTTTCGTAAGAGTTCCGTTGGTTCCGTTCAATAAAGCCAATTCAATTTCAATATCGGAATACTCGGATAATTCAAAGAAAGCGTCAGCAACAAATCCGGTGGGATGACAAGTTCCGAATGTTTTTTGAAAAATCGGCTTTTCAATAGTCAATCTCTCGCGACAATCGGTAATGGAAGCAAAGCCTCTTAAAACATGACCCTGTTGCAATCCGAACGAAATGTTTTCATTGAGATTGTAAGCTATGCCGGCATCCATAACTTTTAATTCTGCTCCTTTGCCTATGCAAGTAGATAAACCGAATTCAAAAGTATATTCAAGATATTCGTTTATCTCGCCTTCAATTTCAACAGCCGCTTTACGAACCTGAAATCTGTTATCATTATCGTAGTTTCCTTTATTGGCTTGATTTCCGCTGTAAAATTTGGAATCAAGCATAATGGATGTGTGAATTGACGGCATTTGATAGTCAGCAAATACCGTAACAGCGAACAAGAGCAATATTAAGACCTTAACGGTTTTCTTTGCCATGATATTCTCCTTTTGTATTTATTTTTTTCTTCTAAAATTTTTTGTTAGATAAACATAACTCTCAGTTTTAAAAATATCGCAACCCGTTTTACCGAGTTGCAATATATTTTTTTTATTTATGACATTTTCCGGAACCTGATTTTTCGATATCGCAGGAAGAGCAGTTGCAACTTCCCGATCCTGATGTTTTTTTCAAGGACTTTATCAAAAAAAACACAGCTCCCGCAACGATTACGCCTATTATTGCCAATTCCATTTACATTGCTCCGAATCCTAACAATAAACCGCCCTGATAAACCAGCAAGGTAATCAGGTAAGCCAAAACAGTTAAACCTATTAATTGAGCGGCTGCCCATTTCCAAGAGTTGGTTTCTCTTTTGGTTATGGCAATAGTCGCCATGCAGGGAGCGCTTATCAAAGCAAAAATCATAATGGCAAATGCCTGTAAAGCATTATAATTATCTTTTAATTTGTCTCTGAGCGTATCTGATTCTTCATCCGCTTCCCCGACGGAATAAACAACGCCGAGTTGGGCAACAAATACTTCTTTGGCGGCAAATGCTCCGACCATGGCGGCGCCGATTCTCCAGTCAAATCCCAAAGGTTTGATTATCGGTTCAATAACTTTTCCGAAACGTCCGGTAACGGTGTATGCCATTTCTTCAGCCGACATTTGAAATTCCAAATTTTGAATTTTTTCTGATTTTGCTTCATCGGAAATTTGCATTGAGTTGACTTGCGCAATTTTCGCTTCGTATTTTTCGCCTATTGCTTCGTTTCGCGGGAAAACTGCCAAAACCCACATAATAATGGAGATTGCCAGGATAATGGTTCCGGCTTTTTTAAGGTAAATGCCGGCTCGTGTCCACATTTGCATTAAAATTGATCTTACAGTCGGGAATTTATAAGGAGGAAGTTCCATAACAAAAGATTCGACTTCTCCTTTAAAAACGGTTGAACGCAATACCTTGGCTGCAATGATTGCCAATAATATTCCGGTAAAATAAACAATCCATAAAATTCTTGCCTGCCACTGATCCGAGAAAAATGCCGGAATAATTAAAGCGTAAATAGGCAATCTGGCTCCGCAACTCATTAACGGACTTACCATTATGGTTGTAAATCTATCTTTTTTGTTAGCCAATGTTCTGGTTGCCATGATTGCCGGAACCGTACATCCGAAACCTATGAGCATCGGAATAAAACTGTTGCCGTGAAGTCCCAACGCTCTCATTAATCTGTCCATAATAAATGCCGCTCTGGACATGTACCCGGTTCCTTCCAGAATGGCAATGGCAAGGAACAAAAGAATGATATTGGGCAAGAAAACAACTACTCCGCCGACTCCGCCGATTACCCCGTCCACGATTAAGGAACGCAGTAAACTTTCGCTTCCTTCCGGCCATAATCCGGAAATAACATCGCCCAAGTATCCGAAGAATGTTTCGATCATTCCCATAAACGGATCGCCGACGACAAAAGTTAATTTAAAAACAAAATACATTAAAATAAGAAAAATCGGAATCCCCAAAAATGTATTTGTAACGACCGCATCTATTTTGTCGGAAACGGATTTTTTCTTATTTTTGTCTCTTTTAATGAATTTACCGCATATTTCAGAAATAACTTCGTAACGCTGATCGGCAAAATAAATATCGGATTTTTCTCCGACGGATTTTTCAAATTCTTCAATTTTATCGGATAATTGTTTTTGAATAAGCTCATTTTTATTCAAATACCGGGATACATAAGGGTCTTTTTCCAAAACTTTTACGGAAAACCAACGAGGAGAAACTCCGGTTTTGCCGTTAATTTTATCGGCAATAATGCTTTCGGTTTCTTTAATGACAGATTCAGCTTTTTCGCTGTATTTAAGATGATTTTCATGTTTGATGTTAAGATTTTTTTTAATTGCCGCTTTTATGATTTCAGAACCGTCTCTGCTTATTCCGGAAACGGTAACGATGTCGGCTCCGAAATATTCCGATATTTTCTTTATATCAATTTTAATTCCTTCTTTTTCGACAATATCCCACATATTGAATACCAGCAAAAGCGGAACATTCATTTCTTTTAATTGAGAAGACAGATATAGATTTCGCTCCAGGTTTGAGGCATCAATAATATTAACTGTCAAGTCCGGCTTAGATTCTATGATTACATCCCGGGCAATGATTTCTTCCGGTGAATTGGGAGACAAACTGTAAATACCGGGCAGATCGATAACATCATAAAGATCTCCTTCAAATTTGTAATGACCTTCTTTTTGTTCTACGGTTACCCCGGGATAATTTCCGGTTTTTTGGTTTGCTCCGGTAATCCGGTTAAATATTGTAGTTTTGCCGCTGTTGGGGTTTCCCGCCAATGCAATTTTAAGTTTACTCATCATAACTCCGATAAATTATTTAATTTTAATATGTTTTGCATCGTTTTTTCTTATCGTTAATTTATAACCTCTTATTTCTACCGCTATCGGATCTCCCAGCGGGGCAACTCGGATCATTTCAACTTCCTCTCCCTTGGTTATGCCCATTTCAACCAATTTTCTTTTTATTTTGGAATCAGAAGAAACGTCCGCAATAATACTTTTCTCGCCCGGCTTTAATTCGCTTAATGTCCTCATAAACAAACTCCTTATTAATGTAAATTCAACAAATTTGGAGAGTCTAACTTATTGTCAATCTAAAAATAAGCTTCAACTAATATTTTATCTTTCATATTATAAAACAATAAGTTAAAATGTATTTATTTTAAGAATTAATTTACTGAAAAATGAGAATAAGCCATGTAAAAAAAGATATTTTAAAAAGTCGGCAAATTATTTATCCGTAATCTTGTTTATTCAGCATTATCAGATAAAAAAGCTGAGAAGTTTACCGTAATTATTAATTAAAAAGTTAAAATTTATACGTATTATTTTTAATTTGCATTTGTGTATTTCAATTTATTATTTATTTTTCTTTCTTACCGGCATTTTTTAAGGCATTTTCGAAATTTATTTTGTCAAGAAGGACGCAATTATACAGAAAAACAAAAATTATAAATATATACCGCCATAAACGCTCTCGATTCAGAATAAAAAAAGAGGCTGCTCTTTTCGAACAGCCCCTTTAAATACTCAAATAATCCGGAGATTAAAAGAACTTGGCGCGATTATCAATAATATGAGCTTCGGCTTTTTGTTCATCATACCATTCTCGATAATGTTTATTTTCTTTTCTGCTCGTTAAAGTTTTGCGAATACTTTCTTTTTCTTCATCAAACTTCTTCATATCCGGTTTAGTTCTGGAAATAAGATTTGCGATATAATAACCGTTATTTCCTTTCAAAGGTTTAGTCCAGCTTTTGACGGCAGTTTCGAATATTATCTTATTGTTGTCTTCGTTTTTTCCTATGCCTTTAAGAGAGCCGTTTCCTTTAAAACCTTTATTTTCGTTAACGGTAAGTTTCGTTTTTTCGGCAACTTTAAAATATTTATCAGGCGTATTGTCTTTAACGAATTTTTGAGCTTCTTTTTCCGACCAAGCAAGTTTTTTCTCTTTTGAGACAGCAGATTTTACGCGATTTTTAACTTCTTCAAATTCTTCGATATGGGTACCTTTGGCAAAAGAAATTTCGGAAATAAAGAAATCTCCTTTTTCTGTCTTAACCGGTTCCGGCATAGCTCCGACTTTATTTTCGAAAGCAAATGAAACGAGAGCAGGCTGTTTTCCCATTCCTGAAATATATTGAGAATTTTCGAGGAATTTGCTTGTTTCTTTTACGTCGTATTTCATATTTTCGGCAGCTTTATCAATACCGTCTTCCTCAGCGGAAGCAAAGAATTCTTCGGCTTTTACTTGAAGTTTTTCTTTGGTTTCTTCGGAAGGTTTTACTTCGATAAGAATATGGCTTGCTTTCACTTCTTCTTCGCCGTTTTTGTTTTTCTTTTTATCAAAAACTTTAATTACGTGAAATCCGAAACGTGTTTCCACCGGTTTACTGATTTCCCCTTTTTTCATGGCAAATGCGGCATCTGAAAAAGGCTTAACCATTTTATTTTTGGCAAAGTAACCCAAGTCTCCGCCTTTAGGAGCGGACGGACCTTCGGAAAGTTCTTTCGCAAGCTCGCCGAAATCTTCGCCTTTAACGGCTCTGTTATAAGCTTCGTTTGCTCTTTCTTCGGCTTCTTTCTTATCGGAAGCGCTCGGTTCCAAAGCAATTCTTACGTATTTGTATTTTCTGGAAGGACCTTTTTCATATTTTTCATCTTTATTTTTTTCGTAATATTCCTTCATTTCGGCATCTGTCGGCGTAACTGTATCTTTATCCGCTTTTTTTGAATCAAAATAAATTGTTTTCACGTCAGCAAGATCATTTTGAAGAATAAATTCTTCTTTCACTTCATCATCCGTAACTTCAACCTGAGCATTAATCTCATCAATTAATTTTTGATAAGGCAAACTTGCTCTGATTTGTTCTTCGAGCCAATCCATATTAACAGGTTCGTTTGTAACAACCGCATTCAGATATTTTTCTTTGTCGAATTTTCCGTCGGTCTTAAATATTTCGGCTTCTTTAATATAAGCAGGCGGATCATTTTTAATTTTTTCGATTACTTCCGCATCAGTAACTTTTATATGCATTTTCTTAATTGCGCGATCAAAAATTTTTCTTTGCACCAAATTATTCCAAGCCCTTTCTCTGATTTCGGCAAGAGCTCTTTCGTCAATTTCCCTGTCAGGATTTTGTTGTTGGAAATTTCCGTATTCTGTTTTTGACAATTCATAAAACTCGTTGTAAGATATTTTATCTCCGAATATTTCTCCGACATAAGCCGATTTTCTCGAGCCTAAATTCGGTGCCGCCATAAAAGCCATACCGGCAATAAATATTATTGCAGTAGCCCAAATGATATGTTTGGATTTTGTTCTCAAAAGATCAAGCATTAGATGTTTCCTCCTGAATTTTCCTGTATTTTTTAATTTTTTTTTATCAAGCTGCATGTCGTTATATTTTGTAAAAACAATTGAGCAACAGATATAAGTTTACTTTTTTAAAGATGACATAATTTTAACCGGCTTTTTTTTGGACAAGAAAAAAAATGATATTATGATAATAAAAACAGGAATATTTGCTTTTCCCTTGATTTTACGGCTTAAAATACAGAATTGATTGTTTGACAAATAATCTTTAAAATAAAAATTTTGCTGTCATATTTTATAATAAATAATCTTAAAACGATAAAAATAAAGGATAATAATGATAAAAGATATCGGCTTAAAAATTCTCGCATTGACATTAGCGGTTGTTCTCTGGTTCTCGGGAATGCTTCTTTCGGAAAAAACCATAGATATTTATTTACCCATACAAACAGTAAATATACCGGATAATTTAATTTTGATGGATTCGGAAAGAAACAAAAATATAAGATTTAAACTCACTGCCAGAGGAATTGACCTGGCAATATTTTCACTTACAAAAAAAGGCTACTGCCTTGTTGACGCATCAAATTTTAAATACTGGAACAATGTTTTAAAAATTTCCGGCGACAACGTCATACTTCCGGAATACGTCCATTATACTAAACTGGAAACAGATCCGAACAAAAAAATTCTTTTAAAGACAGATCGCATAAAATCAGTCCGACTTCCCGTAAAAGTAAAATATGCCGGAGAAAAAGACGAAATTTACTTTGCCAGAAAAAAGATGAAAATAAATCCGTCTAAATGCACCGTTACCGGACCGGAACAAAAACTGAAATTAATAAAGACCGTAGAAACTTATCCGCTTGCCGAACAAAGAATAAAAAACTCTCATTTGGAAACTCGACTCATAATTCCGAAAGGAGCAATACAGGTTCAACCCGAAACGGCAAACATCGAAATAGAGGAAACCAGAATTATTCAAAAAATGTTCAGTCTTCTTCCCATACATTATCCTCATGAACAAAATGTTACGATAATTCCTCAAAAAGCAAGCGTTCTTCTGGAGGGATCGGAAGATATTCTGAATAACATGAAAAAATCAAAAATAAAAATCTCCGTTAAAGATAAAAAATTAAAAGCCGGACAAAAACAAAAATTAGACGTGGAAATTCCTCCCGGCTTAAAAATAATCAAATATACACCTCAAACAGTTAAGGTAAAATCCAATGAATAAATTTAAAATCTTGGCATTCGAATCAAGTTGCGATGATACATCCGTATCCGTAATAGACAGCGATTACAGCGTGTTGTCAAATGTTACGTCCTCCCAGCCTCAACATGCAGATTTCGGAGGAGTAGTTCCCGAGTTGGCATCCAGACTTCATATGAAAAATATTATGCCGCTTACGAGAGCAGCCATGAAAGAGGCAAAAGTTTCTTTTAATGACATTGATGCCGTTGCCGTCTCGGTAAATCCGGGATTAATCGGAGCATTGCTTGTCGGAGTATCATTTGCAAAATCTCTGGCTTACTCTTTAAACAAGCCTCTTATTGCCGTAAATCACATGCTCGGACACATTGCCGCCGTTAAAATAGAACATCGCGACATAAAACCGCCTTACGTTGCATTGGTCGTATCCGGCGGTCATACGGAATTGGTTTGGTTTAAATCCGAAAAAGAATTTGAAATTATAGGCAGAACCAGAGACGATGCGGCGGGCGAAGCTTTTGATAAGACGGCAAAACTTCTCAAACTCGGCTATCCGGGCGGTCCCGTTATAGATAAACTGGCTCAAAGAGGAAATCCCGAATATTACCGATTCCCTCGCGCAATGAACAGAAAAGATAACTTTGATTTCAGTTTCAGCGGTCTTAAAACATCCGTTTTTAATTTTGTAAACAAACTCTCCCCCGAAGAACGAGAAAAACATATCGCAGATATAGCTGCATCCGCTCAAGAAGCAATAACAGACAGTCTTTCAAGAAAAGCATCGGCAGCAGTTGCAGCCAAGAAAGCCGATACTTTAATTGTTGCCGGAGGAGTTTCAGCTAATTCCGGTTTACGCAAAAAACTGCTGAAATTAAGCAAAAAACACAAATACAAATTTTATTGCCCGTCTCTTAAATTTTGCATGGACAATGCGGCAATGATCGGAGCAGCGGCAATCAATAAATACAAAAATAAAGAATTTGCCGAACTCAATCTGAATGCTTTTTCAACCAAAGGCGTAAGATTTATTTAAAAAAAACAAAGCAATAAATTATTTTTTACGGTAAAAATTGAGGATAGAAAAATGAGAATCATCAACACGGAAAAGATTTCCGAAGAAACAGAAAAATTATTTAAAGAAATTGCTTTCGTTGCTGACAAAGAACTTATAAAACTGCAAAAAAAAGCTTTTAGAGAAGAAACATCTCCTTTGGCAAAAGACATTATTTCTATTTTACTGGATAATTGCGAAAAAGCGGAAAAAACGGAAAAACCTATCTGTCAGGATACGGGAACAGCTTTTGTTTTTTTGGAAATAGGTCAAGAGGTTCATTTAACCGGAGAAAATTTATCGGTTGCCGTAAATAAAGCGGCAGAAAGAGCTTACAAAAAGAATTATTTGAGAAAATCAATAGTAAAAGATCCTCTTTTGGACAGAGAAAATACCCAAACCAACACGCCGGCGATTATTTACACCGAAATTGTTCCGGGAGATAAATTAAAAATTACCGTTGCGGCAAAAGGAGGCGGAGCGGAAAACATGAGTCAATTGAAAATGTTTACTCCGGCAACTCCCGCAGAAAAAATAGAAGAATGGATTGCCGATTGCGCGATAAAAGCCGGAGGCAACGCCTGTCCGCCCATGATTGTAGGAGCAGGACTGGGCGGAAGCTTTGATTATGCCGCTTTTCTTGCCAAAAAAGCATTATTGAGAGATCTTTCCGAAACAAATCCGCACAAAGGTTATGCGGAAATGGAAGAAAGAATTTTAAACTTAATAAATAAATCAAATGTCGGAGCTCAAGGTCTGGGCGGTAAAATAACGGCTCTTAAAGTCATGATAGAAACTTTTCCCTGCCATATAGCATCGCTTCCGGCAGCCGTAAATATCCAATGTCATGCCCATAGGCACAAATCAATAATAATCTGAGGTAATTATGAAAAAAAGAAGAAATGTTTTTCCGAAAATATTAAGATTTTTAATTATTGTAAGCATTATATCTTTAATTTATGTTTTGTACAGCCAAAACAAAGAGCTGAAAAATCGATTGCAAAAGATCAAAATCTTCGATGTGCAAAACGACACTATGTTAATTCGCAACGGTTTAACGGTTAAGGACACAATTTACGTCCGAACAAACGAATATTTGAAAGAAGCTCATAAAACTTATTCTCCTTTCGGAGGAGAGGAAACTATTGATGAGCTTATCTCACAATATATTCATATTTACAATCAAGATAAATACGGAGCAAGACGAAGAACGGGAGAATTCAGACGTTGGCACGAAGGCATTGACCTGTTTGTTCCCCGTCATACGCAAGTTTATCCTGTTTGTAAAACAGGAATAGTTACCGATGTCAGCGATGATCCGAATTATATGATTCCGGCTGACTGCGTAAACAGCAAAGGAGATTATTCAACCGTTGATGTGGAATACGGAAAAATAGTACGCATTGTTTATCCGGAAGGATTTGAATCTCTTTATGCGCATCTTGATTCGGTATTTGTGAAAAAAGGTCAAATGGTGGACAATAATACAGTCGTGGGCTTAACGGGAGTTACCGGAAACCTTATAAGAAGCGGTAAACCTTCCCACCTGCACATAGAATTGAGAGACGAAAACGGAAAATCCTTTGACCCGAAAAAAAGACTCAATTACAAATTTCCCGATTCAGATCATTATCTGGAATATATAACTTATTAATTCAATAAATTAAAATATAAAAAACCCTTTTCGCAAATCGAAAAGGGTTTCTTTTTTCAGGAAAATAAATCTTTATCCGACAACGCCGGCATTTATAAGATCGTGCATGTGCAGCATTCCCGCCGGTTTTTTGTCGTCGCAGACAATCGGCAACATGGTGATTTTATATTTTTCCATCAAATTCAAAGCTTCCACCGCCAACATCCCGGGAAATCCGGTTTTCGGGTTTTTCGTCATAATGGATTCCGCCAAAACGGTATTTAAATCGGGATTTTTGACAAGCATTCTGCGAAGATCGCCGTCCGTAATTATTCCGACAAGTTTTCCTTCTTTGTCTATAACGTTGGTACAACCCAAATTAGGAGAAGACATTTTCAAAATAACGTCATGCAAACTTGCATCCGTATCTATTACAGGATTTTTCTCTCCCGAGTGCATTAAATCATCAACTTTCAAAAGCAGTTTTTTGCCGATGGTTCCTCCCGGATGAAAAAGAGCAAAATCATGAATTTCAAAATTTTTCTTCTTCAAAACAGCCACTGCCACCGCATCGCAGGCAGCCAAAGTAAGAGTAGTGGAAACAGTCGGAACCAAATCAAACGGTTCCAAACCCGTATCAACCCGACAATTTATAAAGACATCGGAGTTTTTTGCCAATTTGGAATCGGCATTCCCCGTAAATGCGATAATCGGACATTTTCTTAATTTGAAAAACGGGATCAAGGAAACCAATTCCGATGAATTTCCCGAATAAGAGATCGCTATAATTACGTCATTTTCCGTAATTATTCCCAAATCTCCGTGAATCCCTTCCGCCGCATGAAGAAAAACGGCAGTTGTCCCGGTACTGGTTAAGGTAGCTGCCATTTTTCTGCCGATAATTCCGGTTTTGCCTATTCCGGCAACAATTACGTGTCCTTTACAATTATAAATAAGTTCAACGGCTTTTTCGTAATTTTCGTCAATCGCATTGCCGGCTTTTAAAACGGCATCGGCAACTTTTTCAAATTCGGATTTTATTATTTCAAAAGTATTCAAAAGATCTCCGATTCATTAAAATTATTGTCTTTCGTTTATGCTTTCCAGAACGGTTTTAACGGCTTCTTCCGAAGACAAAGAACCTAAATCGCCTTTTGTATGACGACGTACCGAAACGGTATCGGTTTCCGCTTCTCTTCCGCCGACGATAAACATATACGGAACTTTTTGTTTTTCGGCTTCTCTGATTTTGTAGCCCATTTTTTCGTTTCTTAAATCAATTTTGGCTCTGATGCCGTTTTTCCTTAATATTTCGTATTGTTTTCGGGCATACTCGCTGAAATTATCCGAAACCGGGATAACCGTAACCTGAGTCGGACATAACCAAACCGGGAAATTTCCGCCGTGATATTCTATTAACGTTCCGAAGAAACGCTCCATGGAGCCGAGTAAAGCCCGGTGTAACATGAAAGGACGATGGGTTTGATTATCCGCTCCGGTGTATTGCATATTAAAGCGTCCCGGAAGATTAAAATCAAATTGAACCGTGCTGCATTGCCATGATCTGTCCAAAGCATCTTTTATTTTTATGTCGATTTTCGGTCCGTAAAAAGCTCCTCCGCCTTCATCGACTTCATATTCTATTTCGTGTTTTTCGAGAGCAGCTTTAAGAGAAGCGGTTGCTTTTTCCCAATCGGCATCCTCGCCTACGGATTTTTCGGGTTTGGTGGAAAGATAAACCTGAAAATCGCGGAATCCGAATGCTCGCAACATCGCAAAAGAAAAATCGATTAATTTTTCAACTTCATTATCCAATTGCTCGGGCGTACAAATAATATGCGCGTCGTCTTGGGTAAATCCTCTTACTCGCATCAAGCCGTGAAGCGTGCCGGAGCGTTCGTACCTGTAAACCGTACCCATTTCGGCATAACGTACGGGAAGTTCTCTATAACTGCGTTTTTGAGAATTATAAATCTCGATATGGAAAGGACAATTCATCGGTTTCAGATAATAATCCTGTCCTTCCACCTCAATGGAACTGTACATGCTTTCGTTGTAAAATCCCAAATGACCGCTTGTTTTCCATAATTCGGCTTTACCGATATGAGGCGTGTTTACCAAATCATATCCGGCTTTAAAATGCTCTTCTTTCCAATAACTTTCGATTACCGAACGCATAAGCGCGCCGTTGGGATGCCAAAGCACGAGACCGGGACCGATATTTTCGGAAATAGAAAAAAGATCCAACTCTTTACCTATTTTTCTGTGATCTCTTTTCTTGGCTTCTTCCAAATTCTTAAGATATTTTTTTAATTCTTTTTTGGACGGGAAAGTAATACCGTAAATACGTTTGAGCATTTTATTGCACTCGTCTCCGCGCCAATAGGCTCCGGAAGTTTTCAACAATTTTACGGCTTTTATTTTTGAGGTATCCGAAATATGGGGACCTCTGCAAAGATCAACAAAATCACCTTGTCTGTAAACTGAAATAACTTCATCTTTATCTATTTCGTTCAAAATTTCGGTTTTATACGTTTCCCCCATTTTATCGAACATTTCCATTGCCTTTTCTCTTGGCATCTCTTCGCGTTTGAAAACCAAGGAGGCTTTTGACAATTCAATCATTTTCTCTTCTATTTTTTCCAATTCTTCATCCGAGAAAGATTTTTCTCTGTCAAAGTCATAATAAAAGCCGTTTTCGATGGCGGGACCGATGGTTACTTTTACGTCGGGATAAAGTTCTTGTACAGCCTGAGCCATAAGATGAGCGGAGCTGTGCCAATACACTTCTTTTCCTTCGGGCGAATCGAAAGAAAACAATTTGATTGCAGCATCTTCCGTAATGGCGGAATCCATATCGACAAGTTTGCCGTTAACTTCTGCGCATACTGAACGCAAAGCAAGATTATGACTTATTCCCTCGGCAATATCCAAAGGCGTTATATTTACGGGAAACTCCTTTACGGAGTTATCGGGAAAAGTAATATTTATATTATTCATTTTTATCCTCTTTATCTTTTTCAATTAATTTTTTCATTTCTTCGGCAGCCTTTTCAAGAGCTTCTTCAGGCTTTAAAATACCTCTGATTACTTTTTCTATCACATGTTCTTCAAGATATTTTCTGACTTGATACCATTGACTTATCGGCGGTTCAAACGACGCATAATTCAATTGATCGAACACATCCGCAATTTCGGGATTTTCATCAAGACGCTTTTTTAAACACGGTTGCTCGAAAGCGCTTTTTCGCACCGGCATATAATAGGTCTTTTCGGACCAGCGAGCAGTTTGTTCCGGTCGAGAAAACCATTTCACGAATTCCCAGGCGGCCTGTTCCGTCTCAGGATCCTTATTTTTGAATATACAAACATTCGTTCCGCTGATAATATTTCTTTTGGTCTTTTGATAAGGAATGGCGGCAATTCCCATATTAAAGTTAATTCCGGTTCTTTTCATATACGCCATAGAGACGCTGGAACCTTCGACCATACCTACTTTACCTGCAAGAAAATCGCTTTGACCCTCGTAACCTGTAGAGAGATAAGCCAATTTATCTTTTAATAATCCGTTCAAAAATTCCAAAGCTTCAACTCCTGGTTCTTCCTGAAATCTCGGTGTCAAGAAGTCGGGAGACATAATTTCTCCGCCTGCTTGCAGAAGCAAGTTCTCAAATTGCCAGGCTGCAATGGAAAATGTTGTCCCGTAAATCTCCGGAACCCCGTCCTTATCTTTATCTTTGGTTAAAACTTCACAAACTTTTCGAAATTCGTCCCAAGTTTTGGGCGGTTTGTTGGGGTCCAAATCGTTTTGAAAGAAAAGATCCTTGTTGTAATAAAGACATCTTACGCTTTTATTGAACGGGAAAGACCAGAATTTACCGTTTACGGTATTGCTTTCCAAATAAACGTCATAAACATCATCCAAATCTTCGTCCGTAAAACTCGGATCGGCAGCGATAAAGTCACTGATAGCAACGATTTTTCCTTCTTTTATCATTCCCGCCGTCCAAGATTCAAAAACCTGAGCAATATCAGGATTATTATCCGCTTGAACAGATGCCATCAATTTTTGAGAAAGAGCGGTATAATTTCCCATACCGATCTCTTTTATATGAATATCCTCATGGGTTTCGTTAAACTCCTTAATCAACTCTTTAAGAGCTTCCCCGAGAGGTCCTCCCATAGAATGCCAAAAAGTTACTTCGGTAATGTTTTCATCTATTCCTTTTTTGCCGCACCCTGCCAGAAAAAGTAAGACAAGCAACAATATATTTATTCTTTTTATCATTTATTTCTCCATTTTTGACAGCTTATTATTCTTTGCGTGAAAAGTAAAAACAACCCTTTCTCCGTCAATTAATTTTCTTGCCATTATCCTATTTTCTTAATATTTAAAGATAAAAAGCAAAAATCAAGCAAAGTTTACAAAAAAATATTTCAGGAAATTTTTAGAATATAAGAAAGAAAAATATAACAAAATATTACAACAAAAAAAATATTTGCGTTAAAGGCGCATTTAATTTTTTACTTAAATATTGCTTTTTCAGCTTAATTGATTTCATTTGCGATCTTTTTAATTTCCGGAAAATATAAAACAAAAAGAACAAAAAACAAATAAGATATGAATATAACTATTTATAATTAAATAAGTTCAGAGAATCTGTTCAAAATTTTACGATAAATCTTTTGCCAATAAAACGCACCGATTAATATTTTGGTCATTTCAGATTTAGAAAATGATTAAGCTGAATAAATATTTTTTAATCAACAAAACTCAATAGAATAAAAAAATAATCGGTAAAAGGACGGAAAATGAAAACAATAGCCAAGATAAAACGTTTTTTTCGCAGAAAAGAGATGTTTAAACTCTTATTTATTGTTACGGTTTTTATTTTCTTTCTTATAATATTAAGTTCGACTCTTATTCTGGCGATAGAAAAAACAAAATCAGGATCTTCAAACGTAAACAGTTTTATGGATGCCTTTTGGTGGTCAATCGTTACGGTTACGACAGTCGGGTACGGCGATGTCGTTCCATCCACCGATACCGGAAGAATTGTCGGAATATTTCTTATTCTGACGGGATTTACGCTTTTTTCGGCTTTTACCGGTCTGATAGCCTCAATGATGGTTGAAGATAAAATGAAAGGAGCAAGCGGATTGAAAACAATAAAAAATCACGGTCATACAGTTATTCTTTCCTGGAACAAAACAGCATTGGTTATGCTCAAAAAGCTGAATGACGAAAATCACTTCGGAGCAATTATTCTGGTCGGAAATTTTGATCAGGCATTCTTTACCGATCTCAGCGCAAAATTCCCTAATCTTGATCTTAAATACGTCAGGGGAGATTATACCCAAAAAGAAATATTGATTAAAGCCGGAATAAAAAATGCCTCTCAGATAATTTTGCTTTCCGATGAAAATTTGGCGGAACAGGCAGCCGACGACAGAACCGTAATTGCAGCTCAAACCCTCAGATTTTTATCAAAAAAAGTTCACGTTACGGTACAATTAAATCGCAATACAAATCTGCAGCATCTTCGCCAATTAAATATAGAAAATATTTTAATTTCAGATGACGTTTCCGGGCATATACTGGCAAATAACGCCTTAACTCATGATTTTTCGTCTTTCTTTAATACCATATTGACCATGGAAGAGACAAAGATACAAATACAGGAAATTCCCTCTCAATTTACGGGAAAATCGTTTTCCGAATTATTTATTGACGAATATCAAAACCGCAATCGGCAAGTTATAGGACTTATAAAAGACAAACAGGATCTGCAAATAAGCGATATTTTTTCAGATGACCAAAGCGCCATAGATTCTTTTATAAAAGCCGCATTGGAAAATTCAAAAATAAAAGACAAGTCAAACAGAGTTATTTTAAATCCGGGAAAAAATCATGTCATAAACGAATATGATAAAATGATAATTATGGAAAATAAGCAGGAATCATGATTGAAAACGATATATTAAAAAGAATAAGACTTTTTAAAGGTCTCAATGATGCTCAACTTGAAATTGTCGCAAAATTTCTGGCGGAAGAAGAAATAAAAAAAGGCGAGACGGTAATAAAAGAAAACACTTCCGGAGATAAAATATATATTCTGTGCAAAGGAACGGTTACAATTACAAGAAAACTTACTTTGGACATCGGAGACATTCAAAACGAAGAAAAAAAACTGGCAACTCTCAGCGATAAACTCAAGCATCTTCCTTCTTTCGGAGAAAACGCTCTTGCCGAAGCAGGAATAAGAACTGCAAACGTCATTGCCAAAACAAATTGCGTAATGTACAGTTTAACGAGAAAAAAATTCAGCGAAATAGAAAAATGCAATCTTTTCATTGCCTATGTAATTATGAAAAATATTGCAAATACTATTGCCGAAAGATTAAAAATGACGGATGAAAACGTGGTAAAACTCGCCACCGCTCTTTCAATAGCCGTAGCCAAAAATTAAACCGGATAAAAACTGCCGTGTCCGCAATTTCAGCATAAAAAAAGCCCCGGATTCACCGAGGCGTTTAAATTATGTTTGTTCGTCTGAAATTAAACTTCCAATTCAATAACTTTTGCCGATACTCCGGTAAGGAGATTTAACTTGCGACAGAGTTCGGTATGTTTTTCTTTATCGCCGACCAGTTCAAGAAAAACGGTTCCGGTTTCTGTGCAATCGCTGAGAACTCCGTTATGAAGTCCCAATCTTGTTTGAATAAAACATCCCCATTCCGTAAGAATTTTTTGTACGGTAACGGCTTCTTTCTTCCTTAAATTAATAAGGATAAGCATAAAATCTTTTTTCATATACAACCTCCGAATAAATGTAATAAATAAATTTACAAAATTAAATCATTTCTTTAAATTGCTTAAGAACTCTTTCGGCATGTCCTTTTGCTCTTACATTTTTGAAATGAAAAGCAATTTTACCTTCGGGATCAATTATCAGAGTAGAACGGATCAAACCTTCGTACTCTCGTCCGTAATTTTTTTTAATTCCCCATGCTTTGTAATCCCTGCAAACCTTTGCTTCGGGATCGCTCAACAAGATTAAGTTTAAATTCTTTTTTTCGCAAAAATTTTTATGGCTTTTTACGGAATCTTTACTTACGCCGACAATTTCGGCTCTCGCTTTCTTAAACTCTTCCGACAATTCGGTAAAATCCAAAGCCTCAACCGTGCACCCGGGAGTATTGTCTTTAGGATAAAAGTAAAGTATAAGCCATTTGCCTCTGAAATCCGTCAACGTAACCTTTTCGTTATCTTGATTATAAAGTTCAAAATCAGGAGCAACGCTTCCCGGTTCAAATATGTCTTTCATTCAAACTCCTTGATTTACAAATTATCCAAATAATTTCCTAAAATTTCCAAATGCTTAATTTCTTCTTTTATAATGGCATCAACGGCTTTGGCAGCAGTTTCGTTATTAGTTTTTTCTTTAAGAGAATGGAAATAAAGCAAAGTGTCTTTTTCAAATTGCATGGCAAACTTAAGAATTTCTTCCATGCTTTTTGCTTCCGTCGCCAATTTTACGGCAGCTCCGGGTTTATTGAAAATATGAGCTTTAACTATTGAATTCAGATAAGAAGAAGTTTGACTGAATCCGTCCGGATCCATATATTCGTTTAAATCCTGACGTTCTCCCAAAGTTTTGAAATAAGCTTCGTGTTTAATTTCTTCATTACGGAGCTTGGTCAACAATTCTTTGGCTTGAGGCGATAAATCTTTTCTGGTTAATGCCTTTTCATAGAACTCTTTTCCGTTTCTTTCTATATTCAAGGCAAATTCGACCACTTCGTTAACGGATAAATTATTCATTATAACTCCTGCTCTTATTTAATCTAAAAAAGCCGCCTCTTTAAGAGGCGACTTAATTTTTACGACTTAGTCTTCGTATTCACTGAACATGTCTTTGCCTACTCCGCAAAGAGGACAGGTCCAATCTTCAGGTAATTCTTCAAAAGGAACATTGTCATTTTCAGCCGGATCATATACATAGCCGCAGGCATCACAAATATACTTTTTCATTTTTCCTCCATTAATAATTTTGAGCATTTATTTCGAAATAAGATTGCGGATGTTTACAAACCGGGCAAATTTTCAACGCATTAAGTCCTTCATGAATATGACCGCAATGTCTGCATTTCCAAAAAACCTTTCCGTCTCTCATAAAAACATTTCCGCTTTCTATATTTTTTAAAAGAGTCTTATATCTTTGTTCGTGTTCTTTCTCGATTTTGGCAATTCCTTCAAACATCAAACCGATTTCTTTGAAACCTTCTTCGTAAGCTTCTTTTGCCATGGTCGGATACATTTCCGTCCACTCGTAATTTTCGCCTTCGGCGGCGGCTTTAAGATTTTCCATCGTGTTGCCGATGCCGTTCAAATGTTTGAAATGCAATTTAGCATGTTCTTTTTCATTTTCGGCAGTTTCTAAAAACAAGGCTGCAATCTGTTCATAACCTTCTTTTTTGGCAACTTTAGCAAAATAGGTATATTTATTTCGAGCTTCCGATTCACCGGCAAAAGCTGCTTTCAGATTGGCTTCCGTTTTAGATCCTTTAAGTTCAGTCATGATTTCTCCCGGATTATTTAAGATTATTTATAACTCCATAATCCGTGAAGATTACACCATTCTCTGATTTCTTTTATTTCCGATTTTTTCACGGGGAATTCCGCTTGCGGTTCGTCTCCCGCTTTCAATTCTTTTCTTAAAACCATGTCATCGGTCGTAACTTCAATAAATTTTACGTGATGTTTGTCAAGCATTGGATGAGCTTGATTTTCACCGACTTTAATTAATACGCCTTTTTCTGTTTCTATCAAAAAAGGAACATGTTTTTCAACTGAAGAATCTTCCGACTTTGCTTCAAGCAAACTCATATCTTTTCCGCAACATACCAAAGCAGATGCTCCGTCGTTCGCAACTTCCGTTACGTTATGACAGAGATCACAATAGTAGAGATCTCTTAATTTTGTCATATTTTATCTCCTTAGAGTTCAGGAGGAGTAAAAGTTCTTTTTGCCAATTCTCTGTCCAGCAAAAGAACGCCTTTTCCTTCTCCGTTGATTAATTTTAAGTGGTTAACCATTTCATTCATCGTTGCTTCTTCTTCCACCTGCTCGTCAACAAACCAGTTGAGGAAACTTACAGTGGCAAAATCTTTTTCTTCAACAGCCAAAGCCATAACGTCATTTATTGATTTGGTAACATATTCTTCATGTTGCAAAGCCAATTCGAAAACATGCAAAGCCGAGCCGAAATCTGCCGGAGGCTTGGCAATAGCTTCCAATCTGACGGTACCGCCTCTTTCGTTAAGATATTTGAAAAATTTATCTGTATGGTATCTTTCTTCGGCAACTTGAATTTTGAAAAAATTAGCAAATCCGCTTAATCCGATTGTTTCGAGATAAGCAGCCATTGAATAGTAATAGTAAGCCGAAAACATTTCTTTATTGATTTGATTGTTTATGGCTTTTTCCAGTTTTTCGGAAATCATAGTTTCTCCTTAAATATTTTCAGTTATTTGTTTTTTTACTTTTAACAGGTCTTCATGGGCGGGGATGTACTGAAGTCTTACTTTATCCATAATATCAAATTTACATTTTTTAAGATCTTCTTCCACCAATCCTACACTTTGTCCGCCCCATCCGTACGATCCGAATGCCAAAGCTTTTCTGTTCTTGGGAGCAAGTCCTTTCAGATAGGTAAGGAAAGAGGCAACCGTAGGCAACATATTGTTGTTCAAAGTAGGCGATCCGACACAAATATATTTGGCATTGATCAATTCCGTCATAATATCGGAAATATGGTTAAAGCGAACATTAAAGACAACGGTTTTAATGCCTTTTTCGTCAAATGCGTCTTTAATGGCAGAAGCTATTTTCTCGGTTGATCCCCACATCGTGTCATAGATAATTACCGCTTTTTCATCGGTTTGATGAGTTGCCCAGTTTTCGTAAGCGCGAATAATTTCGGGAATGTTTTTTCTCCAGATAACTCCATGACTCGGAGCAATAACGTCTATTTCAAGATTTGCCGCCACGTCCAAAGCTTTCATAACCTGCATCCCGAAAGGCAAGACAATATTGGCATAATATTTTTTAGCCTCGGTCATAACTACGCCGATATCGTATTCATCGTCAAAACGTTCTGAAGAAGCGATGTGTTGTCCGAATGCATCGTTTGAGAAAAGCAATTTGGCTTCGGGACAATAGCTGATCATGTTATCAGGCCAGTGAACCATGGGAGTTAATTGGAAATTAATCGAATATTTTCCGAGTTTTAAAACCTCATTTGAAGTTACGGCATGAAAATTCCAATCTTTGCGATAATGAGCTTTCAGTCCTTTTTCGCCGTTGGGAGATGTATAAATTTCAGCATCGGGGATCAATTCCATAAGCTTAGGCAAAGTTCCGGAGTGATCCATTTCAACATGATTTTGTATAACGATTTCAATGTTTGACGGATCTGTTACGCTTGAGATTCTCTCAATCATCTCATCATACATATATGATTTCACATTGTCGATCAAAGTTATTTTTTCGTCTATGATAAGGTAAGAGTTGTAAGTTGAGCCTCTTTGAGTCAAATAGCCGTGGAAATTGCGCAAGTCCCAATCAACCGCGCCGACCCAGTATATATTTTCGGTAATCTTAATTGCTTTCATTTCTTCTCCGTTTAATTTATTATAAAATCATCTTTTTTATTTAAAACAATTTTTTTTAAGGTTGTTATACTTTAAAATCATGAAACCTTGTCAATACTCTTC
Source organism: Candidatus Cloacimonadota bacterium (assembly GCA_002742885.1). GTDB lineage: Bacteria > Cloacimonadota > Cloacimonadia > Cloacimonadales. The sequence goes on from PDOO01000037.1 coordinate 49,458, forward strand.
ATTAAAAATTTTTATTTACCGAAAATAAATACATTTTAATTACCTTATTTTCAACAGATAAAAGATATTTCAAGTACAAATAAAACTTGTTTTCAACAATGATTTTAAGCAAACTTTACTCAAGCAGAAGAAAGTCGCATTTCTTGTCAAGATGATTTTGGAATGATTACAAAATTAGAACTGTTACACTTCATTAGCCGCAAATAACTTATCAATAATTTTACCAAACAGAAAGAAATACATAATCAGGCAATCGAGAAAAATCAGCTCCGAAATTTTAAGCGACAATATTTAATGCTTAAAATAAAAGCATTTTAATTGCAACAAAAATAAGAAAAACTCCGTAAAGATGTTTCATGGTGTCGGATTTTGTTTTGACGGCAATCTTCGCTCCCAGATAACCGCCGGAAAGGAGACCTCCGGCAATCACGGCGGCGTAAATGAAATTTATCAGACCTGCCGAATAATATTGTATAACTCCGGGAAGTCCGACCGGCAGGAGCAATGCTCCGAGAGAAGTGCCGCTTGCTTTTTTGGGATTCAATCCTAAAACGGAAACCAAAAAAGGCACTATAATCACTCCCCCGCCGATTCCGAAAAGTCCGGATAAAACTCCGGCAATAAATCCCAAAACATAAAATCCGGCAATTCGAACATATTTATTATGAAGAATTTCATGTACGGGAGCTTCCTTTGTCTTGGAGAAGATATAGCGCAGAGCAACGAAAATCAGGAAAAACGCATAAAAAGTTACGATCAGCCTGCTTTCCAGACCGATAGCAATCACGGCTCCGAAATATGAACCGGAAATAAGTCCCGAAGCAATCACTGCCGAACCGATTAATTCCAGTTGTTTTGCTTTAAAATAAGTTCGGGCTGCAAAATAGCCTACCGGCAACAAAAGAGCCGCCAAAGAAATTCCGCATGCCGATTTCAATTGCATTGACAGAAAAAAAGTCAAAGCGGGAACAATGATTACTCCCCCTCCTATGCCGAAAAGTCCGGATAAAATACCCGCCGCCAAGCCTATAAAAGTAATGATTAACAGATTAAGCATAAGATAAATACCTTTTATTTAAATTGCAATAAATCATTAAAAAGTCATAATCTCGAAAAAGGTTCTACTCTTCTTCCGTCCGCCTGTTTAAAAGCCAAAATCAATTCGCGAAAATCAGGTTCGTTCATCCAAAAAAAGGAATATCCTCTTCCGATATCGGGCACGTAGTGAGCATCGGAATTTTTAAGCAGAGTTTTTGATTTCAGCTCGGGATGTTTCATTTTAAAATCATCAATATCGCAAAGATACGTAACTTCTAAAGCCGGAATGTCAAGATAGGGAGGTATAAATCCCAATTGCCCGTACAAACTGAAAATATCGGCATCAACATGAGCCGGGAAACAAAATCCGCCTTCCTGTTTTACGATTTCCAGAGTATAATCAAAAGACCAGTCAATAGAATTAAGCAAAGCTTTTTCTTCAAAACAGATAATATTTTCATCTTCATCCACAACAACCTGATCTCCGAAATAATCGGGATCGTTTTTGAGAGGAGGCAAAGCTGAATCCAGCTTAATTTGAAATCGAGAAGCCGTATCCCAATCAGGAAATAAAGCTACTGCGTGAATATCTTCCGAGGTTTGAATTTCAACTCCGGGAATAAAAAAAATACCTGCTTTTCTGGCTTTATTCAAGAAAGCCGGGATATTCCTTAAAGTATTGTGATCCGTTAAGGCAAGTATTTCTATCTTATTTTTAACCGCTTCGTTTATAATATTTTCGGGCGACATAGACAAATCTCCGCAGGGCGATAAAACACTGTGAAGATGCAAATCAGTTTTAAAACGACGCATAATAATTATTTTCCCAAAATTTTAAATAATTTCCCGGCAATTTCAAATGAAGAAAGATCGGACGAGACCAAACAAATACCTTCTTCTTCGGCTTTTTCGGACACGGCGCTTTCAGGAATAATTCCTTTCGGAAAAATAACAGCCGGAATACCGGTTAAAGACGCAACCGCAATAACGTTGAGATGTCTCATAATCGTAATCCAAACCTGATTTTCCAAAGCATTGCCCATTACGTCGCTCAATAAATCGCAAACATACCCGTCTTCTATTTTTACGGCAGAGGGGTTAACGCCTTTGGTCAAAACTTCTCCGTCTATTTCATCTATAAATTTATCCAAAGCAATCATTATTCATCCTTTATGCATTTTTTTCTCTCAAGAGAATTAAACAATCTTCAAGAGAGGCGTTTCCGCAAACAATATCTTCAGCCAAAGCAGAGCAACTCGGTGATCCGCAGGCGCAACAATCCAATCCCGGCAACAAACTTCGTATTTTTTTTACGGCTTTCATTTTTTTTATGGCTTCTTTTATATCGGAATCAAGTTCCATGATGGGGCGAGGTTCAAGAGGCAAAACGTCAAAACGTCCTTTCCTGTACAATTCCCAAAAATATTCCTTGTCCAAAGAACTTCTTTTTTCTTCAATCGGATAATTTTCTATTCTTCTTGCCGCCACAAAAGGATTTTCAATATTTAAAACCCCTCCTACGCATCCGTTGTTGCATGAATGCAAAACAACGTAATCAAATTGTTCGATTTGTCTGTCTTCTATTTTATGCAATATTTCCGTAATATTTTCTATACCGTTAACCGAAAGAGTTTTCAGATCATTTTTCCCGACGTCACAGGCTTCGGCTCCCGTAACCGCCCATGAGCGTCCCGGCATAAAATCATCAGCAGGTTCACAATCAAAATGTTCGGTATCGATTTTAAATAAAACTTTATTGCCGATTTCCTTAATTGAAAGAGCTCCTTCCTGAAATCTTCTGTTTGATCCTTCCGGTTGATGAACAGCCGTAACATGAGCAATGCAGGGAACAATCAAAAAAATTCCGATCTCCTCTTTCGCTTTATTTTGTTCTTCGGAAATTTTATCGCGATAATATTCTGTCAAGGTGCTTAAAGCCGATTCCAGATGAAGAATATTCTCAGTTAAAGAAGGGAATTTTAATTGAATAAGACGAACCGCAGCCGGACAATTTCCGGAAATAACGGGTCTTTTATTCGGATGTTTTTTAATATAATCTCTGATTATCAGGCTTTGAATCTCCGTAACCTCGGATTCATCGGCAATTTCATCGAAACCGAAGCTTCTCAGAATCTTCATTACTCTCCCGTAACCGGAATATTCGGAAAATTGACCCGCAAAACAAGACGAAACAATTGCAGCTTTATAAGAGAATTTACAGATTGATTCGAGTTTATCGACAACAGGCATTAAAGCGCCGTATTTACAAACTTCAAGACATTTTCCGCAATCAATGCATTTTTTATCGTCAAGAGTTATAATGCCTTTGATGACCCTTAAAGCCTCAGTAGGACAATCTCGAACACATTTGGCGCAACCCGAACAATTCTCGGGAATAATTTTAATCGCATGAAAATATTCATCTTGTTTTTTTTTCGGCATATTATTTCAGTTATCGCAAAAAGTTCCTGTTAATTAAAAAAAATCAAAAATTCCATTGTTGTAGATTCTCCCTCGGCAGAAATTATTCTCAGAGCATCCGAATTATTTTCAATATTAGGCAGTCCCAAACCTGCTCCGAAACCCATTCTGCGAGTTAAATCATCAGCTGTTGACCATCCCGGAACCATAGCCTGATAAATATCTTTCATTCCGGGACCTTTGTCCGTAAACTGCACGTGAACCAAATCCTCAAAGATATTGCATTTCATGACTCCGCCTTTAGAATGAGCGGCAACATTTATTTCGCCCTCATAAGAAGCAATCGCCGTTCTCCTCAGAATTTTGGAGTCAACTCCTAATTTTTTTAACATTTTTTTTACTTCCGAGGAAGCTTTGCCGGCATTCACAAAATCTTTTGCAGTTATATTATAACTCATAAACAAATCAGGTTCCGGCAATGTTTTTATGTAATTTTCCGCTCGAAGTTTAAATCCGTCTTTAGCATTCCAATACTCAGCCATTAATTTTACAACTCCTTAATCCCGAATTATAAAGAATCCCCGCTGATTTATAAAGCGATAAACTTGTGGCAACCAACGGCAAATCTCGCTCTTCCGCCATATCAATTATCTCCTGTGTCGGTTTTTTCCCTCTGACAAAGACTATCCCCAAGAGATCAATCATATCTGAAAGACGAATAACCTGAGGATTGGTTAATCCGGAAAGCAATAAAGCTGATTCTTTTGAACACATTAAAATGTCGCTGATAAGATCTGAACCGAAAGCACAGTTTATTTCTCGTTCCAAATGCTTTTCGGATGTAAGAAGTTCTCCCTCGAGAAGAGATATAATTTCCTTTATTTTCATTAGCTCGGCACCTCAGTATATTCGATGTAAAAAAGATTACTCGTGTTAAAGAAGAAAAAAGAAATTCCGTCAAGAAGAATATTTCTTATGATCCTTTTAAATTCCTGATAAAATTATCCCGATATCCCGACAGCTCCGCGGAAAAACAAAAAATTTCCTGACATGCTCCTTTATTTTAACATTAAAATTTTCCTATTTAATGTTTCGCCGGAGGTTTTCAGTCTCACAAAATAAACTCCCGAAGCAACCGAAACGTTTTCGCTGTTCTTGCCGTTCCAGCTGAAAACATGTTCCCCTTCAGGAAGGTTATCATGAAGAAT
>PDOO01000038.1 GCA_002742885.1 Candidatus Cloacimonadota bacterium
GAGTTTAAATAGCACTGACCCGGTTTTAAAAATTGACGGAAGATACAGGCGATTCACACCAAGGGAAGCCGCAAATATTCAATCTTTCCCTCATGATTTTAAATTGAATTCAGTATCAGATAATAGAAAATATAGAGCAATTGGTAATGCAGTACCCCCTGTCTTAATGTGGCATATAGCAAATTCATTAATAGAATCGATAAGTTATTTAGAAGCGTATAACAATTCATTTCACTGTACTCGTTACACTCGCAAGTGAACTCGCCTTATTTTATCCAATGCCAAAACTCAAAGCACCGCATAACATTGTTTATAAGCAATAGCGGATGAGGTTTTTACCTGAAAATTTAGTCATTTTATCCTCTGATGCTTATGCACCAGACCATTTATCCTCAAGCAAAGGAGAAAAAAATATTTCATTGTTATTTTGTGTATGGATATTGAGAGTTGTTAATTTAAAAGCGCAAGATACATCGGAGAACTTTACCGATGGACAAAAAGCATATACTTTGTTCGGAAAAGATGATAAACGGTTTTAACGTATTATGTAAGCCCCCCTGCCTTTTAAAGCAAGGGGGGGGTATTTGTTTATAGTTTTAATTACCAAAAAATATCGGTTAAGAGGTCATGTCTTCTTTTGTCTGCAATTTATTGATATCTTTTGTCAGGAAGTAGTTCATAATTGTACGCAAAGCAATAATGGAAGCCAGTTGTCCTATATCGTTCCAGGAGGGAGCAATGGTTGTTTTCAAAATACTGGCTCCGATCAAGAAGCTTAAACAAAGAGAAAAGGAATGTCCTATTTCCAACCTTGTTTCGCTGATTGCCCTGTAAGATTTTTCTCGGGAAAAAAGGCTTTTCAAAAAGTTTTTTAATGCTTTTATCATACCTGTTGCAATAATAAAGGTTGCTGTTATTTGAGCGAAATAAGACATGTAGGTAACCGTTGCCGTAATAAATTTGTCCATTTTTTCTCCTTTAAATTATTGGTATTTTATTCCGATCAAGAAGTTTCCGTATTGTTAACGTTACCGGATGTATTTGATTTTATTGCTTCCGTTTCGCTGTTGTACTCTTTCATTTGCATCTTAAACCGTTTCATGCGTTTTCCGGTAAGTTTATTGGCTCCGACCATTTTTATATTGGTTTTGGGATTAACCCAGCGTCCGCCTCTTTTCAAGCCGAAGTGCAAGTGAGGTCCCGTGGAGAATCCTGTGCTTCCGACTTTCCCGATTATTTGTCCCTTTTTGACTCTTCTTCCGCGACGAGTCGTAATTCTGCTCAAGTGAGCGTATTGAGAAATCATGCCGTTTGCGTGGCGTATTCTCACTTCTTTTCCGTAACCGTTACCGCTGTTTACGGCTTTTATTACTTTACCGCTTGTAATGGCGTAAACATTTGTTCCGGTACTTCCTCTGAGGTCAATTCCGTTGTGCATTCTTCTGCGTCCGGTAAGAGGATGAATTCTGTATCCGAAAGGCGAGGTTACGTGCATTCTGTCCAAAGGAGTTCTTACGGCATTTATGACCAAACGTTTTCCGCCGGGCGTGTACATGCCCGAAAAAGAAGAAGCTTTTTCTTTGTCCGTAAAACGATAGGCGGATTTTGTTTTGGTGTATTTGCCGGAGTATTGAACAAAAAGCATTTTACCTTGCGGTTGTTTTTCGTCGTCGATAAATTTTTCTTCTATATATACTTCAAAAGTATCTCCGGGACGTGCATCGGTGGAAAATGAAATTTGAGCTTGGAGAGCATTGTTTGCCTGCTGTCTTATATAGGCAGGGATGCCGAGAGCTTTAAGAGAACCGTCCAAAGTCGGATTTTTTGCTGTTATTTCTCCCGATAAAAATCTTCTTTTTAATTCGAAAGGAAGTTCAATTATTTTGTATGCTAAGTTTCGTTCTCCTTTGATTGCAAATTCATGAATTACCGATTTATCGGGTTTATAAGAAAAATTTTTAAAGTTTTTTACGTTTAAACTGTCCAAAACGTAATCAACTGCGAGAATATCGCCCGGCTTAATTGATCCGGCATCAATATATTCGCCCATTTTCCAAGCATAAAATCCGACATCTTTATTTTTCATCCCCAATTCGGTAAGTGTTTGATAAATGCTTCCGCCCTGAGGAATTGCTTTTTCGAGACGGACATTGAAATTATTCGTCAGAGAATCGGCATGAAGTTCCAGATTAATGTTGAATCCGTTAAAAATAGCTTTTTTTATTTTTGCCGAATCGACGGTTGAAGTTATTTCCAGACAGGAAACTTCTTCTGCTGCTTTTTGGGCTGTTTTGAGAGAAATTATTTTTTTTAAAATGTTTATATTTTCAATTCTGAGAGTGTCTATTGCCGAATAAAAATTTTCTCCTTTCGGCAGATTGATAAATTGAGTTTTAAGCGTATTTTTTTTTATGTCTTTTGATTTTCCGCATGCCGTTATAATTAAAGCGAAAAGGAAAATAACGATAATATTTTTATTTTTCATTAAATTACTCCGAATAATGTGTAAATCGATTAAAATAATTAAACGATTTTTTCTTGATGATATTTAAAATCAGAAATAGGCAAAAACTAATTTTTATTTATATGTCAAATCTTTTATTTTGGTTGTCCGGCATAGAAAAATATGTCCCCTTAAAACAAAAAAAGACCGGATAAACCGGTCTTTAATATTTTCTCTTTTTATTCATTGCAGTTGCAGGAACATTTTCCTCCGCAAGATTCTTCGCTGTTCCATTCAAATTTTGTATCCAATTGTCTGACTGCTCTGGTATCGTCAACTCGTCTTACGGGAGTGTTGTGAGGAGCATTTTTTACGACTTCGGGATTTTTTTCGCATTCTTCGGCAATTTCAATCATTGCTTTGATAAAGCAGTCCAAAGTTCCCATGCTTTCCGTTTCCGTGGGTTCAATCATCATTGCTTCGTGAACGATAAGCGGGAAATAAACGGTCGGAGCATGATAGCCTTTGTCGAGAAGTCTTTTAGCGATATCCAAAGTTTTAATTCCGTATTTTTTCTTTTGAATATTTCCGGAAGCGATAAACTCGTGCATGCAGAGTTTGTTGTAAGGAACTTCATAATACGGAGCCAGTTTAACTCTTACGTAATTTGCATTTATGATAGCGTTGGTTGAAATATCAAGCATTCCTTCAGCTCCGAGTGTTTTGATATAAGCGTAAGCTCGAAGATTTACCGCAAAATTTCCGAAGAAAGAGTGAACTTTTCCGATAGATGTTTCCTTATGACTGTAATCAAAGAAATATTTATCGTCTTTTTTGGAGATGAGAGGAACGGGCAGGAACTTGACCAATTCTTCTTTTACGGCAATGGGACCTGAGCCGGGACCGCCTCCTCCATGCGGAGTTGACATGGTTTTATGAAGATTGTAATGGAGAATATCAAAGCCGATTTTTCCGGGTTGAACCAGCCCCAGAAGAGCGTTCATGTTGGCGCCGTCCATGTAAATCAAACCGTCAACGGAATGAATAATTTCGGAAATTTCCTTGATTTGATTTTCAAAAAGCCCCAATGTATTGGGATTGGTAACCATAAAACCGGCAACTTTGTCGTCGCATATTTCCCGTAATTTTTTTATATTGACTTTGCCTTCTGCGTCGGAAGGAATTTCTACCGCTTTATAACCTGCCAAAGCTGCGGATGCCGGGTTGGTTCCGTGAGCCGAGTCGGGAATAAGGACAGTATCTTTTTGGGTATTTCCTTTATGTCTGTGATAGGCTTCAATTATTTTTAAACCCGTAAATTCTCCTTGAGCTCCGGCAAGAGGCTGAACGGTGGCATTTGCCATTCCGCCTATTTCGGAAAGGTCTTTTTGCAGTTCGTAAAGAATTTCTAAAGCTCCCTGAGCCGTTTCTTCCGGCTGTTTCGGATGGAGCATTCGGAAATTATTGTCTGCCGCCAGAGTTTCGTGAATCTTGGGGTTGTATTTCATTGTGCAGGAGCCTAAAGGATAGAATCCTTTTTCTATGAAATGATTTTTATGACTTAAACCGATAAAATGTCTCATCACGTCAAGTTCGCTTACTTCGGGAAGTCTTATTTTTTCTTTTCTTCTGTATTTTTGCGGAATACAATCATCCAAGTTTATCGGCACATCGTTTTCGGGAAGCGTATAACCTCTTCTTCCGGGAGAATGTTTTTCAAAAATAGTTTTAGACATTTTATACCTCCGCCAAAGCTTTTGCGAACTCATCCATTTGTTCTTTTGATTTCTTTTCGGTTACCGCGATTAAAAGATGATCTTTCAAGCCGTTTTCGGTTAAATCTATGCCGGCGAAAATATTCTTTTCTTTCAGAGCGGCAATTATTTCTTTGACCGGTTTTCGGGTTTTCATGACGAACTCGTTGAAGAACGGAGCATCGAAAGCCAATTCATACCCGTCGATTGCGGCGATTTTCTGAGCCAAATAATGAGCTTTTGTCGTTGATTGCGTTGCTGCTTCTATGAGACCTTCGGAACCCATAAGAGAAAGATGAGTTACCGCTGCCAAAGTGCATAAACTTTGATTCGAACAAATGTTAGAGGTTGCTTTTGCTCTTCTTATATGCTGTTCTCTTGCCTGTAATGTTAAAGCGTAAGCTCTTTTGCCGTCTTGATCAACGGTTCCGCCTGCAATTCGTCCCGGCATTTGACGACTGAGTTTTGAGGATGTGGCGAAAAATCCGAACAACGGACCTCCGAAATTTTGAGAATTCCCCAAAGACTGACCTTCGCCCGTAACTATATCGGCTTTAAATTCCGCCGGTGAATTTAACAAAGCCAAAGAAACAGGATTGCAGGAAACAATAAATAATGTCTTGGGAATTGAGTGAGCGATTTTTTCTGCCGCAAAAACATCTTCCGTATTTCCGAAAAAATTCGGAGTTTGAAGAAGCACGCATGCCGTGTTTTCATCTGTTGCTTTTTTTAAATAATCAAGATCAACCAAACCGTTTTTTTGCGGAACTGTATCCAACTCTATTCCCGCACCTTCGGTATAAACTTTTATAACATTCAAATATTCCGGATTAATCGATCCGGCGATGACTGCTTTCATTTTTTTATTTTTACAGTTACGAACTGACATTAAAACAGCTTCGGCAGCAGCTGTTGCTCCGTCATACATGCCGGCGTTTGCTGTCTCCATGCCGGTAAGTTCGCAAATCATGGTCTGGAATTCGTATATAAATTGCAGAGTTCCTTGGCTTACTTCCGCTTGATAAGGAGTGTAAGCGGAGTGAAATTCAGGTCTTAATGTAATATGATCAACCGCAGCAGGCGTAAAGTGATCATAAACTCCGCCACCGAGGAAAGAGTTTACGTCAAGAGACGTTTTGTTTTTCTTTCCGAGAGCGTTAAACTTTCTGATTAATTCAAGTTCGGACATCGGTTTATCGAGATTGAGCAAGCCTTTTACTCGAAGATCTTTCGGAATATATTCGGTCAATTCCTCGAAAGATTCGACTCCGATTTCTTTTAACATTATTTTTCTTTCTTTGTCCGTGTTGGAAATATACGACATAGGCATCTCCTTTTTCGTATTTTTTTGACAAATATTTCTCTTTTTTTTACTTTAATTCCGATTAAGAATTACCGTAAAATGTTAATTTTATATAGTTTATGATTTAAAATAATATAATCAATAATTTTACCCGATAAATTTTGTCAAGAAAAGCAAGCAAAAAAATATCTTGTTTTTCAATGAAAGGCATCCCGTGAAAAACGAATTGAAAATAAAAGAAAAAATAACTTGCCTTAATTGAGAAGAGAAAAAAGTTTAGATTGATAAAAGCAACAAATAAAAATGAAGACAAATCAACTGTAATCAAGTTTTTTTGCTTTGAAAATAATAAAACCGAAAGGAGAAAAAGCCATGCAGAAATTATTACTTTTGGGCGATGAAGCTTTTGCCCAGGGCGCCCTTGATGCCGGTTTATCAGGAGCTTTCGGCTATCCGGGAACTCCCTCTACCGAGATTGTTGAATATATTCAGAAGAACCCGGAAGCAATTGAACGCAACATTCACAGAACCTGGTCAGCCAATGAAAAAACCGCTATGGAAGAAGCTTTGGGAATGTCCTATGCAGGCAAAAGAGCCATTGTAACCATGAAACATGTCGGCTTGAACGTTGCCGCCGACGCATTTGTCAACTCTGCTCTCACCGGAGCAAACGGCGGAATTATCGTTGCTGTTGCCGATGACCCGTCCATGCACTCTTCGCAAAATGAGCAGGATTCCCGTTTTTACGGTAAATTTACGATGTTGCCTGTATTTGAACCGTCAAATCAGCAGGAAGCGTACGAGATGCCGAAAGTCGCTTTTGAACTCTCCGAAAAATATAAACTTCCCGTTCTTTTCAGGGTAACTACTCGTCTTTCTCACTCCAGAGCCGGAGTAAGCAGAAGCGAAGTTATGGCTGAAAATAAATTGAGTCTGCCGAACGATCCCAACCAATTCGTTTTGCTTCCCGCCGTGGCGAGAAAACGCTATAAACATATTTTATCCATTCAGGACGATTTGGTAAAAGAATCCGAAAATTCTCCGTTTAATGCTTATTTTGACGGCGAAAACAAAAAAAGGGGAATAATTGCCTGCGGTCTTGCTTATAATTATTTGATGGAAAATCTTGCGGATGATGATCTCAAACATCCCGTATTAAAAGTATGTCAATATCCGCTTCCTCGCAAGTACGTTGAAAAAATCGTTTCTGAATGCGATGAAGTTTTGGTGCTTGAAGAAGGTATGCCGGTTGTCGAAGAAATGTTGAAAGGCTATCTCGGACTTGGTTTGACCGTAAGAGGCCGTTTGGACGGAACATTGCCGAGAGACGGTGAATTGAATCCCGCTTTGGTCAGAAAAGCCTTGGGTATGGAAGCTTTCGATTCTGCCGAAATTCCCGAAATCGTTGCCGGTCGTCCGCCCGCTCTCTGTCTCGGATGTCCTCACAGAGACAGTTACGCCGCTTTGACGGAATCTCTGAAAGAGTACGGAAAAGGACATGTTTTTGCCGATATCGGATGTTATACGCTAGGTTTCCTGCCGCCGTTTAACGCCATTAATTCATGTGTTGACATGGGAGCTTCCGTAACCATGGCAGTCGGAGCAGCCGAAGCCGGATTGTTCCCTGCCGTCGGAGTTATAGGAGACTCGACTTTCGGACACTCGGGAATTACCGGTTTGTTGGATGCGGTTCAAAAAAAATCAAACATCGTTTTGGTTATTCTCGATAATGATATTACCGCTATGACCGGTATGCAGGAATCTCAGGTTAACCAAAGAATAGAACAAATTTGTATCGGCGTAGGAGTTGAAGAAGAACATATCAGAGTTATCAATCCTCTCAAACTTCACCATGCAAAAAATGTAGAAATTTTCAAAGAAGAAATTGCGTATAACGGTGTATCCGTAATTATTCCGAGAAGACCGTGTATCCATGTTTACGCCAAAAAGAAGAGAAAATAAGAGGAGAGACACAATGAAAAAAGATATTATCTTAGCCGGTGTCGGCGGACAGGGTATCCTTTCCATCGCTACCATTATCGGATATGTAGCTGTTCAGGAAAACTTATTTTTGAAGCAAGCAGAAGTTCACGGAATGTCTCAAAGAGGCGGTGATGTCCAGTCTCACCTCAGAATTTCAGATAAAGAAATCTATTCCGATTTGATTCCGGACGGAAAAGCCGATTTGATTCTTTCGGTGGAACCGATGGAATCTTTGCGTTACATGCCTTTCTTGGGAAATGACGGTTGGATTGTTACAAATACCAAAACTTTCGTGAATATCCCCGATTATCCGGAAGAAGAAGTTTTGAACAGTGAAATTACAAAGATTAAAAATCATGTTGCTTTAAATGCTGATGCCATTGCCAAAGAAAAAGGATCATCCCGTTCAATGAACATGGTTATGCTCGGCGCTGCCGCTCCTTTCCTGGGACTTCCCGTTGAAAAACTCGAAGATGCCGTAAAAGCTGTTTTCGGACGTAAAGGCGAAGCGATTGTCGAAAAAAATCTCGAGTGCTTCAGAGCCGGACTGGAAATTGCTCAAAAAATAAAATAATTATTCGGTTTACTCGATAATAATATTCCCGGTTTGATTGTTCAAATCGGGATTTTTTTTATTTCGGATAGATAAAAACTAGACTTTGATTACTTTATAAACAGATGAATATATTAAAATAAATATTGACAAAAAGATATAGGATTCTTCTAAAAGTTTAATTTTTAAAGTATTTTTTTTGTTGATATTGACCATCTAATCAAGAAATATAAATAAAAAAATGATAAACATTTATTTTTTATCATGAAAGATAAAATTAAAGGACGACGAATATGAGATAATCACAAACGGTAATCTTTGTTTTGTAGTCATCTTTTTTTATTTATGTTAAGTTAAATTCCGGAATATTGTTTATAACATGTTTAACTTAACAAAGAATATGAGGTTATGCTAACGTGAATAATGAGATATATCTTTAAAACCTGGTGTAAATTCAGATACGGAAGATGAAATTCGAAGAAACATAGATGATAAAGTATTGAAATTATACGATGTGTACAGCTATAGACACGCTGCAACAATAATGAAAGCATCATTTCCTGATGAACTTAGAGAAATAGAACAATCATTGCTGTCTTTCAAAATTTCCATTAAAGATATTGCTATGCCCGGCGGTAATGAATCTGCCATCCCAAAACAATTTTCTTCGTTATTGCGTCCTCATTGTTGGTATGAAACACGAATCCAAGGAGATCTTGTCATACGAGTTTTAGAGCAAAGTGAAGAATTATTGCCTTCCGGAAAATTGAAAAAACATAAACTTCCTGAAAAACCTGAAGTAATTGTAGAAAACTATATTGACGGACACAAAATTGATTACGTTAAAGGTCGTGTGGCTCTTGATATGGAATGGAACAGCAAAGATCAAACTTATGATCGCAATTTATATGCATTCAGCATGTTTCACGAATGCGGTATTATCAGTGCAGCTGTCTTGATAACGCGCAGTGAAAAACTTAATCCTGTGTTTGAATCCGTTCCCCTTTTGAAAAAGGACGGCTCAGAAGATCTTGATAAGGACGGTAAACCTAAATTTTGTAAGCAAAAATATGGAGCAAGCACAACATGGATGGGCAAACTTTTGTATAGACTGAATGCAGGACGTAATGGCGGCTGTCTTGTTTTAGTATTTGGTATAAGACCTGATGTAATAACAGATTGGCAAGATAAATAAAGGATAAAATTATGAATGCATCAGATGATTTGTTAAAAGAAACTAATGGTTGTAAATTTGCAACCATTCTTGCTGACCCTCCTTGGCAATTTCAAAATCGTACAGGGAAAATGGCTCCGGAACATAAACGTTTGACACGTTATCCCACAATGACTTTAAAAGAAATTAAAACTCTTCCGGTTGAAAGCATTGCCGAAGATACGGCACATTTATATCTTTGGGTGCCAAATGCTCTTTTAGCGGAAGGTTTGGAAGTAATGTCCCATTGGGGGTTTATATATAAAACTAATTTAATTTGGTACAAAATACGAAAAGATGGAGGACCTGACAGATGCGGAGTCGGTTTTTATTTCAGGAATGTAACAGAGGTTATTTTATTTGGAGTAAGAGGAAAAGGAGCAAGAACATTGCAACCGGGAAGGAGTCAGGAAAATATTATATCTTCTCGTAAACGAGAACATAGTCGTAAACCAGATGAACAATATGATCTTATTGAAAAATGCAGTTGGGGACCCAGAATCGAATTGTTTGCCAGAGGTCAAAGAAAAGGGTGGTTTTCTTGGGGTAATCAAGCACATGAGTACACGCCTGATTGGGAGACATATCCGAACCATTCGCAGGCAAAAGTTGTTAACATTAACAAAGAAAATACATAACAAATATTTTTATGAACTCATTCTGTTTTGCAGCAGTTCTATAAAAAAATATAATTAAAAAAAATATTGCACATAGATAAATATTTCCCTGAAAACGCAATAATCTGTGGAAGCGCAGACCCGATTATTTAAAAGTTATTCCCGGTTTGATTGTTCAAATCGGGATTTTATTTATTCCGGAGATATGCAAAACGAGACTTTGATTACTTTACAAATAGACAACCGTAAAAAACATGACTTTTAATAAAAATTCGGGGAAAAATAAGATGAAAATCAATAATTATATAGAAAATATAGATAAAAAATTTCGGTTCATGACTTTAATCCCAAATCTTTTTCCTGTACTTTATATTTCGGCAGAACAAAATAAAGGTAACTGAAAATGTTAAAAAGTTTGTTGGAAGGTTTGATTCTGGGGCTTTCTCTGGGAACCTCATGTCTGGCGACTTGCACGCCGGTTTATATTCCTTTTTTGATAGCAGGCAGAAGTTCGATAGGAAAATCAATTTTAAAGGTAACGGAAATTTCCGCCGGCAGATTTATTTCTTATTTGGCATTCGGAGCTGTTGCCGGGTTGATAGGCGTTCAAATAGAAGAAATAAATCGTTTGCTTTTTACTTCCTCGGCTTATATTCTTTTATCTGTTTTTTTATTTTTTAATGCTTTGTCTCAAAAAAAGCAATCTCATAATTGCGCAATGTCCAAACGGACTTCTCTTGTCCGAAACGGTTTTCTTCTCGGTCTTCTTACCGGAATAAATTTTTGTCCTTCTTTTCTTATTGCCGTTGCAAAAGCGGTAAATATAGGCGGAGTAACGGACGGGATATTTTTATTCGGAGGATTTTTTATCGGAACGTCTTTATTCTTGTTTCCTTTGGCGATTTTCGGTGTTTTGAGCACAGTTCGGAATATGAGAAAAATTTCAATAGTTCTTTCGATAATTGTTTCAATTGTGTTTTTCGGGAGAGGCGTTGTCGGGCTGAAAAGAGGGATCAAAAATATCGGAACAATATCGATATCCGCTCTTAATCCTGCGCAAAAGACAAAAATAATTTCAAGCGAAAAAAACAGACGTTATTTTATGAGTTTGCGAGATTTTCTCAGCAGGAAGAGAGGAACGGAAGTTGAGTTTGCAACGGTAAATGAAACGGCGTTTAATTTGCCTGATCCCTGCGTATTTTTTATTGCGGATTCAGATATCGTTTCCGATAAAAGATTTGCTGAGTTTGAAAATGCCGGTCATTCTTTGATATTGGATAAAAATATTCCTCTTCCGAAATTAATTAATTATCTTGAAAAACATAATTTCAGGGTAAAAAAATCGGAGTTTTTAAGCGAAAAGTTTATTGAAAAAACGGTCGAATGATTTAACCCCTGATAACGGCGTTGAGTTTTTTTTTAATAAAAAAAATATCATTAAAACAGATTTTAAACCAAAACTGTAACGGAGAAATAATGTCATATTGCATTGAAAATAAATTGGCGGTCGGAATATCCTCAAATGCTTTGTTTAATTTGGAGGAGGAAGAAAAAATTTTTATGGAAGAAGGAATAGAAAAATATCGTAAATATCAGATGGAAAACAGGAATAAGCCTCTTGAGGCAGGTATTGCAATGCCTTTTATTAAGCGATTTTTGAATATTAACAAGATTTATTCCGAAGAAAGACCGGTTGAGGTTATTCTTCTTTCCAAAAACAGTCCGGAAACCGGAGTAAGAATTTTTAATGCCGTAAAGCAGCATAACTTGGATATTTCAAGAGCTGCGTTTACTTCCGGATCATCTTCTTATAAGTACATTTCCGCCTATAACATATCTTTGTTTTTATCTGCGAATAAAGATGATGTTTTGAACGCCGTTAATTCCGGATACGGAGCCGGAAGAATATTGAAAACCGATGTCAGCGATAATGACGAGAATATGGAATTGAGAGCAGCTTTTGACTTTGACGGTGTTTTGGCAGACGATAAAGCCGAAAAAATATATAAAGAATCTGAATTGGATTCCTTTCATAAATACGAAGAAGAGCATTCCCGGGAGCCTCATAATCCGGGACCTTTGGCTGACTTTTTTAAAAAATTATCTTATTTTCAGAAACTGGAAACGAAAAAGAAAATAAACGACAAAAATTATCATAAAATAATTAAAACGGCAATTATAACGGCAAGAAGCGCTCCGGCTCACGAAAGAGCGATAAAAACACTTGAAGAATGGGATGTTACCGCAGACGAAATGTTCTTTTGGGGCGGAATTGAAAAGAAAAGGATTTTGGAAATATTCAGACCTCATCTTTTTTTCGATGATCAATTGGGTCATTTGGATGAGAGCATAAGGGATATTCTCTTGGTTCATATTCCTTTCGGAATTGCTAATAAATAACCGATTTTCGACAATGCGCGAAAAATGTATCAGACGATAATTTGCAAGGCATAAATTTTTTGATTCAATTAATTAAGGGAGGCAACATTGAGAAGTTTTAAACATATATTCGGACCTGTTCCGTCTCGTCGCATGGGCAGTTCTTTGGGAGTAAGTCCTCTTCCGGACGGCACCTGTAATTATTCTTGCGTGTACTGCCAATTGGGACGAACAAGACGCATGATTAATGATCGCAGAAAGTTTTTTCCTTTGGAGAAAATAATCGATGAATTCAAGAAGCATCACAATAAAAATAATTACGATGTCGTAACCGTTGTCGGAGAAGGAGAACCGACTTTATACTCTCGTCTGGGAGATTTATTGATCGAACTTAAAAAACTTACCGACAAACCGGTTGCCGTGATCACTAACGGATCTCTTCTTTACCGGGAAGATACGCAGAAAGAGCTTATGAATGCCGACATTGTTCTGCCGTCTTTGGATTCTTGGAATAAACAGCTTTTTAAGAAGATAAACAGACCGCACGGTAAGCTTGATTATGAAACTGTCTATAACGGATTGGTAACATTTTCAAACCTGTACAAAGGACAATTATTTTTGGAAATCATGCTGATGAAAGGCATAAATGATGACGATGAATCATTGGAAAAGTTTGCCGAAATCATAAAAAATATTCGTTACGACAGACTTTACATAAATACTCCCGTAAGACCTCCGGCGGAATTAAACGTAAGTGTTTGCGATAAAGAAACCATCGAAAAAGCTGTTAAATATTTAGGCGGAATTTCCATAGAAATGTTGGCTGAAGGAAGTTTTTCCAGTGATATAGAAGATGATTACGAAGCAATTTTAAGCATTATAGGGCGGCATCCCATGAATCAATTTGAAATAAAAAGTTTTGCTGATTCGCGTAAAAATTGCGATGCAAAAGAAATTACGGAAAAGTTAAATAACGATTCAAATACGGTAAAAACAGAATATAAAGGTTACGTTACCTACAGATTAAAATATTAAATGAGAGGAGTTTTATGAGAGATTGTACACTGAAAGTTGCGGCAATACACGATTTATCCGGATACGGAAGAGCGTCTTTAACGGCTGTTATTCCTATTATTTCGGCTATGGGAATTCAGGTTTGCCCGCTTCCCACCGCAGTTTTATCAAATCATACCGGGGGATTTAAAAATTTCAGCTATACGGATTTGACTGATTCAATGCCGGAATACATAAAAAGATGGAAAGAAATAAACATAGATTTTGATGCCGTTTATTCGGGATATTTGGGGTCGAGAAAGCAAATAGACATTATTTCCGGATTTATAGATGATTTCCGAAAAGATAAAACTTTGGTTATGGTTGATCCGGTTATGGGGGATAACGGAACTTTTTATAAATCATTTGATGAAACTTATGTTCCTCTCATGAAGAAATTAATTAAAAAAGCTGATATTATAACCCCTAACTTTACGGAAGCATCGATGTTGCTCGGTTTAAAAAAGACTCCCGAAGAAATATCTGCGGATGAAGCGAAAGACTGGTTATATAAACTGGGAGAAACAGGACCGGAAATGACTGTTATTACCAGCGTGCCGGGGCTTAAAGACGATACCAAAACAGAAGTCTTGGCATATCGCAAAAGCAATAACTCGGTTTGGAAAGTTTCTTGTCAGTATATTCCGGCTTCTTATCCGGGAACCGGAGATGCCTTTTCCAGTGTTCTTTTGGGAAGTTTGCTGAAGGGAGAAAGTTTACCGGTTGCCGCAGATTTGGCGGTGCAATTTATTTCGCAGTGCATAAAAGCAAGTTTCGGATTTGATTACCCCAAAGAATACGGAGTTATGCTTGAAAAAGAGTTGTTCTTTTTCTCTAAATATCATATAATTTCGGATTATGAAAAATTATAACGTTATAAGAGATTATTGTTTGCGTAATTATGACAGATTAAATTCCTTTCCGGGAAGGTATTTATTGTTTATACGGAAAATTCATGAATTTTCTTTTTTATAATGTTGTCTTAATTCAAAGAAGTTAGATTCCCGGAACTGAAAAATATTATTAACCTTCCTGTCAAGAATGTGTATTTTTGCCTCTCCGCAGAAGGGGAGATAAAGATAATTGTCTGCAATTGTTATAAAGAAGATTGAATAATAAATTTTTTCTGGACGGAATCTATTTGTAAAAAGAGTTTGTTAACCGTTTATTTCATTATTGAAGAGGAGAAAGTTTTTGCTCCTTGCTCATTAATTTTATAAATATTTTGATACGGCGGTATGCACATGACACTTTACGAAAAGCTGAAAAGCGAAGATAAATTTTTTATTATTGCGGGACCTTGTGTTTTGGAAGATGAAGAAACTGCTTTTAAAATAGCGGAATACCTTAAGAAAGAGACGGAAAAACGCAAACTTGCTTTTGTTTTTAAAGCTTCTTACTGCAAAGCCAACCGAACCTCGGTTGACTCTTACACCGGACCCGGATTAAAGAAAGGTTTGGACATTTTAAATAAAATAAAAACGAAGTTTGATGTTCCCGTTTTAACCGATATTCATGAAATAAACGAAGTGAAAGAAGCGGCGGAAGTTGTCGATATTTTGCAAATTCCGGCTTTTTTGAGTCGTCAAACTTTTCTTCTTTCCGAGTCGGCTCGTTCCAATAAAATCATTAACATAAAAAAAGCTCAATTCATGGCTCCGGAAGATATAAATTCTGCTGCTCAAAAATGTGTTTCGGAGGGAAATAATCAGATCCTGGTAACTGAACGAGGTTCGAGTTTCGGTTATCATAATCTTGTGGTCGATTTCCGTTCTTTTCCGATAATGAAAAGGTTTGGTTTCCCGGTAATTTATGACGTTACTCACAGTTTACAGCGTCCTTCCGACGGCAAGACAACCGGAGGAAATCCCGAATTTGCGCCGATTATGGCTCGCTCGGCGATTGCTTCCGGCAATGTTGACGGACTTTTTATCGAAACTCACCCGGAACCTTCAAAAGCAAAAAGCGATGCTGCAACAATGTTGAAACTTGAAAAACTTCCCGATTTGCTTGATGAATGTATAATAATAAAAAATGCTTTAAAAGGAGAATAAATGTCTCGTTCCAAAGATTATGCAAAGGACTTTTTGGCTTTTATCGATAAGTCGCCTTCGGCTTTCCATGCCGTAAAAAATATTGCTTCCGAACTTACCGAATTCGGTTATCAAGAATTGTCTGAAAAAGAAAAATGGCCGCTTGAACCGGGAGGAAAATATTTTGTAATGAGAAACGGTTCGTCTCTTATTTCTTTTCATATCGGAACCGGTGATCTTGCCGAGAACGGATTCAGATTAATCGGAGCCCATACAGACAGTCCGGGATTAAAAATAAAACCGGAAACTTTTAAAAATAAAAACGGATATATCGCTGCAAACGTTGAAGTTTACGGCGGTCCTATAGTTGCAACTTGGTTGGACAGACCGCTTTCCGTCGCAGGTCGCATTACTTGTTCTATTGACGGAGAAGCTGTATCAAAAACAGTTGATTTTGAAGAACCGATTGCGATTGTTCCCAATGCTGCCATCCATGTTAATCGCGATATAAACAAAGGATTTGAATATAATCGTCAGAATCATCTTCAGATGATTTTTGCTCTTGCTTCGGACAGGAAACCGAAAGAATATTTTTTGAAGGTTCTGGCTGATAAAGCAGGAGTAAACTCTGATGATATACTTGATTACGACCTTTTTGCCTATGACGCGCAAAAGTCTTTGATAATCGGTACGGAGGGCGAATTTATTTCTGCCGGCAGACTTGATAATCTTGCCATGTGTCATGCTGTTTTAAAAATAACGACGGAGATCGAAAATCCGATTTCAACTTTTGTCGGTCTTCATTACGATAACGAAGAAATCGGAAGCACCACTTTGCAGGGAGCAAATTCTTCTTTTGCCAAAGACATTTTGGAAAGAATATCCGCAAATTTAACATCTTCCAAGGAAGATTTTTATAGAGCGACGGCAAATTCTTTCCAGATCTCGGCGGACGGAGCTCATGCGGTTCATCCCGGTTTTGCCGAAAAGCATGATCCTGATTATCAGCCTCTTTTAAACGGCGGTCCGGTTATTAAGCAAAATGCTAATTTCAGATATGCTACGACATCCGAAACATCGGCATATTTTGAAAATCTTTGCCGTAAAGCAAATGTGAAATGTCAAAAAATGATGAACAGATCCGATATCCCTTCCGGCTCGACAATCGGTCCTATGAGTTCTTCTATTTTGGGTATAAAAACCGTGGATGTCGGAAATCCGATGCTTGCCATGCATTCCGTTCGCGAAATGTGCGGAACAGAAGATCATGAAATGATGATTCGAGTTTTCCGGGAGTTTGCCCGATAAAAGGAGATCTTTAAAGCGGAATGATTGGAGGGAGATGATTTAATGCTGAATTTGGTATTCATAGGTATTCAGGGCAGCGGAAAAGGTACGCAGGCTAAAATGCTGAACCGAAAACTCGGATTGAGACATTATGCGATCGGTCAGCGTTTGCGTTGGCATGTAAGCGAAAGAACCGAACTCGGCAGGCAAATAGAATCAATTATAAACAAAGGAAACTTTGTTTCAGATGAAATTGCCGATGAATTGGTTTTTTCCGAGATTCCCCCGACGACAAAAGGCTATATTTTAGACGGATTTCCCAGAAATAAAGCTCAAGCCGAATTTCTTTTGCAGCATTACAGAATTGACAGAGTCATTTATTTTGACATGGACGACGATTCCGCAAGAGAACGTTTGCTTGCCAGACGTTTGTGCAGTGTCTGCGGCTGTGATTATAACTTGATAAGCAAAATTCCGAAAGTCAAAAATAAATGCGATAATTGCGGAGGAGAGCTTTCGGCTCGCGGGGATGACTATCTGGCGGCGATAGAAAAACGTTTGGCTGTTTTTCACCGAAAAACCAAAGTTTTAGCTGATTTTTTTGATAAACTCGGTCTTTTGACCGTTATTGACGCTTCTCAACCTGAAAATGAAGTTAATAAAGCTATTTTGAAAAGTCTTGATTAAGAGGTTTGATTTATGCTGAAAATCTGGCATGCGGTTAAACAATTTTGCCGCAGATACCGATTTGTATTCAGATTCATAATTAATGCAACAGCTTTGGTAAACAGCTTATTTCTTATAGTAAGTTACTTGTATCCTGATATTCACGATATTAAAACTTATTATTTGCAGGCTTCTTTAGGCGTTTTTGCGCTGCATATTTTATTTGAAATAACCGGAGCCGAAAATTCCGCTAAAAATCTCCGAGCTGCTTTGCTTGATACTTTTGCGTTGCTTGTCGGATTTTTCTTTAAGGAAACTCTGGAGTTTTTTCAACTTTTTATTATCGGAAGACAATTATTTTTCTTTTTCGGTTCAAAAGCGAAATCTAAAGAGAAGAAAATTTCTCACAGTTGGTTTTACGACAGTCCGTCTGTTATTGTTTTGCTGAGCTTTTTGGGGACTATTGCTGCGGGAACTTTTTTGCTTATGCTGCCGGAAGCTACAACCGAAGGCGTAAGATTTCCTTTTGCGGATGCTTTGTTTACTTCGACTTCGGCGACTTGCGTGACCGGGCTTGCGGTTGTTGACACCGGAACTTATTTTTCCCGATTCGGACAAATCGTTATTCTGCTTTTGATTCAAACAGGCGGTTTGGGAATTATGACAGTTTCCACTGCTTTTGCCATGTTGCTGGGACAAAATATGACGATGAAATCGCAAAGTCTCATGCAAAATGTGGTGGGGGAGAGCAGTTTGCCCAATATGTTTGATTTGATTAAGAATATTGTTTACGTAACTCTTTTTTTTGAAGGGTTGGGGGCAGCTTTTCTTTATTTGACTTTTCGGACTGTCGAACATCCTCCGTCGGATATAATTTATCATTCCGTATTTCATTCCGTTTCCGCTTTTTGCAACGCCGGGTTCAGTCTAAATTCTGACAGCTTTTCTTCCATGTATTCCAATATCCCGCTTAATTATACGATTATGATGCTGATTATTACGGGAGGTATCGGATTTTCTGTAATGACCGATATCAGGAAAAACATATTGCAAAAATTTCAACCTCAAAGATTTTCGTTGCATACCAAACTGGTTTTGGTTACTACGACGTTGCTTATTTTTTTCGGTGCCGGTTTCTATTTTGTCGCCGAATATTCCGGAACTATGAGCGGATTCGCATTTACCGACAGGATTACGGCATCAATGTTTCAAAGTGTTTCGACCAGAACTGCCGGATTTAATACGATAGATAACGGTCAGTTGAGTCAGGCTTCTGTTTTGTTGACTTTGTTTTTGATGTTTGCGGGAGCTTCTCCGGGTTCCACCGGAGGAGGCATCAAGACGACTACTTTGGCGATTATCTGTTTGTCTGTTTGGGCGATTCTTCAAGGAGATGATGACGTAACTGTTTTCAGAAGAAAGATTTCCGACAGATCTTTAAAAAAAGTTCTGTCTTTGATAGCTGTTTCCGCAGTTGTTTTGTTTTTCCTTATTTTTATTCTTTTTTTAACGGAAAAATCTTTAAGTTTTGAAACGGTTGTTTTTGAAGCTGTTTCTGCTTTTGCGACAGTCGGATTATCGATGGGTATTACGTCAAAATTGTCCGTTGCCGGAAAAATAATTATCACTGTTTTAATGTATTTGGGAAGAGTAGGACCTCTTACTTTGATTTTTGCCTTGTCGGAAAAGAAACTGAAAAAGTCTTTCGCTTATACGGAAGAAAATATAAGCATCGGTTAATTTTTTACTTTAAATGTATATAAAAATTCTGTTGTTCAGGAGTTATAATGGGAAAATTTGCTGTTATCGGGTTGGGTAAGTTCGGCACAACGGTTGCCAATACTCTTTATGCAAACGGTTCGGAAGTTATTGTTATAGATACAAACGAAAAACGGATAGAAGAAATTAAAGGTCAAGTTTCAGCCGCCGTTCATATTGACAGTACTAACGAGCAGGCTTTGAAAGATGTCGGTATCCACGAAATGGATGCGGTTATTTTGGCGATAGGAAACAATATTGCCGTAAGCGTTTTGACCAGTGTTATCTTGAAAAAACTGGGAGCGGGCAATATTTATGCAAAAGTTGACAGTAAATTGCACGCCAGAATCCTTGAGATGCTGGGCGTTCATAATATTGTTTTTCCCGAGGAACAAATAGGTATTCAGCTGGCGCATTCATTGATGTCGGCAAATATTATAAATTATTACAGTTTATCTACCGGGCATACCATTATTGAGATGAGAGTTCCTCATACTTATACGGGTAAAACTCTGCAACAATTGGCTTTGCCGAGAGAGAAAGGCATTCATATCGTGGCAATAAAATATGATTTGGTTACTGTTTCGGAAGACGGCGACAATATTGTCGAAAAAAGAATAAACGATATGCCGGGAGCCAATGATATTATAAATGAAGGCGATATTCTGGTTTTACTGGGATCTCAATCAAAAATTACGGAACTTATTAACGAAACCGCCGGATTATAGGAAATATTATGAAACGAGGATTTACGAATAAAACAAGATTTTTTTTCTTTCTTATCTTTGTCGTGTCTCTTATTCAGAGTATAGTTGTTTTATCGAGAATAGGAGCCGAAGAAAGAAGTTTGGCAATAAGACCGGAAAGAGCTGATTCCGTTTTTACGGTTTACTCGCAACATTTGGATGATGTTACTTCTCGTTGTCATGATGATATTGAACATACTGTTTTCATTTCTTTGGGAACTCAGCTTATTTTGCTTATTTTTTTCTTTTTTTATCATAATATAATGTTGAGAGAGTCTTTCAATGACATAAATGCCGCCGTCGGAGAATTTGCCAAAGGTCAATACGGGCGACATCCCGCTTTTGATAAAATTATCGAAAGAAACGATAAAGTGTTCGGAGAAGTGTTGGAAAAACTTGATCATGCCAGAGATTATATAGTTAAATTTGATTATGCCAAAAAGAAAAAAATTGTTGAAAATAAGAACCGTATCCTCGGAATGATGAATCTCTCCGATAACGGATTTATTATTATTGCCATGAACGGAAGCATTCCTTTTGTGAATGATAATGTTGCCAAGTATTTCCCTTCCATTACGGAAAACGGCAATATTGTGGAAACGGCGTATCCTCCGGAAATTCAAAATACGATCATAAAATATATTTTGGGGATTTTACGGACAAAGATGAATCAGCCGCCGCAACAGGTTTTCTTTCATCATTTGAAAAGGCATATTCTTTTAAAAAGTTCGGTTGTCAGAGACAAAGACGGCAATGCAACAGGCGCCGTAATAGCTTTTTTAAATCTTACCGAAAAGAAAAAAGAAGGGAAAAAAGACAATAAATAATGAAAAAATACGTATTCCGATCAGATAAACCTTTAAGGCTTGATAAATATTTGGCTCAATTGGATATTCCTGAACTTTATTCCAGGTCTGTTGTCGAAAAATTAATAAAAAATAAAAAAGTTACGGTAAACGGCAAAAACGAGAAAAAAAGTTTTATGCTTGAAAATGGCGATGAGGTTATTTTTGAATTTCCGGAACGAAAAGAAACCGAATTGCGTCCTCAAAAAACAAATTTTGATGTTATTCTCGAAGACGATTATCTTGCTGTAATAAATAAACCGGCAGGTCTGATCGTACATCCCGGAAACGGCGTTAAAGACGGAACTTTGGCAAACGGACTTTTGGAAAGATTCGGCGATAATTTATCTTATTTGAATGACCCTGCGCGTCCCGGAATAGTTCATCGTTTGGATAAAGACACCAGCGGATTGCTTGTCATAGCCAAAAACGATAAAGTTCATGCTCTTTTGAGCAACATGTTCCGGGAAAGAAAAATTTTAAAAAAATATAAAGCAATTATTTTGGGCGTTCCCGATGAATCTGAAGCGACAATTGAAACATTTTACGGAATACATCCTAAAAACAGATTGAAAATGGCTGTTTTGCCGACAGGAAGAAATGCGATAACTCTATATAAAATAGAAGAATATACCGACTATTTTTGTCTTGCCGATATTCAAATAAAAACAGGACGCACTCATCAAATAAGAGTTCATATGAGCCATATTCATTGTCCGGTTTTGGGAGATGATTTGTATTCTTCCCTGAACGAGGCGATAAACAGGGTGCCGTCGCAAACTGCCAATAAAATAAAATATCTTTATGCCGATATTTTAAAAAGACAAGCTTTGCATGCTTATAAACTTTGCTTTGAGCATCCGATAACCGGAAAAAACCTTGAGGCGGAAACAGGTTTGCCTGAGGATATTGATTCAGCTTGGAAATTTTTAACCGAACACTACAGATACAGAGAGGAAAGATGAATCAGACCATATTAATCGTCGATGACGAGTCCTTAAACAGAATGGTTTTGGCGCGTTCTTTCAGCAAACTCAATTATAATACTTTAGAAGCGGAAGACGGAGAACAAGCCTTGCGATTGCTTGAAAATTCATCTGTTGATATTATTCTTTTGGATATAATGATGCCCGATAAAGACGGCTATGAAGTTTGCGCAGAAATAAAAAAAAATCCCCGTACTTATGAAATTCCCGTGATTTTTATTACGGCGTTAAGCGACAGAAAATCAAAGATTAGAGGTTTGGAGACAGGAGCGGTTGACTTTATCGTAAAACCGTTTGATTTATTTGAAGTCAGACTTCGGGTTCAGCAGCATTTGCGAGTTCGAGAACTTTATTTGGAAATTAAACGAGCCAATTCGCATATGAAAAAAGAAATCGTGAATGCCAGGAAGCTTCAAAATAATCTTTTACCGGCTAATTACATTAAATTGAACGAGAGTTTGGAATTTAAATTTGAATATTATCCCTGCGAAGATTTAGGCGGAGATTTTTTGGATATTTTTAAAATAGACGACGAGCATTTTTGTTTTTACAATGCCGATGTTGCCGGACACGGAGTTTCATCGTCCATGATTACCGTTTTTGTAAAAGAATTTTTCCATCGTTTGCAATATAAGGAAGCAATTCCCGTCGATGATCCCGCTTTGCTCTTGGGACGCTTGAACAATGCTTTGCTGAGTTTGGATTTCGGCGGCAGAAGTTTGACTATTTTTCTGGGAATAATTAATGGCGTAACCGGAATGATTAACTGGAGTTGCGCCGGAGCCAATAATTTACCTTATATAATCGGGGAGGATTACATCAAACAATTGGAAGAAAATTCTGTTGCTGTCGGTTGGTTCGAAGATTTTGTCTGGGATAATCATAAAACGCTTCTGAACAAAGGAGAATTGCTTTTTTTGTATTCCGATGCTGCGACTGAAGTCAGAAATCCGGATAAGGAAGAATTGGGACATGACGGTTTGGCTCGTATATTGCAAGAAGCAGATGTTTTGAGAGAAACTGACCTGGATTCCGTTGTTGCCGAACTTCTTAACTTCGGAGAAAGGGTAAATTTCGATGATGATCTTACTCTTATGATTTTAAAAAGAAAAAAAGTTTCTCAAATTTCTTTGTAACTTAAAGCAAGTGCTCTGAAAAATTTAAGATATATCGTAAAATAAAAAATATTAAAATTAAGGAAAGGTTTAAAATGAATAAAATATTTTCGTCAATTCCGGAAGCTTTGTCGGATTTCAAAGAAGGTAAATTAATAATTGTCGTTGATGACAAAAATAGAGAGAACGAAGGTGATTTGATTTGCGCCGGAGAGAAAATTACTCCGGAATCGGTTAATTTCATGATAAAATATGCGCGAGGTTTGTTGTGCGTTCCCATGGCTTCCTCCTATGCAAAAAGATTGAATATTAATCTTATGACTGAAAATATAACGGAAAAGCACGGTACCAAATTTACTGTTTCCGTGGATGCTGCTCGTGATACTACAACCGGTATTTCTGCTCGCGACAGATTCGTAACCGTCCAAAAACTTTCTTCTCCGGACAGTGTCGCTTCCGATTTTGTCAGACCCGGGCATATTTTCCCTCTGATTGCGGAAGAAGGCGGAGTTTTGAAGAGAGCGGGGCATACCGAAGCGGCAGTTGATCTTTGCAAGCTTTCCGGCTTAAATCCGGTCGGAGCTATTTGCGAAATAATCAAAGATGACGGAGAAATGGCGCGAATGCCTGATTTGGAAATTTTTGCTCGCGAACACAATCTTAAAATTATAACTATAGAAGATTTAATCGAATACAGAAATAAAAACGAAAAATTGATAACATGCCACTCTTCCGCCAAGCTCCCCACTAAATACGGAGAATTTGAGATTAAGACTTACAAAAGCGTGTTATCCAACGAATATCACGTTGCCTTGGTAAAAGGAGATATTTCATCCGAAGATTCGGTTTTGGCGCGAGTTCACTCCGAGTGTTTAACCGGCGACGCTTTATTTTCAAACCGTTGCGATTGCGGAGAACAACTGGAAGAAGCTTTCAGAATGATTGCGGAAAAAGGTTGCGGAGTTATTCTTTATATGAAGCAGGAAGGAAGAGGAATAGGACTTTTAAATAAAATTAAAGCTTATTGTTTGCAGGATAAAGGACGAGATACGGTTGAAGCAAACGTAGAACTCGGATTTGCTCCGGATTTGAGAAACTACGGAACGGGAGCTCAAATTTTGAAAGACTTGGGGTTGACTAAAATCAGGCTTTTGACCAACAATCCCAAAAAAGTTATCGGACTGGAAGGTTACGGCATAAAAATAACCGAAAGACTTCCGATTGAAATTAAGCCGCGTACGGATAATAAAAATTATTTAAAAACCAAAAAAACTAAAATGGGACATATTTTAGATGAAGTATAAAGAAAAGTTTATCTTCTCAGCTCTGTTTTTATTTATTTTTTCGGGATTGTTTGCAAAAGTAATATATCCTGAACCTCAAGGTTGGGTAAATGATTACGCCGGGGTTATGTCGAGAAAGGCTGAAAGACAAATTTCCGAAGCAATAGAAGAATTAAACAAAAAGACCGGTTTTGAAATTGCCGTGGCGACGGTAAAGTCTTTACAAGGGCAAAATTATTCCGAATATGCGGTTGAATTGTATAATAAATGGCGCATAGGTTCCGAAAACGACGAAGGAATTTTGATTTTGATTGCTCCCGCAGAGAGAAAGGTTAAAATTGAAGTCGGATACGGCGCAGAAGGATATATTACCGACGGAACGGCGGGAGAAATTCGTGATGCGATGACGCCTTATCTCAGTCGGGGAGACTTTGACGGCGGAGTAATGACAGGCGCGGCTTTGATTTCCCGAATTGTCGCCGGAGAAAAAAATATAAAGCTTACCGGTAAGATCGGCAGGAAAAATTCGGCAAGAAGACGTAAATCGCGCAGCTCAAAATTACCGATCATAGTTTTTATTATTCTGGTGATAGTTACAAGAGGACGAATTTTGAAATGGCTCCTGATAGCTCATATTGTCGGCGGAGGGCATAGAGGCAGCGGACGCAGCAGCGGCGGATTCGGCGGTTTTGACAGTTTCGGCGGCGGCGGTTTCGGCGGATTCGGCGGAGGAAGTTCAGGCGGCGGAGGAGCCGGAGGAAGTTTCTGATGATATTCGTAAAATTTATTCTTTTTCCGCTGATTAACGGATTAACGGTTTTTTTGTTTTTATGGATTATAAAGTATATTTTATTTTTCCCGAGGAAAGAGGTAAGGATCGGAGGACATAGGATTCCGTTTACTCCGGGAATTATTCGCAGACTTCACAACAGATACGTTAAATCGGTTTTCAGACTTTTTTTCTCATATTTTGAATTTGCCTCATTGGAAGACGATAAAGAATCTTTTATTTATAAGTGGGAAGAAAAGGTTTACGGTAAAACTTGGGATAAATTTGAGTTTGTGGAAGATTGGCGTTGGGTTCCTTACTTTTTGAAATTAAAAATTCGGGAGCTTTCGTCTCAGTTTGCTTATGAAGTTGCCAGACAGTTTTTCCGAAACTTTATTCCGCATTTGGCGGAACAATATGCTGTTGCCTCTAAAGTTGACTCTATCCGAAGTTATATGGAACCTGATGTTTTTTTATCTTATTTCAATAAATACGTTTACCGTAAGTTGGTTTGGATTTTGACAGGATTGGCTGTTTTAAACGGTATTGCCAATATGTTTATATTTGCGGTTACTTTATTTTTCTGAGAGGGCTTATGAAAAAATCAATCTTATTTTTAATCATTTTATCTGCTTCAAGCTTGTTTGCCGATTCGGTAAGGCACGTTTACAATCTTGAATATTTTATGAAATGCGGATTTACTGAATCAAACCGGATAAAACAGGAAATGCTGAAAAATAAAAATGCCGAGGATATGCGCAGAAACGCCTTGTATAATTTTTTGCCCGATGCTTCTCTTTTCGGAGGCTCTTCTTTTAATTACAACGATCCGAGTTCTAGGCAATACGATAACGGTTTGCGAGGATACGGAACTCACTCCAACAGCGCCGGAATATCGGTAAGCAAATCTTTCTCGTCGGCAGATGAAACTATTTTCGGTTATTTGCGCAGCAATTATGATATGCAAAGAAGAAACTTAGACTTTGAGACAGCTAAACAGGAGTTGGCTTATAAGATTCTAAAGGATTTTACAGGTGTCTTAAAATTGCAAAAATCGGTAGAAATAAGTACAGAAAATTTAAAACTCAGAAAAAAAATTAATGACGAAACAAAAATTCTTTATGAAACAGGAAGGAAGTCTTTATTGGATTTGCGGCAAAGTAAAATTTATCTTTTGGATGCCGAAATAAATCTTGCCGATATTAAATTAAGTTTGAAAAAAAGCAGAGAAAATTTTTTTAATTTTTTAATGACGGAAGATAACGGCAGTCTTTTTGTCGAGCCTGAATTCCCGAATGATGATTATGAATTTATTTACAAAGAAAACAACTGGCTTGCCGGATTGGATATTGACGGCAAGAAAACAGAGCTGAATTTGTTGCAAAGAAAAATAGAACTTTTTCCCCGTTTGTCTTTTTCTCTTAATTGGAGTAAAAGCGCTTCGGAAACTTACGAAAATAATTTATTGGAAACCGAGAGGTACGGCTCGTCTTACGGTTGGAATTTCAGAATTTCTTATCCCGTTTTTTCTCTCTTGCAAAATCATACGTCTTACAGAATACAAAAAAGAAATTACCGCTCTTTTCTTTTGGATCGGGATAAGGCTAAGAAAGATCATAAGTTGAAATTTAAACATCTTGCCGAAGAATACGAAATTCTTAAAGAAACTTATAAATCTGCTCTTCAAAAGAAAAAGCTGGCGGAGGAAAATCTAAAGACGGCGACGGAAAAATATAATCTCGGTTCTGTTTCTTTGACTGATCTTGATAAATCGTCAATTGAGGCTTTAAATTCCGAATATTCGGTTATTGCCAAATTTTACGATCTTATTTTGAAACGGGAAGAAATAAAACTTCATATATCGGAAAAATAAATTATGCGGAGCTTAAATGCAAATATTTAAAGATTTTGTGCTGATTATCGGTCAATTTATTTTAATCATTAAAGAATCAGGAGTTGCTATTCAAATATTATCCGGAACATTTTTGTTTCTGTTTCTTGTTTTGATTATCGTCAGTATAAGGTTAAGATTGCGTCTAAAAAAAAGTTGCGAACAATCGTTTATTGAAAACAGCAAATTAAAAAAAGATAATTCTCTTTACCGAAGGAAGATAAGGACTCTTAATTTTAATTATGAGGAATTGGCCGGAAAATTAAAAAAAGAGACTGTTAATAATAATGATTTTTCGGCTCGCATGGCAGCTTATTTTGAAAATTTAGTCGGTCAGGTTTGGGTCTTCAATACCGAAGAAACTTTAATCTATTGCTCGGGATTTTCTTGTCCCCGGTTTTCTGTTATAAAGGAAAAAGCCGTCGGAATGTCTATAGACGATTTATTGGTCGGAAAATGCTCGGAACTTGCTGATTTGATTAAAAACAGCCTTAAAACAGGGGCGAAAATAGAGAAACGGACGGTTACTTTTTTGTGTGGAAATGAACAATATTCTTTACTGGTAAATATCAATCCTTTCAATATTAACAGCAACATGAGAGAAGGAGTTGTCGCGCATGTTCTTGATTATTCTTTGATTGCCGAAAAAGTTAATATTTTTGAAAGCATAATGAATAACGATTCTGAATTAATTATTATTTACCGAAAAGACGGAATTCTTTTTGCAAACGAAACATTTGCGAAAATTTCGGAGTATTCTGCATCTGAATTGAAAATGATGAGATTGGAGGAGCTTTTTAAAGCAGATATTATCGCCGAAAAAAATGAACTTTCGCACAACGGCAATATTAAAGACATAATCAACGACGATTCTGCGGAAAATGTTGAAAAAATAAACAACGGCAATTCCGGGGAAAATATCTGTGACGCATCGAAAGAAGATAATTCTCCGGATAAATCTGCTTACCTTTTTCCGGACGGTTATGAATATGAAAAAGAGGTAATGCTTAAAAGAAAATATGGAATTAATATTCCCGTAAAGGTTATATCAAAAAAAATATTTTATAAAAATCAAGTTACCGGCATGATGGTGATTTCAAAAGAATCGATAACAAATATGTCTGCATCAGAAGAAAGTATTTCAGATGCGGTTTTCAGATGTCTTTTGGATAGGATAGATGAAGGTATTTTGATTATAAATAAAGAAAATATCATTACTCATGTAAGTGATTTTTTTGAATCTTTGGTCTCTTTAAAAAAAGCTGGAATTAAAGGTAAAAATATTTTTGATTTAACAGATAGAATCAATAGTTTATTCAGTGATCCGGCAGACAGCGAAAAATTTATCCGATATTTGAAAAATAAAGAAGATATATTTAATTATCAGTTTGAGTTAAGTAATGAAAAAATAATCAGCGGATCATTGATTAACGTCTCTTACGAGAATAGATTTTCGGGAGTTATTTTAATTATAAAAGATATAACCGGGAACGTAAAAAAGGTTCAACAGCTGCAATCTTCGGTGCAAGATGCGCAAGAATTAAATGAATCAAAATCCATGTTTCTGGCAAATATGAGTCATGAAATACGCACTCCGATGAACGGAATTGCCGGCGTGGCGAATTTGATGGAAAAAACAGATTTAACTCCTCAGCAACAACGTTATTTGAATATAATAAAAGCTTCTTCGGATTCTCTTTTGGATATTATAAACGATATTCTTGATTTTTCCAAGATTGAATCCGGATATATGAAACTTGAAAATATAAAATTTAATTTTTATGATATTATAAACGGAGTTACGGATATTCTTTCTGTTAAAACAGGCTCTAAAGATATTGAATTGATCTCTAAAATAAGTCCCGAAGTTCCCAAATTTATTTTTGGCGATCCTACTCGGATAAGACAAATTTTGATTAATTTGGGAAATAATGCCCTTAAATTTACGGAAAAAGGTTATATTGCTTTTAAGGTCAGAACTGATCGCAAGAACGAAGATTTTATCAGCTTAAAGCTGGAGGTTGAGGATACCGGAATCGGAATAAAACCGGATAAAGTGGATACGATTTTCAGCAATTTCAGACAAGAAGACGACCATACCTCAAGAAAATACGGAGGAACCGGGTTAGGTTTGTCAATTTCAGAAAAACTGGTTAAAATGATGGGAGGTTCTATTTGGGTTGAAAGTCAAGTCGGCGTCGGATCAACTTTTCATTTTACCTTGAAATTGCAAAATGCCGAAACCGAATCAAGCGAAAAAATTCGGTCCGTATTTCAAGACCGCAATTTTAAAATACTTGTGGCAACGGAGAGCAAAAAATCAGGCGAACCCATTTGCGAGATGCTTGATTATTACGGATTTAATACTTTCAGTGTTGACGATCCCGAAAAATTGGAAGATATGCTGTTGGAGGAAGCAAGAAATAACTCGGCATTTAATATCGCATTGACCGATACTTTTGAAGGCAAGGTTAAATTTGATAATTTAATTCAAATATTGAGACTTTATCCCGAGTTGGAAGAGCTTAAAATAATTCCTATGGTTGATTTAAAATCAGGTATTTCTCTTGATTACCTGGAAAGTCTTGAAACGGACGGCTTCATCAGTAAACCTTTTAAAGCTTCCGATATTTTGCATGCGATAGCAAACGCTTCGGATATTAAAGAATTGGCGATAACAGACATAAGTTTTGACGACATAAAAGAAGACGCTTCTTTTGAAATAGAAAATCTTAAAATTTTGTTGGCTGAAGATAATCAGATAAATCAAGGAATTATTACGGAAATATTGACTTCTTGCGGTCATGAAGTAGTGTGCGCAGAAAACGGAAAAGAGGTTTTGGAAAAAATCAATCCCGATTTCGATTTGGTGCTTATGGATATTCAAATGCCTGTAATGAACGGCTTGGAAGCAACTTTAAAAATCAGACAAGTTCCGGAATACGATAAAATTCCCGTGGTTGCTTTGAGCGCCGATGTATTTGACGAAGACAAAAAGAAATGTTCCGAAGCCGGCATGAACGGATTCTTGGCAAAGCCCATTGAAATTAAACAATTGAGCTCTGTATTGGCAAAAGTAAGCAACGGAGAAGAAATATCGGTTCAAAGAGAACGAGGAGAGGAAATAAAAATGGACATTAATATGGAACATATTTATAATTCCTTGGGCGATAATCATAAAATTATTCTCAAGACATTTGAATTAATAGACCAAAAATTGCCGGTTACCATGAAAGAGATGAGAAAGGCTGTTGCCGATAAAAATGCCGGAGCTGTACAAATGTCGGCTCACAGCATCAAAGGATTTATTAATTATTTCGATTTTACGGAACTGAAACAATTGATTTTGAATATGGAAAAAGCCGGGAGAAATTCCGATATTAAAAAAGCAAAGCAGATTATGATTGATCTGGAGCCCGTTGTAAAAGAGTTTGCCGGAGCCTTAAAAATGAAAATTTCTGAATTGACAAGCTGAACGCAGTTTTTTTTGTGAACAAAATCAGAAGAATCTTTAAATTTTAAACGGAGAATAAATGAAAAAAACAGTAATCGGCATTTTGATTATTTTATCGGTTTTGATTGTCGGAGGCATTTTTGTCTCAAAAAATAAAAAAATGAAATTTAATTCAGGGAAAAAAAAGGCAGAAAAGGTAAGAAAGAAAAAAGTTGAACGAGGAGATATTACGGTTAAATTGGAAGAAACCGGAGAAATTCAGCCGATCCGAAAAATTCAAATAAAATCGAAGGTCGGAGGGAAGATAATTAAGTTTACCGTTGATGAAGGGGATTACGTCCGAGAAGGACAGGTTATAGCCGTGATTGAACCCGATTATGAGCAGTCTAAAAGCATAGCTAACATAAAAAGCAGTCTGAAAAGAGCTGAAGTTAATCTGAAAAAAGCTCGTAAAAAATATACTGAAAATCAAAAACTTTTTAAACAGAATCTTGTGTCTAAAGATGATCTCGATGACTCCGAAGATGTTATGGAGCAGGCAAAGATTAATTTTGACATTGCGTTTCAACAATTCGAATTGACCAAAGAAATAGAAACGGACGGAAATATATCAAAAGTCTATTCCACCGCTTCCGGCACGGTCATAAAAAAGCCAGTGGAAGCCGGCGAAATGGTTCGGTCTAATTTCGGTTCTTATGCGGAAGGAACGGTTCTTTTGATTATTGCCGATCTCAGGCAAATGGTTGTAAATGCCAATATTAACGAAGTTGATATTTCCAAAATAAAAAAAGGCATGGATGTTGATATTTTAGTCGATGCTTATCCTTACGAAAAATTTACCGGAAAAATTAAAAAGATTTCGGCAACCGCCTCAAGAGAAAACAACGTAAAAGTCTTTCCCGTTGAAATAAAAATAAGCGAATTAAACGATAAATTGAAGCCGGGAATGACTGCGAATATTACCATAATAGGGGATACCAGAAAAAATATCCTTATGATTCCCGTGAGAGCGGTTTTCAGCGATGAGAACGGAGAAGATATTGTGTATTATGTAGAAAACGATACTATTGCCGGTTCCTCCAAAATAAAAACGGGAATTAACAATTTTCTTAATGTGGAAATTATAGAAGGTTTAACCGACAGTCAATACGTCTCTTTGCAGGCTCCCTCAACGGAATAAACTCGGATTTTTATTTAACAGATTATTTTATTTATATTTTAACGGAGTTTTCTGGTGAAAAAATTTTTTAAAATGTTGCCGTCGGTGGATTCTTTGCTGAAAAATGAAGAATTAAAGAAAATTATCGATCTTGCCGGGCGTGATCTGGGCAAAAAAACAATAAAAAAATATCTTGCAACTTACAGAAATAGAATTTTGGAAACCGGCGCAGAACCTGATTTGAAACAATTAATTTCTGATATAAAAACATCTCTTGTCAAGAAATCCGGAAAATCATTGAAAAGAGTGATAAATTGTTCCGGAGTTATTTTGCATACAAACTTGGGAAGAGCTCCTTTCGGAAAATATATGCTTGACGAAATATCTGAAACAATTTCAGGTTATTGTAATCTTGAGTATGATTTGCAAAAAGGAAAACGAGGTCACAGAGACACCCATATTAACGAAATTATTACCGAGATATGCGGAGCTGAACGAGTCGCAATCGTTAATAACAACGCTGCAGCCGTTTTTTTGATTTTGCATACCTTGGCTTGCGGAAAGGAAGTTATTGTCTCAAGAGGAGAGTTGGTGGAAATAGGCGGTTCTTTCAGAATTCCCGATATTATGCGTTCAAGCGGAGCAAAGTTGACGGAAGTCGGCACTACGAACAGAACCGGAATTGCCGATTACGAAAATGCGATTACCGAGAATACTGGATTGATTCTTAAAGTACATCAATCAAATTATTTTATCGGAGGATTTACGGAAGAGGCTTCCTTGAAAGAGTTGGCTGAATTGGGAAAAAGAAAACATATCCCGTTTGTTTACGATATAGGTTCAGGGCTTATTAACAGACCGGAAAATTTGAAAATTGACGATGAACCTGATGTTAAATCAGCTTTGAGATACGGAGCCGATCTGGTTTGTTTCAGCGGAGATAAGTTGCTTTGCGGTCCTCAGGCGGGAATTATTGTCGGAAAAGAAAAATATATTGAAAAAATATTGCGTTCTCCTCTTATGAGAGTTTTGAGAGTCGGTAAAATGACTTATGCCGCTTTGCAGACTTCTTTCGATTTATATAAAAACGAAGCCAAACTTCTAAAAGAAAATCCTGCGTTTGCTTTTTTGAACAGAACAGGCGAAGAAATTAATTTAATTGCAGAAAATTTATCTGAAAAATTGACGAAAAACGGCATAAAAAATTATGTGGTTAAGACAAAAGGAAAATGCGGAGGCGGAACTTTGCCTGCCGTAAATTTGGATTCCCGGGCGGTAAAGCTTGATTGTTTTCAAGACAATAGAACAGAGCCGTCTCAGGAATATCTTTTTCATGAATATTTAAGGACTAACGATTTTCCTGTTGTTGCCGTTTTGAAAGAAGGAAATATATATTTTGACATGTTAGCCGTTGATTCCGATGAAACCGATATTTTGGTTGATGTTATTTGTAATTGGTTCAACAGGCAAAATCAGGACGCAAAATGAGTTTTTACAGAGATCAAACCGAATCGCTTTTCAGGTCTTTGAATATTGATTCCCGTAAATTGGAAGAAGATCTTAAAGCCGGATTGCATTCGGAAGGAATAGAATTTATTGTTAATTCCGGAATGACGGAAGTATTGGCTAAATTTGAATCTGCTTTGGATTATTTTTGTGATGAATCCATGGAAAGAATTTCTTATACGGATGATAAAATGTTGCAGGTCTTGCTGATGTCTCTTCATCATCTGGAACGTTTTGATGATTTTAAACGAGTTCGGGAAAGCTTAAAGGATAAAAATAAAAAAATATACGATTTATATGACGGGTATGAGGATTTTCAAAAATCAGATAAACAAATTTCCGGTAAATTTATCAAAGTTCGTTATGATAAAAGATTGGAAAATGAAGTCGATTTTTTGTTGAGTGATCTTGATCAAGTGGAAATGTTTTTGGAAAGATATTGGGACAGGGAACAATTTCCCGATATTTATGTTACCCTTCTGTATTCCTCTAACGGAAATAATTATAACCCTTATTTAAAGGAAAGTTTTTTTTCGATAGGTAATTTTTATGCCAGCGAGCATAATAAAACCAAATTATCTAAAATGCTTATTCATGATTTCGTTAAATTATGCAATATTACTAATGCGGAAGCAGTTTCAGGATTAAGAATATCGGAAGAAGATTTGCCTAATTTTACTTTTCTTGACGAAGGTTACGCATTGTGGCAGGAAAACGAATACGAAGAAATTCATTCCGGAGCAGCTTTTTATGCGCATAATTGCGCTTACCATATCTTGAAAAATAATTTGATTGAATTCGTCAGAATCGGAACGGAATGGATGAGCTTTGATCTTTGTAAAAAATATCCCGTTATTCAGGAACTCGGCACTTCCTTTATTTATTTTATTATTGACAGAGTCAGTCCCCTGAAGGTTTTAAACCTGTTTTCCAAAAATTCTTCCGATGCTAACCTTATTTCGTGGGATGAATATGTTCGTTTTTCTCTGGGTAAGTCGTTTGTCGAATTACGGGAAGAATGGCGTGATTTTATCTTTGATAAGTTCAAAAATGAGACCAAATCAAGTTATGATATTTTAAGCTATATCAGATTGGAAGAGGAAACTGATGAGCATTATTGTTTTTATTATGACTCGAACTCTCCCGTAAAAGGCAGAAATAATGTTTTTGTTTATGACGATCAAGACAAATTACTGGACGTCTGGGATAAATTCGGCAGGTTGATGGTTGAAAAAAAAGGTAAAACCGAATATCTTACGTTTTATGTCGTTTACAGAAACTTCAGTCAAATCAAAAAATATGAATTGTAACTTTCGGGAAAATAATATTTTTTTTTAATTTATTGGTTTTTATATATTGAACAACTGATTTTTTACCGGGATATGCTCCCGGTTTTTTTATTTGCCGAATTAACTTATCGGCAAACCTTATATTCAACTTTATCGGTTTAATTTTTATATCGCATATTTTTTTTGCCTTTAAATATTTTTCTGTTATTGTCGCATTTGTCTCCTGTTTTCAAATGATAATATATCTCTTGACGAAATTTTATATATGATATTCGTATCATAAAATTTTTATTAAAAAATTAGGGAAATGGAGGAATTATGATCTCGTTATCAATTGATCCGAAAAAAATAGATACGGCTCGTTCTTATGCCGCTGATATTGTCGGATCGCTTAGTTGGCTTTTAAACGATTATAGTTCTGTCACAATTGAACGTACGGTTGTCCGGTTATTGGGAATAGACGGGGCAAATGATGACGGGGAACCGATCCCCAATATTATTGTCGATCATTTAAAAAACAAAGGGGCAATTTCCAAAGGCGCGGCTTTCTGGATTGCCAATGCCGTTGTTGCCACCGGTAAAACTGCTCAGGAAGTTGCCGATATGGTTGAAGCCGATGAACTTGATTTGACGGATGTGGAAATTCAAAATCAGGATGCCGTATTTAAAGTATTGGAAGATTTGACTGACAGAATGCTGAAACATATTAGATCACAAAAAGAATTCAGGGAAAATCAATTTAAAAAACACGGTCCGAGAAAAGTACCGTCTATTTACGTAATTGTTGCTACCGGTAATATTTATGATGACGTTATTCAGGCAAAAGCGGCATCAAGGGAAGGAGCTGACATTATTGCCGTTATCAGGACGACGGCTCAATCTTTGCTCGATTATGTTCCCTTCGGAGCGACTACGGTGGGATTCGGCGGAACTTACGCTACCCAGGAAAACTTCCGAATTATGAGAGCCGGGCTGGATGAAGTCGGAGAAGAAATCGGTAAATATATCAGCTTGACCAACTATGCTTCCGGTTTGTGTATGCCGGAAATTGCCGCCATGGGCGCCATAGAACGTCTTGATGTTATGCTGAACGATGCCATGTACGGTATTCTTTTCAGAGATATTAATATGAAAAGAACTTTGCTTGATCAGTACTTTTCGAGAATGATAAACGCTTATGCCGGAATTGAAATTCAAACCGGAGAAGATAATTATCTTACAACTTCAGATGCCATTGACAAAGCATATACGGTTACTGCATCTCAGTTGATAAATGAACAATTTGCTGTTCTTTCCGGAATCAAACATGATAAAATGGGAATAGGTCATGCTTATGAGATTAATCCGGAAATAGAAAACAGCTTTTTATACGAAATGGCTCACGCTCTCTTAACCAAGACTCTTTTACCGAAATCTCCTGTAAAATACATGCCGCCGACAAAATATGCAACAGGAAATATTTTTAAAACTTATGCGATGAATACATTATTTAATTTCATCGGCGGTTCTACGAAACAAGGTGTTCAACTCTTGGGAATGATGACGGAAGCAGTGCATACTCCGCACTTGGTTGACCGCGCTTTGGCAATCGAGAATGCCAATTACGTTTTTAATGCGGTAAAAGATCTGGATAAGGAAATTACTCTTGATCCGAACGGTTTTATTAATAAAAGAGCAAATCTTGTTTTGGATCAGGCGACTGATTTTTTAAAACGAGTTTCCGAGAAAGGTTTGTTTAATGCTTTTACCGAAGGAGAATTTGCCGATACCAAACGTCCCGAAGACGGCGGCAAAGGTCTCAACGGAGTTTTCAAAAAAGATGAATCTTATTTTAATCCTTTCATGGAAAAAATGAAAGCAGAACTTAATTTGCGTTAGGAGTTGAAATGAGTATTAAAATAGATCCTACAAAAATAAAACCTTACGGCGATACTCTTGACGACGGAAGAATGCAATTCTCTTTTGCTCTTCCGGCTCCTAATAACGAAAAAGGAAAAGAAGCGGCAAGAGTTCTCCTTAAACGAATGGGATTAGACGAAATAGAAGTTTGTTATCAAAGTGATTTGGGCGAAGGTTTTACTCATTTTATTGCTTATGCCAATACAGGAGTAACCGTAAACCTGGACGATATAAAAGTAAAAGTAGTTGAAACTCCCGTGATGGATATGTACGAAACCAACGATTTTATGGAAGAAAAAATAGGCAGAGATTTGACTGTTGTGGGAGCCTGCATAGAATCAGATGCTCATACGGTGGGAATTGATGCTATTATGAACATGAAAGGCTATAACCACAGATACGGTTTGGAAAGATATGCTCATATCAACGCCATAAATATGGGAGCTCAGGTTCCGTGTGAAGAATTATTGAAAAAAGCTCATGAAGTAAATGCAGACGTAATTCTTGTGTCGCAAATAGTAACTCAGAAGAATATTCATATTAAAAATCTCACAAAATTAATTGAAATGGCGGA
This sequence comes from Candidatus Cloacimonadota bacterium, assembly GCA_002742885.1. Taxonomy (GTDB): domain Bacteria; phylum Cloacimonadota; class Cloacimonadia; order Cloacimonadales. Next base: position 36,559 of record PDOO01000038.1, read on the forward strand.
AGTTGAAGGAGTGCGAGATAAAATGCTGTTTATTTGCGGCGGTCCTCGCATTAACCACGAATTAGCTGTTGAATTAGGGTATGATGCCGGTTTCGGAACCGGGTCTTATGCAACTGATGTCGCTTCCTTTATTGCTATTCATTTTGCGGAACAAAATCAAAAAAAATAAATTTCGGAGGAATTTATGGCAAAAATTATCAGTGCCAAAGAAGCTGTTTCCATGGTTAAATCCGGCAGCAGAGTTATGTTTTCGGGTTTTCTCGCCGTCGGTTGTCCGGAACAATTGATTGATGCTTTGGTTGAACAAAATACTAAAGATATTCACATGATTGTCATTGCCGCCGACTATGAGGACAGAGGAGTCGGTAAACTCGTTGTAAACAAACAGATTAAAAGCGTGCAGATTTCTCATATCGGCACAAACAGAGAAATGCAAAAACAATATAATGAAGGTGAGTTGACCATCGAATTTGTTCCTCAGGGAACTCTGATGGAACGTATTCGCGCAGCCGGAGCAGGAATAGGAGGATTTTTTACGCCTACAGGTGTCGGAACCGTAGTGGAAGAAGGAAAAGAAATACGTGAAATAGACGGCAAAAAATATATCTTGGAAATGCCGATACATGCCGATATATCCTTGATAAAAGCAAGGAAAGCGGATAAACACGGAAACCTTGTTTTCAGTAAAACGGCGCGAAACAGCAATCCGATAATGGCGACTGCCGGTAAAATTGTTATTGCCGAAGTTGACGAAATTGTCGAAAACGGAGAAATTTCCGCCGAAGATGTTGTTACCCCCGGAATATTTGTCGATTATTTAGTAAAAAGGGAGGGATAATGTTGGATAAGAAAGAAAAACGAATCCTTATCGGAAGACGTATTGCCGCTGAAATGCAAGACGGTGATTTTGTTAATTTGGGAATAGGTTTGCCTACCGAAGCCGTTAATCATCTTCCCGAAGGCGTATCGGTTACCTTCCAAACCGAAAACGGAATGATGGGTATAGGACCTACTCCGGAAGACGGAAAAGAAGATCCCGACCTTATAAATGCAGGCGGAGGCTTTATTACCGAACTTCCTTTCTCCTCTTATTTTGATTCCTGCGTAAGCTTCGGTATTATTCGAGGCGGACATCTTGATATAACCGTTCTCGGAGCTCTTCAAGTTGATCAGAAAGGTAATCTTGCCAATTGGATGATCCCGGGGAAAATCGTTCCGGGCATGGGCGGAGCAATGGATTTAGTCTCCGGTTCCAAAAAAGTAATTATTGCGATGGAACACGTTGATAAAAAAGGCAATCCCAAGATTCTTAAAGAATGCAACTTGCCTTTAACGGCAACGGAAGCAGTGAATCTGATTGTTACCGATATGGCGGTTATAGAAGTTACCGAAAAAGGTCTTCTTCTTAAAGAAATCGCTTATTGGACAACAACCGAGGATGTGATAAAATCAACAGAAGCAGAATTGATAATAAGCGATAATTTAAAAACTTTCAAATAAATTATTGTTTACGGATTAATATTTAACGCCCTTAATTAAGGGCGTTTTTTTATCTGTTCTTTATTTGCAATGACGATAAGATAAAACATTATTATTAAAATATTCAGTTGCTGTTTTATGAATTGAAAATGAGGGCAATATTTTGTTTATGCATCTTTTTATACTCAGAGGTCGATAAAAAAGGGCGTTTAGGAGATGATTGCCATAACTTTTAAGATTGATCTTAGTTAGCAGATAAATTGTTAATTTTTTAATATATAAAGAAATAAATTATGCTTAAATTATCAATGATAAATTTTTGAGAGAGAATTTGTCTTTTTGGTTGACATGAAAACAAGGGTTTTTCTTATTGGCTTCATACGTTGTCATTCGACGGAGGATTAGTTCTAATTGGTAAGACAGCGGTCTTGAAAACCGCCGCCCTTTGGGCTTGGGGGTTCGAGTCCCTCATCCTCCGCCATTTATGAACGGAGAGGTGGCCGAGTCGGTTTAAGGCGTACGCCTGCTAAGCGTATGTGGGGGAAACTTCACCGAGGGTTCGAATCCCTCCTTCTCCGCCATTTTCAACGTTGGGTCGTCGCCAAGCGGTAAGGCACCAGGTTTTGGTCCTGGCATCCGGGGGTTCGAATCCTCCCGGCCCAACCATTTTCTTATTCTTTCTACTTTTACCGTAAACATTTTATAATTCATCGCTGGGTCGTCGCCAAGCGGTAAGGCACCAGGTTTTGGTCCTGGCATCCGGGGGTTCGAATCCTCCCGGCCCAACCATATTTAAAGACGCATTTTATTGCGTCTTTTTTTGCTTTTATATTGAATAATTTAAACTTTTTAACTGTATTTATTTTTGGAATTTTTGCCGTTGATTTAATGAAGACTTACTTCTCTGACAGCTTTTTAATCTTTTATTTTATTGTTTGAAAAGCAGGATGAAGATTGTCTGTAATTTATTGATCTTAAAATAAAATTTTCTCTCGGCTCAGAGTTATCGCATATTAATTTGTTTTTTTCTTTGGACAATATTACGGCGAAAATAAATTTTGATTTTCTGCTTGATTAAATATATCAATAATAAAATAAGTATTATTGTGTCAGACAGTTATTTTTTTACAGGAGGAAATTATGAGCAATCAAGAAACTATGGATGAAATACAAATTAATTTTGACAGTCTTTTAAAACAAGGTTTGGCGGTGGTGGATGTTCGTTTTAAAGAATATCCGGTTTCAGACGAAAAATATAAGTTTGTAATTGTAAAAGTAAGCGGAGCAAGAGATGATTTTTATCCGTCAATGCTGAAAAAATATCTCGGCGTTAACATTAAAGAAAAAAATATATATGATTTATGGGTGAAAATTTTGAGCCATAAATTACAAATGAGTGTTATGCTCAATCGTGATGTATCCATAAAAGTTGCTGCTATGGATGCCGTGGATTACCTGGAAATTGATTCGCTTACCGAGAAATAATTTATTTATTAAACATTGAAAGATTTCAACGTAAATGTCTGAAATTAGATTTATAGAAATATTTTTTAAGAGCATTTTCGGTATTTCCCTTATTTTATTTATTGTCGGCTGTTCTTCTGAGGTCAATACGGAAAAACATTTCAAAGAATTGAATAAAATGGCGTATGATATAAATAATGATCTTATTAATTATCGTTATTTTGTTGATTCTTTAAGCGCAGATTTGGAAAAACTGTACGGCAATAACAATAAAATTGAGGTTGATACCGTAAAATACGCTTTTCATAAAACAGGGATTTTTTATAAAAAAATCAATGACGGAAGATCTGCCGTTTTCGTTTCCGCTCGTACAAAGATGACTGAAGAACTCATTAATGATGTGTATAAAACCGAGCCGATTGAAGATAAGATGATTGATATTTACAAAAAAAGTAAATCAATTGTGCAGATTTATTATAATGATTTGCATACTTACAATCGTATTTATCCGTATTTAGATGTATTGTCGCAATTCAGTCCCGTTACCGATATCTCCGAATATTGTTTTTTTTATGAAGCCGATCCAAAACATAATCCTGAAAGAAAAAGCTTATGGGTTTCCGTTCCCTATATTGATCCCGCCGGGAGAGGTTGGGTGCTTTCCGTAATATCTCCTGTTTATTCCGCTGATCAATTTAAAGGCGTTGTCGGTTTGGATTTAATGATTCCTGATTTCATTGAAGAAGGATTGCCTGATGATGATTGCCTGGTTATCTCGGATGAGGGGTATTTGATTTACGCATCGGATATTTTAGCGGTCAATTTTGACTTTCCTCAAATCGGAATGTATAAGTACTGGGATCATGTGGTTAATGACAAAATTCCGGATGATAATTTTAATTTGATAAAACATCGTAAACAGAAAATCAGAGATTTGGCGCGAAAATTATCCGAAGAAGAGAATTGTTTCTCTTATGAATTTAATTTTAAAGAGTATTTGGTCATTAAATCATCAATAAGGGAATTAAATTGGTATTTGGTTTGTTTAAAAGAGGTTAATTCATTGAATGAAAATTGATCTGAAAAAGAAAATCTCCTTTTTTGTTGTCGGATTTTTTATTATTATGGGATCGATAATTTTCGGTATAGTATTTATCCATAATAATTTGGTTCGTAATTATAAAATAAAAATAAATAACTTTATCAATAAACAAATCAGGTATTTCGGATATTCCGTTTTGGATTATATTTATTCTTTTGAAGATGATTTGAAGTATTTGTTTTTGGGTAAAGATATCGAATCTTTTTTGCAAGATGAAACTTTGACTCAAAATAATTATGAATCATTTCGGAGATTTTTTGAAAAGTACGAAGACCTGGTTGAAGAATTGGTCTTTTACAATGAGGATTTAGCGGCGAGAAGTTTTTATAAAGATAAACACAATTATTATGTCTTGGGAGATTTAGAGTACGGTCGTCATAACTGTATTTTTAAGGAAAAACCTGAAGTTTATAATATCAATTTCAAAATTACTTATATCTTGCCTATTGCGGACGAAAACGGAAAAGTTGTTTTGAATTTGCTGGCAAAATTAAATTTATCTAAGTTTATCCGCAGGGAATTAAAACAATATTATATAATTAAGCCGGCATGGAATTGGTTTTTGCATCTTGAATCCGAGAAGACTGAAATTTTTTATACGGAAGAAGGTTTTTTGCCGCCTAAGACGTTTTTTGTCAGTGATCTTAATCATATTTCGGAAGAATTAAATCAAGGGATTGAAGGCTCTTTTGAACACAGTATAATTTATCGAAATAAAATTACGGATGTTTTCAGTCATTATTTCCCTCTTAAAATTTTCGGAGATACTTACGGATTGCTGATCTCTTTGCCGACATCCGGCATTACCTCGCTTATAGATATTCCATTTAAATATTTGTCGTTAGTTTATTTTATCGCATTTATTCTGTTTGGAATGATGTTTTTGTTTATTGTCAGAATTATGAAATCAACGAATAAGACTTTGAGCGATTCCGAATATCTTATAAACAGAATTCTTGATATTTTACCTGTCGGTATTGCGATTATCAATGAAAATAAAATTATCAGTAAAGCAAATAAAGAATTATTTAAAATATTCGGTTACGGCTCTGACAAAAAAATTGTGAACAGACATTGTAATGAGTCGATTTATTCAAATCCGGAAAACAGAGATGATTGGGCGGATGACAAAGAAAAACGTCGTAATATAAAAAAAATTTTACGCAGAGATGACGGAAGTCGTATTCCGGTTGTAAAATCATCTGAATTTATTGATTTTAAAGATATTAACTTGGAAGTTGAAACTTTCTTCGATATTACGGATGAGGAGAATGCTTTACGTCAACTTAAACTTGCTTACAAGACAAAAGAAAATTTTCTGGCAAATATTTCTCATGAAATACGCACGCCTTTAAACGGAATTATCGGATTGGCAGATTTGCTTGAAAACGAAAATCTTACTCCGCTTCAAAGAGATTACGTAAAATACATTGTATCCGGTTCTCGCCGGCTTATGAGCATTATTGAGGATATTTTGACTTTTTCGGAATTGGAATCAGGCAAAAGCTCGGTCAGCGCAGATGAAATAGATATTTTTTCTTTGGTTAAGCCTTTGATTAACAAATATGCAATAAAAGCTGAAGAAAAATCAATTGATTTTGAAGTACGAATTTCGCCTGCGATAACATATTGTTTTTTAAGCGATAAAAATAAATTATTTAAATTATTGGATGTTTTGCTTTCCAATGCCGTAAAATTTACTTCTCGCGGAGCAGTTTTCTTAAATGTCATTCCTCTTGAGAATACATCTGACGAAAAAAAAGCTGAGTTAAAATTTGAAATATCCGATACGGGGATCGGAATTGCCGAAAATAAAATTAATCTTATTTTTGATTCTTTTATGCAGGGAGACAGCGGCAAAAATCGTAAATTCAGCGGAACCGGTTTGGGGCTTGCCATAGCAAAAGCTTTGTCTAAAGATCTGAATACCGAAATTAAGGTTGAAAGCGAGGAGGGCAAAGGGTCTTTATTCAGTTTTGTTGCGGAGGTTGAATTAACGGGAAAGAAAGCAAACTGCAACTTATTGTCGTCCGGTAAATTACCCGTAAAATCCAAGAAGCTTATTATTGTCGGATCAAAGGAAAATAAATTTGATTTTTCTTTTTCAGATGAAAATATTGAGATCAAAATTTATGATTCCGGTTTGGAAATTATTAACTTCTTGAACAGTTTTTCTTCTAAAACTGATTTTCTGATAATGGATAAAGATCTTTATGACATGGACGGTATTGAAGTGTATGATATCATCGGAACGCAAATTGATTGCGATAAGATGGAAACCGTAATACATAATGCCGGAGACAATGATATTGAAACCAAAGAAAGAACCGTTGTTTACAAAGATAAAAAATCGGTTGATTGGATTAAACGTTTTATTGTCGAAAATATTTGAAATCTCAGATAATAAAAAATGTTAACAAAATAAAAATCTGTATATGGACGGACATTTAAAAAAAATATTTACAACTTTAATTTTTATTGCTTTTTCGGTTATTCATTCCGTAATTGTGAATGAAATTTCAATAGATTCGGAATTTACCGAAGAAAATATTACTCGCGAGTATTTACTTTTTGAATCGGGCAGAAATTATAAAGAAAAAGAGCTTGAACATTTGATAACGCAAACAAAACAAAATTTGCTCGATACTAAATATTATGATTATGTTGTTATAAAGCAAGAAAAAATATCCGATAAAGCTTTAAGAATCAAGATAAAAACGACGAAAAGATTCCAAATTCAACCCGGAGGAGGCTGGCTTTATCTTTCCGCTAAGTACCAAAACTTTGCGGGAAAAGGCATAGATATTTATCTTCGAGCGGGAACGGAACAACAATTTAAAATTTCCGTACCTAAAATCCCGGAATCAATTTTTAAATTAAAATTTTGCGTATCTCATCGTTTTCGTTCAGACAAGCCTGAGATGATTACCGATAAAAAAATCAATTACAGAGATTTGAGAGTTTCTTTTGAACCCGGTATAAATATAAATCATCATTTGAGTTGGAGTCTCGGTCCCGTTTATTACAAATATTTTACGGAAAACAAATATCTGATTTTTCTGCCTGATTGCGAATATTGGTTTGACGAAAAAATTTCTCTTCGATCAACTTGGAAATTTTCAAATCGAAATATGAAAGAAACTCCTTCTTCGGGACTTTACGTTTTTCTTGATAACGAATATTTCCCGTCCGAAAAAATTTTGTCCGATAAGCTTGACATAAGATTTTATAAACCGATTTACGGGAAAACGTATTTATTGATCAGAGGATTTTATTACGGCGTTAATTCCGAGGCTCCTTATCCTGTATGGCAAAAAACAAGAAGCAATAATTATGCCCGAGTCAATGATACGCCCGATAAAGTTACCGATTTTAAATTATTGACGATAGAATTTCGTTACAGATTCTCCGAAATTTATAATGCCGTTTATTTTGAACCGCATATTTTTACGGATTTTGCCGCAATGTATCTTAATCCGCCGAATATTAAAACAGAAAATAGAAAAACCGAACGTTACGGCATGGGAGGAGGTATTAAAATTCATAATTCAAAACTTACTTCCGTTGATTTTAATGCCGATGTTTTTTACAGTTGCGGAAAAACAGGTTTTCTTTTCAGAATAGGGAAAAATTTTTAGAGGATAAATATGAAAAAGTTTAAAACACAAGACGGTTCATATACTTTTTTTAATGAAGTTGTTCAGGAACATTATCATTCCGTTACGGGAGCGTTTGAAGAAGCTTTGAAAAAATATGTTCTGCCTTTGGAAATCTGCGACGGCATGAAAATTCTTGATTTTTGTTTCGGACTCGGTTACAACAGTTTTACGGCGTGCAGCGTTGCCCGAGATTTAGATATAACGGGGCTTGAAAACGACAAGGAAATCATATCATTGATTTCTCCCGAACTTTATCCTGAAGATATAGGTAAAATTACGGCTGAAATGCTTAAAAATAAAATGTTTGATAAATTTAGGCGCAACTCTGTTAAATTGATTATCGGTGATGCTGTTTGTACGATTAAAGAATTGAAAAAAGATTATTTCGATTGTGTCATGTTTGATCCTTTTTCACCCGGGAAAGCTCCTGAACTGTGGTCTGAAGATGTTTTTTATGACGTTTTTAAAACCTTGAAACCAGGAGGCAAATTGGCAACTTACAGTTGTGCGGGGAAAGTCAGAAGAGCAATGAAATCTGCGGGATTTACGGTTTTTGACGGTCCGAGCGTGGGGAGAAGAAGCCCTTCGACAATAGCAGTTAAACCCGTTTAATTATCCGGTAAAGGATTTTAAGCTTTTGCAGAAAAGCCTTCTTTTTTATGCCCAATACTTTTTGTCGAGCATCCTGTATTGTACGGCTTCAGAAATATGATTTACCTTTATTTTTTCGCTGAATTCCAAATCCGCTATAGTACGGGCAACTTTTAAAATTCTGTCGTAAGCTCTTGCGGAAAATCCTTTTTTATCCATTGCCATTTTTAAAATATCGGAACATTCTTTATCTAATTCGCAATACCGTCTTATCTGTCGAGAACTCATTTCCGAGTTTCTGAAAATCTTGTCTTTTTTGAATCTTTCCAATTGTATTTTTCTTGATTCATCTGCTCTTCTGCGGATATCGCTTGATTTTTCTCCGGAAGGCATCCCCGATAAATCTTGATAATTTACTGCCGGAACCTCTACGTGCAAATCAATCCTGTCAAGCAAAGGACCTGAAATTTTTGATCTGTAACGTTGAACCTGATTAATCGAACAATTGCATTCATGACCTTCGATGTTGCTTCCGTAATATCCGCACGGACAGGGATTCATAGAAGCAACCAGCATAAATTTTGCCGGAAAAGTAAAACTTTGAGCAGCTCTGGAAATTGTAACAACTCCGTCTTCCAGAGGTTGACGCAATACCTCTAAAACCGTTTTTTTAAATTCCGGAAGTTCGTCCAGAAACAAAACTCCGTTGTGAGCAAGAGAAACTTCTCCCGGTTTAGGGTAACTTCCTCCGCCTATTAAAGCGACATCGCTTATGGTATGGTGAGGAGATCTGAACGGACGAGTTTTTATTATGCCTTCTTCTTTATTTTGAAGCAATCCTGCTACGGAATGTATTTTGGTGGTCTCCAGAGCTTCTTCAAAAGTCAGTTCCGGCAAAATTGACGGCAACCGCCTTGAAAGCATGGTTTTCCCTGAACCGGGAGGTCCTATCATCAATATATTATGCCCTCCGGCTGCTGCTATTTCCAAAGCTCTTTTTATTTGAAATTGTCCTTTTACGTCAAACATGTCATTTACTTGAAGATTTGTAACATGACCTGCTTTGTATTTTGATTCGTAAGGTTTTAATTTCAGTTCTCCTTCTAAAAACATGATAACTTCTTTCAAGGATTTAACGGCGTAAACGTTTAAACCTTCAATAGCTCCTGCTTCTTCTGCATTTTGCAACGGTAAAATTATTCCCTCTAATTTCGATTTCCAGGCTGCTATGGCAATGGGTAAAATCCCTCTTACGGGACGGAGTTCGCCGTCTAAAGAAAGTTCTCCCGCCATAGCATAGTTTGCAGTGATGTCTGAGCGAATTCTTCCCATTGCCGAAAGTATGGCGACAGCCGTAGGAAGATCAAGGGCTACGCCGTCTTTTTTGACATCAGCCGGAGCAAGGTTTATCGTGTAATTATAAGCAGGAAAAGGGTAACCGCTGTTTTTAATTGCCGAAATTATTCGTTCTTTACTTTCTTTTACGGAATTTGAGGGCAATCCGACTATATTAAATTTGCCTATTCCGCTTTTTAAATCCGCTTCCACGGTTACTTTTTCTGCATCGATACCGTGAACGGCAAAAGAAACGGTTTTATCGTACATAATAAATCTCTCCTGTGTAAACTATTCGCAGGATTTTTCCTCTCGAATAATTAATTATTATTTTAAACTCTGGTTAATTTTCGGTAAGTAATTCGTTTGGGCAGAACAGCATCTTTGCCGAGTCGTTTTATTTTGTCTTCTTCATACTCAGAGAAGTTTCCGTCAAACCATTTTACTTTACTGTCTCCTTCAAAAGCGAGAATATGGGTGCATATTTTATCCAAGAAATATCTGTCATGGCTTATTACAACTGCGCAACCGGCAAAATTTTGCAATGCCTCTTCCAAAGCTCGTATGGTGTGAATGTCCAGATCGTTTGTCGGTTCGTCAAGCAAGAGAACGTTTCCGCCTTGCTTCAGGGTTAAAGCAAGAAAGGCTCGATTTTTTTCGCCTCCGGAAAGTTCCCGTATTTTTTTCCCGTGTTCATGACTGGAGAAATTGAATCCGGAAAGATATTGTCTGGAGTTTATTTCTTTGTCTCCGATAATAATTTTTTCTTCTCCGGTTAACTCCAATAATGTTTTTTCGTTGTCCATTTCCCTGTTTTGATCGACGTAAGATAATTTAACGGATTTCCCTGTTTCTATTGAACCGCTGTCGGGTTTCTCCATGCCGATTATCATTTTGAAAAGAGTGGTTTTACCGGCTCCGTTTGCTCCTATTATTCCGATTATTCCGCCGGGAGGAAGAGTAAAATTAAGGTCTTCGCATAAAATTTTGTCGTCGTAGCTTTTGGATAATTCTTTGGCGGAAATTACGTTTTTGCCGAGTTTCGGTCCTGCCGGGACGTAAATTTCGTTTGTTTCGTTGCGTTTCCGATATTCTTCTTCCAGCATTTTTTCGTAGTTTGTTATGCGCGCTTTATTTTTATTGTGCTTTGCCTTGGGCGTGCTTTTTATCCATTCCAGTTCGTGTTTGAGGTCTTTTTGACGGCGAGATTCTCTTTTTTCTTCATTTTTCAGTTTATTTTGTTTTTGTTCCAGCCAGGAGGTGTAATTTCCTTTCCACGGAATGCCTTCTCCTCTGTCCAATTCTAAAATCCAGCTCGCAACATTATCCAAAAAATATCTGTCGTGAGTAACTGCTATGACCGTGCCTTTATAATTTTGCAAATGATGTTCAAGCCATAAAATTGTTTCCGCATCAAGATGGTTTGTCGGTTCGTCCAGCAGAAGAATATCCGGTTCCATAAGCAATAGTCTGCAAAGAGCCGTTCTTCGGCGTTCGCCTCCCGATATTACGGCAATTTTTTGTTCCGGCGGCGGACAGCGCAGAGAATTCATTGCCATTTCAAGGCGACTGTCCAAATCCCAGGCATTCATTGCATCAAGTTTGTCTTGTACTTTTGCCTGTCTGTCCAAAAGTTTATTCATTTCTTCATCGCTCATAGGCTCTGCGAATTTCAAATTTATCTTTTCAAATTCTTCCAAAAGTTCGACTGTTTCCCGAACGCTTTCTTTTACTGTTTCCAATACGGTTTTTTCCGGATCAAGTTTAGGATCCTGTTCTAAGTATCCGATTGAATAACCTTTTGCCGAACTTATTTGTCCGACGTAATCTTCATCCGAACCGGCCATGATTTTAAGAAGAGATGATTTTCCCGAACCGTTGAGACCTATTACTCCTATTTTGGCTCCATAGTAGTATCCGAGAGATATATCTTTTAAGACCTGCTTATTTCCCTGGTATATTTTACCTACTCTGTCCATTGAATAGATGACTTTTTTTTCTTCCATTTTTTCCCTCTTTTTTATATTTCTTTTTTTATTTTTTCTTTGAGAGTCATTATTTTTTATTTTTAAATATAATCAAGATATTTGATGCTTTCCGAGCGACGTAATTGCCTGTAAACGATACGTTGTTTTTACGACATTTTTTTTTTATAAAGTTCTTTCTGTTATGAGATTATTGTTCTTGACATAAGACAGTTGCTGAAATTGTTTGCGTCTGTTGCGAAAGTGGTGAAATCGGTAAACACGCCGGACTTAGAATCCGGTGGGCGCGTCCCTTAGGGGTTCGAGTCCCCTCTTTCGCACCATTTTTTATTTAAGACAATATTATGAAATACAGGAGTACCAGAGTGAAAAAGGAAATTAAAGAAATCAGCCAATGCGTGCGAGAAATTACTCTTACCGTCGAAGCGGATAGAGCGCTTGAAGATTATAAAAAAGTTCTTAGAAGATATAAAAACTTAGCTGCTGTTCCCGGCTTCAGAAAAGGAAAAGCTCCGTTGGCGATGCTTGAAAAACTTTACGGAGAGGTAATTAAATCTGAATTCCTTCGTCAGCAGGTCGGAGAATATTACGAAGAAATGATGAGAGAAGACGATACAGTTAACCCTGTCTCTGAAGCGTATCCCACAGATTACAAATGGGAAAAAGGCGAAGATTTTGTTGCTGTTTTCCGTTATGAAGTTGCTCCGGATTTGAAAGACGTGAAATATAAAAATCTTGAAATACCGTTTAAAGCTCATGAACTTTCGGAAGATGCCGCAGATATCAAGATTGATGAAATCAGAAATCAGATGGCAACCGTTGAAATTATCGAAAATCCGGTAAACGAAGAATCTCTTGTCGATATTGAAATTGTTTATACCGATGAAGAGGGAAAACCTTTGGAAAAACCGGTAACTCGAGAAGTTGATATGAAGAAAAATATCTTCTCTAAGGAATTTAACGAAAAAATTATCGGTAAAACATCAGGCGATTTATTTGAAGCTCGTATGCTTGAACCGAAAGAAGGCGAAGAAGAAAAGAAAAAAAATGAATTTAAAGTCGTTGCCGTAAAGCATAAAATTTTACCTGAATTGAATGATGAATTTGCCAAAGATGCCGATTATGATTCCGTTGAAGACATGAAGAAAAAATTAACGGAAGAACTCGCAAAAGAAAATGACAGAGTAAATACGGAACAGAAAAGACAAGCTGTTATATCGGCTTTGATCGAAAACAATAAATTTGATGTTCCCGAATCTATAGCGGAACGTTATGCCAAATCTCAAGCCGAAGAACAATCAGGATATTACGGAGCCAAAACAGAAGACCTGATGCCTTTCTTCCGTCAAATGGCTAAATATGAAATTCAGAAATATTATCTGCTTGATTTTATCAAAAAAGCCGAAAACTTTGAAGTTACGGAAAGCGATAAAGAAGCTTTGATTGAAGAAGCCGCAGCAAGCATGAATATGAAAGTCGAAGAATATAAAGAAAAGTATAAGAAACAAATAGAAGACGAAAAATTTGAAGAGGCAATCAAAGATCGCAAAGTATTTGATCTTGTTGAATCTTCTTCGGAATTTGTCGAACCGAAACAGGAAGAAGTTAAAAACGAGGAGCAGGATTAATGCCTTATATTCCCGTTGTAGTTGAGCAATCAGGAAGATCGGAAAGAGCTTACGATATTTATTCTCGATTATTAAAAGACAGAATAATTATTCTCGGTTCTCCGATAGATGACCTGGTTGCCAATTTAATTGTGGCTCAATTGCTTCATCTTGAAGGCGAAAATCATGAAAAAGATATATATATGTATATCAACAGCCCGGGAGGATCGGTTACCGCCGGACTTGCCATTTATGATACAATGAAATTTATCCGCCCGAAGGTTTCAACTATTTGTATCGGTCAGGCAGCCAGTATGGGCGCATTTCTGTTGGCAGCCGGCGAAAAAGGCAAAAGACTGGCTTTGCCAAACAGTCGCATTATGATTCATCAGCCTCTCGGAGGCGTGCAGGGGCAAGCTTCCGACATTGAAATTCATGCCAGAGAAATGCTTAAAACCAAAGAAAAATTAAATGAGCTTTTGGCAAAGAATACCGGACAGCCTGTTGAAAAAATTATAGAAGATTGCGACCGAAATTATTTTATGAGTTCTTATGAAGCTGAAGATTACGGTTTGATTGACGAAGTAATAGAAAAAAGATAAGACAGGAGTTTACGGTGGCTAAATATAATATGTTGAATTGTTCATTCTGCGGACGATCCGAACCGGAAATCAAACACATGATAAAAGGTGTTGCCGGCAATATTTGCGAAGATTGCATTAAAATGTGCTACAGCATTATTGAGAATGACCGTAAAACGGAAGAATTAGACAGTTTTGTTCTTCCGTCTCCCAAACAAATTAAGAAATATCTTGATCAATTTGTTATCGGGCAATCAAGAGCAAAAGAAATAATTTCTGTTGCGGTTTATAACCATTATAAAAGAATATTTCGTCAAAATAAGGATGATGACGTTGAGATCGAGAAAAGCAATATTTTGATGATAGGTCCCACGGGATCAGGTAAAACTCTTATTGCTCAGTCTTTGGCAAAATTTCTTAAAGTTCCCTTTGCCATTGCCGATGCCACGACTCTTACCGAAGCAGGGTATGTCGGGGAAGACGTGGAAAATATTCTCGTTCGTCTTTTGCAAAATGCCAATTATGATGTTGAAAAAACCCAAACAGGGATAGTTTATGTGGATGAGCTTGATAAAATAGCCAGAAAATCGGAAACGCCGTCTATTACCAGAGATGTTTCGGGAGAAGGGGTGCAACAAGCTCTTTTGAAAATTCTCGAAGGCGCAAAAGTTAATGTTCCTCCTAAAGGCGGGCGCAAACATCCAAATCAGGATTTTGTAGAAATAGATACAAGTAAAATTTTGTTTATAGTGGGCGGAGCATTTTTCGGTTTGGAAAAAATTATCCAAAAGAGAATGAATCAAAAAACTGTCGGTTTTGATGCCGATATGGTCTCTTCTTTAGAAGCAACTTCCGAATTATTCGAAAAAGTTACTTCCGACGATTTGATGAAATTCGGACTTATTCCCGAGTTGATCGGACGATTGCCCGTAACGACTCATCTTTCAGAATTGAAAGAAGATGATTTAGTTAAGATTCTTACTAAACCGAAAAATTCCATCAGTAAACAATATGAAAAACTTTTTGAAATGGAAGATTGCAAACTTGAATTTACTCCGGATGCTCTGAAAGAAATTGCTCACATAGCAATAGAACAAAAAACGGGCGCCAGAGGACTCCGTTCCATTATGGAAAAAGTTATGATTGATATTATGTATGAATTGCCGGATATGGAAGGCGTAAAAAAATGCCTTATTTCGCAAGAAGTAATTAAGGGAGATTCAGAACCGGTATTTGTTTATTCCGATGAAACACAAACGGCATCATAAATTTACGGGCTGCTTCGGCAGCCTTTTTTTCTGCTCGGTGATCAGGAAAAATTAAGGATTAAGTTTTTGATATGAAGAAATTTCAAAAAAAAATTTTACGCAAGACAGGAAAGGCAATCAATCTTTATAATCTCATTTCGGAAGGAGACAAAATAATTGTCGGTTTGTCCGGCGGAAAAGATTCTTGGACTTTATTGAAAATTCTTTTGATATTACAAGCAAAAGCTCCCGTTAATTTTTATCTTAAAGCCGTGAAAATTGCTTATCCTCATACAGAAGAGCAAAATAATAAAATAAAAGAATATTGCCTGAAGTCAGGGATTGAATTTTATGTTCTTGACAGGGGAGTGAGCAGGGTTATGCAAGAAAAATCTGAACCTGAATTATCGCATTGCGCTTTATGTTCTCGTCTGAGAAGAGGCATTTTGTACTCTGAGGCGGTAAAGACAGGTTTTAATAAAATTGCTCTGGGGCATCACCGAGAGGATTTCAATACGACTCTTTTGCTTAATTTGTTTTTTCAAAGCAGCATAAAACCCATGAAACCGATTATGAAAGCTGATGATTATCCTGCGAAAGTTATCAGACCTCTTGCTTTAACGCCTGAAAATCTTATTGCCGAATATGCTTCTCGCGAAGATTTTCCGGTCTTGACTGCCGGGTGTTCTTACTCGGAAAAAACTGAAAGAGAACGGATAAGCCGCTTATTGGACAGTCTGGAAAAAACTTATCCGCAAATTAAACAAAATATTATTTCTGCTCAACAAAAATTATTTTAGGATAATCAAATTTAACCTTACTTGGTTGAACGTAAAATATTGTAGCCTCTTCTTGATGTTACTTCACAATTTCCGAATTTTGCAATTAAAAGTTCTTCCAAATAATCCGAAGATTTTGCCACAAAATAAGCTTCGCCGCCGACGGCAAGATTTGCCCAAGCAGTGTTTATAAAAAGTTCTGCAATTTTAAAGTTTCCGAAATAAGGCGGATTTCCTGCAAACAGATCAAATTTTCCCGGTCTGTTTATTCCTGATGAGCTTAATATTGTTTCGTAATTTTCTATATTGTTTAACTTACAGTTTTCTTCCGTTACTCTGATTGCTCTGCTGTTAGAATCTATGAAAACTACATGCGAATTTTCTGTATTTTTTGCCAAAGATATTCCTATAACTCCCGATCCGCAACCCATATCAAGGATTCTGTCTCCTTTATTTGCCGTTATTGTTTCAATCATTGCCCGGGCTCCGGAATCAATGCGACGATGGGCGAATACTCCGGGCAGAGTTCGTATAATCAAAGGTTTTTTCCCTTGAGCGGTAACCTGAAATTCCTCATCAAAAATACGTTCTTTTGCGAGGTCTTTTTTCTTTTTTGCGATGTATTTGGAAAACTTGCTTTTTATCTGCGTAAATTCACCGAAAGATTTTTTGAGATGGATGGAAATCCAGTCGTGTTTTTTATCGCTGTTTATGTAAAGTTTACCGCCTTTTTTCATTGCTTTTGCCGCTTGCTGAATACGATCTGCCGTAAAATCTTTGGAAATTGCTTCTCCGGCAACCTGCAACATAACGACATCGGCATTTTTCATTTCGTCTTCTTCGCCTGAGCAAACGACATTTATCGTTTCAAATTCATTTAAGGCAAAATTGCGTTCCAGTTTATTTGTATAATATTGGTCAACATTCATTGCGGTTATTTCGGCATAGGGAAATAAAGTTGCCGCCACCATGGAACTTATGCCTGTTCTGTTTCCGCAGATTACAATTTTATCGGCTTTTTTTAGTTTTAAAATATCGTTTATCATTTCTCTTTCTGCCGGATTAATTCCCGAAGCAGTAATAAGTTGTATGTCTGTTCCCGGTATCTTTTCTTCTTTGTGCTTTTTTTTCGTATTTGCCGTCTTGATTAACATATTTACCTCTTTTTTCTTTTATCCGTTTAAAATGCCCGAATATTATTTTATTTTGCTGTCAAGAAAAAATAAAAAGTTTGCAATCATACCGATAAAGGGTTTCCTTTTTATTCGTTTTTGCGTAATGTGAAGTACAATAAAAATACAGAAAATTTTTTCTGATATGAAATAATATTGTGCGGCATCAGACGGTTGCAGGTATTGTCTTCTCGTTAATATGTTGTATTATCGACTCTCCGCAGTATTTTAATTCGGCTCTGCAAAAAATATTTGACCTTGTAATCGGTTTATTTATTTTATCTTTATCTTAAATCAGGAGTTTTTATGTGTTCAATGAATCCCAAATTCGACATTATCTTTC
>PDOO01000039.1 GCA_002742885.1 Candidatus Cloacimonadota bacterium
TTTCCAGATAAAACAAGAAATGATTTTACCGAAAAATGAAGAATATACAATTAGTTCAAATGATATATGCGAAAGAAAAGTTCTTTCTGAATCTGATAAGGTTTATTTGCTTTGGCCTGACATGGAATCAGTTTTATTCAGACACATTGTTAATGACGAGCATATTGAAATTGAAAATAACGTGTCAGCAATAAAAGATAAAATCTGTTCAATAGCATTAACGTCTGATGCTAAAACAATTTGCCTCGATGATTATGAGTGGTTTACTGATCATCCTGAGTATTGTAAGCAGGTTAAGCCCGGTTTTTTTATATTTTCTGAGACCGGTGAGTTTGAAGTTGTTGTTAAATCAAAATTTAATAATCAAGTTATTAAAAAAAGAATATTAGTCAGAGAATAGCAGATGAAATTAATTTTGACAGGCGATATATCTTTATCAAGCATTGATATAAAGTCTTTTGCCATAGATAAAAAAATTTTAGATGTATTTGCAAATTCCGATGTTGTTTTCGGCAATCAAGAAAACCCTGTTACATCTGAAACAAAAAGAAACGGTTCCTTAGTCGTAAATTTAAAATCAGGAAAAGACTCTATAGATATTTTAAAAAATTTTGACGTATTGTCCTTATGCAATAATCATATATTTGATTATGGCGAAAAAGGAATGTCCGATACAATTAACTATTTAAAACTGAATAATATTGCTTGCTACGGAACGGGAAAAAATATTAAAGAGGCAGTAAAGCCTTATTTTGATCATAAAAATAAATTATGCTTTTTCTCTGCTACAAGGTGGTTTAACGCAAAGAAGAATAAAGCCGGAACAGCAAGTTTTAAAGCCATAGAGAAAGAATTTAATAAATTTAAAAAGGACGGATATTTTAATATTTATACGCCGCATTGGGGGTATGAATATATTACGACTCCGCCTCCTGATGTCAGAAGGCATGCTAAAAAAATGATTGATATCGGAGTTGATCTTATTGCAGGCACCCATCCTCATATTTTACAAGGATTTGAGAAATATAAAGATAAATATATTTTTTACAGTTTGGGAAATCTTATATTTCATGATAAGCATATGAAGCCTCGGCAAAATAAAGAACTTATTGATAAAACTGTTATTTTAATCCTGAATATAACTGACAATAAGGTTGATAAAGCAGATTTTTTGCCCGTAAATATTACAAATAGCGGGTTGAGTGAAGCAGGAGATCAATTTAATGCAAAAGATTTGCTTGATAAGCTTTCCTCTCCGTTATTGAGACCTTACAAGGAATATTTAAAAATTTACTATGATTCTACTCTTATTTCATCAAAGCAAAATGACGGTGTTCGAGCAAGATTAATTAAAGAAAAAAAAGGAGCTGACAGGATTAAGTCTTTATATTTAAATATTAAACAAGCTACTGTGCAAGATATATTCAATAAATTTTATGCTTTATTCTTTTATCGGATTATGAATAAATTATGAAAAATGATTTCTCGAAAAACGTATTGATTGTTTCTTCCGGTCCCATAATTGCTTCTCTTTTTTCTTTTTTGTCCGAACCGTTCTTAGCTCGTTTGTGGGATCCTTTGCTTTTCGGGCAGGTATCATTTTTCAATTCGTTAATTTTGATAATCAGTCCTACTGTATTTTTGAGATACAATTTTCCTGTTGTGCAAAGCAAAGATGATGAGGAAGCTTCTAATTTATTGGGATTATCATTCATAATTCAATTTTTAATTATGGCGGTAATCTTTTTTTGCTATCCTTTTTTCGATGCATTGTTTGCTAACCGTTTCAATTTCGTTAAGTTTAAATTTTTATTTATGTCAGCTTTGCTTTTTAATTCATTAAACGTATTTTTCAGACAATGGGCAGCTTATAATAAGAGGTTTGCTCAAATACCTGTTTCAACCATTATTTTACAAGTTTCCTTTACAGTTTTATTGCTTATATTCGGAATCATGGGGGCATCTAATGAAGTGAATATTATCAGAATCAGAACAATTTCTTATGTCCTGTGTCCTTTACTTATGGTAATATCGTTTTTCAGAAATGATTTCAGAAAGACCTTAAGTCTTTTAAATTTCAGAAAAATATTGTTTGTCTCTGAAAAATATAAAAAATTTCCTTTGATTGAGTTTTGGGGATTTTTGGCAAGCCTATGTACAGTCAATGTCGTTATATTGCTTATTGCAAATTTTTGGGGAATAGAAATAAACGGTCAGTTTTCCAAAGCTTTTTATATAATATATGTAGTTGTTCTTTTGTTGGGAGATTCGCTAAACCGAGTTTTGCATAAAGAAGCGGCAGATCAGGCAAGAATGAATAAACCGATAAATAATTTATTGGAAAAGATTGTTTTAAATATTCATTATCTTATATTTCTTCCTTTTGTCTTTTTGGGGGTTGCCGGCAAGGAAATTTTTATTTTGCTTTTAGGAGAGAGGTGGAGTATTGCGGGTGTTTTTTCTCAACTCATATCGATTTGGTTATATAATATGTTAATCGCTTTAGCTTTTTTGCCTGTTTTTTCTGTTTTAAATAAACAAAAAGCGTATTCTGGATTTAAGTTTCTTCTGCTTTTTTCTCAGATTGCTATTCTCGGTTTGATGTATTTTTTTAAACAAAATATATATATATCAATATTTATTTTTTCGGCTGTGAGCAGTTTGATTCTTATTTTACAAACTAATTATATTTTGTTCAAAGCTGATGTCAGAATGACAGAAATATATAAGAAAATCGGAATTACGGTCTTACAGACGGTTCCTTTTTTATTCTTTATAATATTTATTAAAGTATTTTTTAATCTTAGACCTGTTGCATTTGTCTGCATTGCATTTACGGCATTGTTGCCTAATATATACTTATTATATATCAGGAATAAAGATTTTACGAATTTTGTGAAATTATTTATAAACTCAAGGAGACGGTAAATTGTATTCTCTTTCCGCAGTAATTCCTGTTTATTATGACGAAGAAGTTTTATCCGAACTGTATAAACGTTTGAAACCGGTTGTCGAGAGATTGACATCCGATTATGAAATAATCTTTGTTGAGGACGGCAGTAAAGACAGATCTTTTGAAATCCTGAAATGTTTATACAACGAAAATGCAAAAATAAAAGTTTTGAAACAGTCTCGTAATTTCGGTCAGGCAAACAGTATCCTTGCCGGCTTAAGATATGCGTCAAAAGATTATATCGTAATTATGGATTCCGATTTGCAAGATAAACCGGAAGATATAGAAGAGTTAATAACTGCTATGGAAGAAAATAACGTTTCCATGGCAATAGCAAAATGGGAAACTCGAAAAGATACTTTAAAAAAGAAATTGGCAAGCTGGGTGTTTTATTCTTTTTCGCAAAGAATAACCGATATGAAATATGAGCAGGGATTGGGAGTTTTTAGAGTAATAAAACGCAAAGCAATAGAAAAATTGTTGGATGTTCCTGAAATAACGGGAAGCATTTTAAGCTTACTTTATTGGTCAGGCATCAGTTATGTTCCTGTTCCTCTTAAAAGAGATGCAAGATTTGCCGGCACAAGCGGATATAATCTTAATAAAATGTTAAAATTGGCTTCTGACAGAATATTTTCTTACAGTCTTTTACCTATGAAATTAATGATAAATACGGGATTAATTGTTGCCGTATTGAGTTTTTTGTTCGTTGCTTATATCGTTATCCGAAAGCTTGCCGGATTACCTGTCCAAACCGGTTGGTCCAGCATAATAGCATTGCTATCTTTTTTATTCGGAGTAAATTTTATTTTTTTAGGACTTCTCGGGGAATATATAGGGCGAATCTATTTAGAATCTAAAAAGAGACCGAAATATGTCACTGAAATAATTTTAGACAGAGATGTTTAAGAAAAATTACCTTGATAAATTAATATCTTATTATAAAATTGTTCTTTTATTTGAAAGTTTAACTCTAAAATAAATTGCTGACGCATTTTAAATTTACGGATTATAATTTGTAACATAAAGGAATTGATAATGAAAAAAATTATTATATTAGGCGGTTTGGGAAACGGCAGCGTTATTGCCAATGCAATTGAACATGCAAAGCAATATCCGAATGCCGAGTATGAGTTTGCCGGATATTTAAATGACAGAGAAGAAGGAGAAATTCAAGGTTTTCCGGTATTGGGCAAGTTGTCTGACGTACAAAAATTTATTGATGAAGGATATTATTTTATTAATACGATCTTCAGGATAGACGGACAGCAGGAACGAATAGATTTGTTTGAAAATTTAAATATTCCCGAAAAACAGATGGCAGTTTTTGTTCATCCGGCTTCCTATATTGCTCCCAATGTCGTTATCGGAGCCGGAACCGTTATTATGCCTAATGTTTCCGTTTCAAGCGGGGCTGTTTTCGGTAAAGGATGTTTGATTATGGTTGCTGCAACAATCGGACACGATACAACGTTGGGCGATTATTGTCATGTCGCTGCTCAAGCTTGCGCAGGAGCTTATCTGAATATTGAAAGCGGAGTTCATATCGGTTTAAATTCAACAATTAGAGAAAATATTACAATGGGTAAAAATTCGACATTGGGAATGGGAGCTGTTTTAACGAAAAATGTCGGCGAAAATGAAATTTGGGTCGGAAATCCCGCAAAATTCTTGAGAATGGTTGAGTAAGTGGAAAAGCTGATTATTATCGGGGCAAGCTATTTGCAGTTGCCTTTGGTTGAAAAAGCAAAAGAAATGGGAATAGAAACTCATGTTTTTGCTTGGGAAGAAGGAGCTGTTGCCAAAGATACGGCTGATTTCTTTTATCCCGTATCGATTATCGAAAAAGAAATTATTCTTGAAAAAGCAAAAGAGATAAAGCCTGACGGAATCATTTCAATCGCTTCTGATTTAGCGATGTTGACGGTTAATTATATTGCCGATAAATTGGGTCTTGCAGGAAACTCTCCGGAATGTACGGAGATTACGACAAATAAATATAAAATGAGAAGGGCTTTTTTAAAAGCCGGAATACTTTGTCCGAAATTTTGCTCGGTAAAAAAAGAAATTGAGGCAGATTTAACAAAATTTAAGTTTCCCGTTATCGTAAAACCCACGGACAGATCCGGTTCGCGAGGAGTAACAAAAGTTGATTGCATAAGAGACATTCAAGAAGCTGTCGATAATGCCATGAGTTATTCATTGGCAAAAGAAGTCATCATAGAAGAATATATTGTCGGCGATGAATTAAGCATAGAAACAATTTCATTTAAGGGAAATCACTATTTTTTGGCATCAACAGATAAGGAAACTTCGGGGGCTCCGCATTTTGTGGAAACTGCTCACCACCAACCTTCAATTTTTAATAAAACCAAAAGAAAACTATTGGAAGATACGACTGTCCGTACATTGGATGCTTTAAGTATAAAAAACGGGGCTTCTCATACGGAATTGAAAATTACTCCTGAAGGAGAGATATATATAATTGAAACAGGAGCAAGAATGGGAGGAGATTTTATCGGGTCTCATTTGGTTGAATTATCTTCCGGATATGATTTTCTTAAAGGCGTAATTGAAGTAAGTTTAGGACGTTTCAGCAATCCTGTTTTATCTGAGAATGATTATTCGGGAGTTTATTACATTGTTCCCGATAAATGCGGAAAAATAAGTAAAATAATCAATAATTGCAGTAAATACGGTGAAATAGTAAAGTCGGAAGTCAATATTTCTGAAAATGAAACAATTGATACCGTAAAACAGAGTAATGACAGAAAAGCTTATTATATTTATCAAAGCAACAAAAAGTTTAAAAACAGCAAAGTTATAGAATTTATTGTGAGCGAACATGAAAATACCTTTTAATAAACCTTTGATTACAGGTTCCGAAAACAAATATTTAGACGAGGTTTTTGCTAATGATCGTTTCTCCGGAAACGGTAAATTAACCGAACGTTGCAATTCCCTTTTAGAAGAAAAAATCGGATGTAAAAAGTCAATAATGACTTCCTCATGCACAGATGCTTTGGAAATGGCAGGCTTACTCTCATTTATTGAGCCGGGCGATGAAGTGATTATGCCTTCGTTTACATTTGTTTCTACTGCAAGCGCCTTTGAGTTAAGGAAAGCTGAAATTGTTTGGTGCGATATCAGAAAAGATACTAAAAATATTGATGAAGAAAAAATAGAATCCTTGATTACGTCAAAAACAAAAGCAATTGTTGTCGTGCATTATGCGGGGGTTGCTTGCGAAATGGATAAAATTAAGGAAATATGCGATACGTATAAACTTTTTCTGATTGAGGATGCGGCTCAAGCAATAGATTGCTCATACAAAGGAAAACCTTTGGGCAGTATTG
The DNA here is from genome assembly GCA_002742885.1 of Candidatus Cloacimonadota bacterium. Taxonomy (GTDB): domain Bacteria; phylum Cloacimonadota; class Cloacimonadia; order Cloacimonadales. The sequence goes on from PDOO01000039.1 coordinate 6,310, forward strand.
GAGATTTGGCGACGTTAAGTTTCCATGAAACAAAAAATATTCATTGCGGGGAGGGCGGAGCTTTGCTTGTCAATAATCCGGGAATGACAGAAAGAGCTCAATTTATAAGAGATAAGGGAACAAACAGAATTCATTTCAATCAAGGTAAAGTTGATAAATATACTTGGGTTGAACTCGGGTCCAGTTATTTGATGTCAGAATTGCAGGCAGCTTTTTTGTTTTCTCAACTGCAATCTTCTGAAAGCATAAATCTGAGTCGAGTAGAAAGCTGGAATTATTATTACAAATTGCTTTCAGAGTTTATTCCGAAAGAAAGATTGCCTTTGGCCCCTGATTATTGCAAACACAATGCTCATATGTTTTATATTATGTGTTCTTCTTTTGAAGAAAGGAAATCTTTAACAGCATTCTTATCCGAGCACGATATTTCTGCAATTTTCCATTATGTGCCTCTTCATAAAGCTCCTTATTGGAAAGGAAAATACAGTCAGATTCATTTGCCTGTTACGAATGAAGTAAGTGAAACTTTATTGCGGTTGCCTTTATATTACGGTATTTCAAAAGAAGAAATTGAACTTGTTGCAGAAAAAATAAAAGAATTTTTCCATGATAAATAAATTTACCCGTGAACATACTCTTGCTAACAAAGGAGTTGCTCTGATTTTACTGCTTTGGCATCATCTCTTCGGTACAACTGCTGCTTTCGGAGAAAATATAAAATATTCTGCGGGGCTTGCTAAGGTGTGTGTGGCAATATTTTTAATATTGAGCGGTTACGGTTTAAACGAATCTACCCAAAAAAGCGTGCCGCTCTTAAAATTTTATTTTAAGAGACTGATTAACATTTATTATAAGTATTGGATAATTTGGATTCTGTTTGTTCCTGTCGGAGTTTTATGCTTTAATAGAAGTTTTATTGCTGTATACGGAGATCCGTTTTATTTTAAGCTGTTTATAAATTTTATGGGATTACAGAAATTAATGGCATTTAACGGTTATAATCCGACCTGGTGGTTTATTACATTAATTATCGGTTTATATGTGATTTTTCCTTTTTTGAAGATTTTGACTATGCGTTATAGATCTTTTTTTCTTGGTGGCATTTTTATTCTGACCTTACTTTGTCGGCATTCATCGAGGTTTGAAATTCCTCTTATCATGCCTTGGATTTTCCCGTTTACCGTCGGTATTTTTTTGTCTCAGATTGACGGATTTGTTATTGTTTCAAAAAATAGGTTTTTAAGAGGGATTAAAATATTGATCTATCCTTTATTATTGGCTGTTCTTATTTTTTTGAGAAAATACGGAGTTTTTGTTACCGGAACCGATATGGACGGAATATTGGGAACAGTTATTATTCTGACTGTTTCGGAACTTATTGAGATGTCGTCTATTTTAAGTAAAATATTGCAATTTACGGGTAAGCACTCTTTTAATATTTTTTTGTTCCATACATTTATTTATCTTTATTATTTCAAAAATTTTATATACATATCAAAAAATCCGCTTATCATATTAATTACTCTTTTGCTTATATGTTTGTTTATATCAATTATAATGGAATTTATATTGAAAAAAATTAAGCTTAATGATTTATTGAGATCATTTATTGAAATTGCAGAAAAAAGCGCATTGGCAAAATCTGTTAACATGAAAGTATAATTAAGGTTATTGAGGTAAATATGAAAAAGACAAAAGGCATTATTTTAGCCGGCGGTTCCGGCACCAGAATGTATCCGATGACGAAAATTTACAGTAAACAATTAATTACCATTTATGATAAACCTATGATTTATTATCCTTTATCAACTCTTATTATGGCTGGGATAAAAGATGTCTTAGTTATTTCAAATGAAGAAACTGTTCCTTTTTACGCTAAACTTTTCGGTGACGGCTCTAAGCTCGGCATGAACATTTCTTATGCGTTGCAACCGGAACCTAAAGGAATAGCGGAAGCTTTTATCATCGGAGAAGATTTTATCGGAGATGATAATGTTGTTCTTATTCTGGGGGACAATATTTTTTACGGTTATCTCAATTTTTTAAGAGAAGCTATCAAAGAAAATAAGGGAGCAACCGTTTTCGGATATTACGTAAAAGATCCGGAAAGATACGGCGTTGTGGAGTTTGATGAAAAAGGCAAAGCGATCTCTTTAGAGGAAAAACCGAAAAATCCTAAATCTTATTATGCCGTTCCGGGAATTTACGTGTATGACTCCTCGGTGGTTGATGCAGCCAAGAATATTGCTCCTTCGGCAAGAGGCGAATTAGAGATTACGGATGTAAATAAGGAATACCTCAAAAATGACCGTCTTAGAGTAAAGAAACTGGGAAGGGGCATTGCATGGTTAGACAGCGGAACTCCCGAATCTCTCTTGGATGCAAGTAATTTTATAGCTTCTATTGAACAGAGACAAGGTTTGAAGATCGGTTGTATAGAAGAAGCCGCTTATCGGGCAGGATTTATTTCCAAGGAAGAGTTGAAGAAAAACTTTGAAGATTTAAGTAAATCACAATACGGAGAGTATCTCAGAGGCATAATAAATGAATAATTTTTGGGAAAAAAATAAAGAAACTTTAATTATTTTCGGAATACTTCTTTTCCAATTTATTCTCAGGATCGTCATATATTTTAACACAAGTTTATTCTATTTTCATGATTATAAATCATATTTGTCGGCAGTTGACTTGATTGAAGAAACCGGAAATATCCCCTTAATAAGAGGTAATTTCCTCTTTCTTAATTCTTATATAGGATATTTCTTTAAATATATTCTGGGAAGTATTCATTATTATTTTATTTTTAACAGTTTTCTGGCAGTTGCTGCTTCTTATATTGTTGCTGAAACGGCAAATATTATTTTTAATGATAAAAAAGTATTTGTTGTCTCTTTGGCATTGCATTCCGTTTATACTGAATTTCTTTGTTGGAGTTCCATTTTTTATACTCCTGTTTTGGGAATCTTTTTATTGAGTTTAGTTTTTTATTCGACTGTACGATTAATAAAATCAGATAAATTGTCTGCTGATTTAATTTTCGGTTTTTTCATAATTCTTTTGGTTAACTTCTCTTTTTATATAAAATCAGAAATGAAGTACTTATATTTATTGTTTATAATATTCGGATTAATTAATTATAAATATAAGAATATCTTAATGAAATTTTTATTGTTGGGCATTTTACTCAATTTATCTTCTTCAGCTTTCAGATCTTCGGTTTTATATCCTAAATTGAAAGGGAATGTACCCGTAAATGATTTTGTTTTTTTTGGACATACTTTATATGGCGGAGACGGCGGAGACGGCTCTTTTATTTACGAAGAGAATGAAAAAAAATATTACAGAGAGCTTGATAAATATTGTTTAGACAATAATATTCCCGACAGTTTGAAATACTCTCATATTGTAAGGAATAAATTTCAATCAAGCGAAATAAAAAAGTTTATCAAAAATCATCCTTTTCAATGGTTAAAATTACAAGGATATAAATTTTTCCGTTTTTTCGGAATTGTTCCGGAAGGAGATTCTGCCAAGATTTTGATAACAGGTTTATTTTATAATAATATTTACGGAACAGCTGTTTTTTTGGTTTTTCCTTTTTCGATTATGATTTTATTGATCTTATTTTTAAGCGATTTTAGAAATATTTTGAAAATATTTAACAATCCGTTTTATATCTTGATATTTTTCTTATCGGGTTATTATATTATGGGGTCTGTTTTTTACGGTCAATATCAAGAAAGATACAGAATGCCTCTTATGGTATGTTTTTTGATTCCGTATTTAGGATTTTTATTGAGTTCCGTAAAGTCAGAAAAAGGATTTATGAAAAAAAAGATTTTAAATATATTGATTATTCTTGTTTTTATAGGTATTTGGAGCAGTCAATTATATCATGTTGTTGTTAAAAACAGAGTCAGATACATGAAAACAATAGAAGAAACTCATCATAAAACAGATAAGGAAAATTAAAATTGAATATAATTCTTAAATATCTGGTCTACTTTTTTATTACTTATCCTCTTTGGGGATTTTTTATTACTGAGGGATTAGGTGTTTCTCACAGTAATTTTGTTTCATTTCTTTTTCCTTTTATAAGTTTGGGGATAGTTTTGAAAAAAAAGGGAAAGGTTTTTTTTCCCAGATATATGATATTTTATTTTTTATTCATTATTTTTTATATTTTAATGTACTTTATTAAATTAGAAAGCTTTTATATCATTACTCATTGGTATAACTACTCGGTAATAAGCTCAATATTTTTATTTTTTATCATAGAAAACAGTAAATTGGATAAAGAAACTGTCAAAAACGGTTTATTATTAATGAAGATCATGTTAATTGTTTCCTTTGCGGTTATCTTATATCAATACGTTGTTGACAGAACTTTTTGGGTTAATTATGATGATTATGAGATGGAACGTTATCTGTCTCAAAAGAATTATTTGGTCAGATTGGTATCTGTTTACAGCTGGGCTCATAATTTATCATGGGGGTATTTTCCTTTAATTGCGTTTGGTCTGATATATGACGACAATTTGAGACGAAATAGGATTAAAAACAATGTTTTTTGGGGAGCCTTGATTTTTATTTATTCTGTTTTATCAAAGGCAAGATGGATAATGTTGTCTTTTTTTGTTGTTTTAGCGGTAGAATTTAAATTTTCAAAAGGAACCCGATTTAAAAAACAATGGTGGCTTACCATAAAATTAGTTTTAGCTTTGCTGTTAGCTGTAAATCTTCTCAGTTATTGGGGAATAGATTTTATTAATATTTATAAATTCAGGGTGTTGGAGTTGGATAAAGGAACCGGTATTGAAGGAAAATCAGCCTCAACCAGATTGCTTGCCTTTAGACTTTTTGTTAATAATTTTGTTGATAATCCTTTTCTCGGAACAGCGGGAGTAAAATCACAATCATTGCTTGATGATTTGCAGGGAAATACTTCTCAAATACATGTCGGCTGGTTATCTCTATTGTATTACTTTGGTATCCTTGGCGGATCTCTTTATATGTTTTTTCTTTATTTTCTTTTCAAAAAGATTAAATTTATATCCCGAAGAACTCAATTCCAAGGAGGATTTATAGGGATGGTAATTTTTGCGGTAAGTAATTTGACATTGGTTAATTTCAGCTTTTTTGAAATGGGAATGATTACGGCTCTTTATTTTTCAAAGTATTACGAACAGATTGCCCTGACGGAAAATTTATATGAAAATAAGCCGTATAAAAAGTAAACTGTTATCATTTTCAGATAATCAAAGAAGCAGGAAAATTCTTGCTAATATTCTTCTTTCTTTCGGAGTAAAAGGCGGAAGCATTGTCATCGGATTTCTCATGGTTCCTTTGTGTCTTGATTATTTGGATTCTGTGAGATACGGAATATGGGTAACAATGTCCTCTTTTTTAAGTTGGTTTACGTTTTTTGAGATAGGATTAGGTTCAGGACTTAGAAATAAATTATCTGAATCTTTAGCTCTGAAAGATTATGAAAAGGGTAAAATATACGTAAGTACAACATACGGTATTTTAAGTTTAGTTGTTGCCGGAATGGCATTTTTATTTGCCTTCATAAATCCTTTTTTAAATTGGGTAAAAATAATAAATACTGATGCATATCTCAGAAGTGAACTTAATGCTCTTGCTCTAATTGTTTTTAATTTCTTTTTTCTGAGATTTATACTTAAACTTATATCTGTTGTTCTTTATGCTGATCAAAAACCCGCATTTGCCAATGCAATCGGTCCCATAGGCAATTTTCTTTCAATTGCGGTTATTTTTATTCTTACCAAAACAACCCAAGGCTCTTTAATATATTTGGGGCTTACTTTGAGCATTGCTCCTGTCTTGGTAATGTTAGTTGCAAGCATTGTTTTATTTTGCGGAAAGTATAAGAATATTGCTCCGTCAATCAAATTTGTAAGATTCAAGTATGCTAAAGATTTATTGTCTTTGGGCATAAAATTCTTTATAATTCAGGTATCTGCTCTTGTTTTATTCCAAACAAGCAATATTATTATAGCTCAGTTTTTCGGACCTGCGCAGGTTACGCCTTATACTGTTGCTCATAAATTATTCTCTACAATGAATATGATTTTTGCAATTGTAATGATGCCTTTTTGGTCAGCTTTTACTGATGCTTGGACGGTAAAGGACATTCAATGGATAAGAAAAAGTGTCAGTAAATTGTTAAAATTCTGGGTTCTTGTATTTATTTTCGGATTAACGGTTCTCATATTGTCTCCTTTCATTTTTAAAGTATGGGTAGGAGAAAAAGTTAAAATATCGTTTTTGCTTTCAACATTATTGTTTATTTATTTTTCTCTGTTTACTTTTGGCGGTATATTTAATATGTTTATTAACGGAGTAGGAAAAATAAAGTTGCAACTTGTTTCTTTGTTGGCGGGATCATTGATATTTTTCCCTTTGTCGTATATATTTATTAAGTATCTTAATTTCGGTATAGAAGGATTGGTTTTGGCTACTATTATCGCAAATATTTATTTACCTGTTATCGCTCCTGTGCAGTACTATAAAATAATAAACAATAAAGCTTCGGGCATTTGGAATAAATGATGAAATATTTTGTAAAATATATCTTTGAGCCTTCTTTGCTGTTATCAGAGTTAAAGAGAAAGAGACTTGAACATAAATTTAAGTCCAACAAAGTAATTATCGGTAATAAATGTTCTGTTTGTAATTCTAATCTCGGTTGGAAAGTTTATCTTTCTAATAATGTTTCATTGTCAAACGTATCGATAGGTTCTTATTCATATATAAACGCAAATTCTTCAGTGTCGAATTGCAAAATAGGTAAATTTTGTTCAATAGCTTCGTCTGTTAATATAGGTTTGAGTACTCATCCGATAAATCTTGTCAGTACTCACCCCGCTTTTTATTCAAATAATAAAGGATTTGAAACATTTGCCGAAAAAGATTATTTTGAAGAACATCAAGACGTAATTATTGAGCATGATGTTTGGATCGGAAACGGAGCAACTGTAATGGGCGGGGTAAAAATCGGCACGGGAGCAATTGTTGCGGCGGGAGCAATTGTTACAAAAGACGTAAGACCGTATTCAATAGTCGGAGGAATACCCGCTAAACACATAAAATTCAGGATTTCGGAAGAGTTGACGGATGAATTATTGAAAACCGAATGGTGGAATAATTCCGAAGAATGGTTCCGAGCTAATTATAAGAAACTGCATGATTCGGAAGAATTTATCAAATTTTACCGTAATAAATAGTCTTTGTTTTGCAACGGTATTTATTTTATTGATTTTTATTTATCATAAGTTTTTTGAGAGTAAAATTTCAAAATTTATTTATATGAAAAAAATTCTATCGCAACGAAAATCTGAAGTTGATGTTAATAAGTTTTCTATAAAGAAAACTATGGTTCTCTTAGCATTCGGACAATCAAACTCTGCAAATTACGGAGAAGATTTATTCTCTGCCGGACATAACGTTTATAACTTTTTCGAAGGTGAATTATATAAAGCTGAAGATCCTTTATTGGGAGCATCCGGAAGAAAAGGAAGCATTTGGTGTCTTTTTGCGGATATGGTCATAGAAAGAAGCAGCTTTGAGAATGTAATCATTGTTCCTGCGGGAGAAGGCAGCTCTAAAGCAGAGGATTGGAGTTACGGAGGGAAGTATCACTCTAAACTTAAAAAAACTTTGGACGATATACATAAATTAAATTTGGAAATATCTCATATTGTTTGGCATCAGGGAGAGTCAGATAATTTCAAGGGAACTGATCCTGAAATCTATATTCAACGGTTTTCGGAGATATTGAAATTTTTAAGATCTGAAAATATATATGCTCCCGTTTATATGTCAATTGCAACATTTCATCCTCTTGCCGAGAAAAAAATTAATTCGGGGTTGCAGGAAGCTCAATTTAAAATAATTAAAAACAACAATAATGTTTTTGAAGGTATAAATTCAGATATTTATACTGATCAAATATATCGATATGATAATATTCATTTTTCAGGTAAAGCGCAATATAAGCTCGCTTTGGATTTATTCAATAAAATTATAACAGAAAATAAAAAAAATAAAAGGTTGTGAATATGTTTACCAATAAAACTTTACTTATAACCGGCGGAACCGGGTCTTTCGGAAATGCTGTTCTTAAAAGGTTTATAAATACGGATTTAAAAGAAGTTCGTATATTTTCAAGAGATGAAAAAAAACAAGATGATATGAGAAAGAAGTATAATAATCCCAAAATAAAATTTTATATCGGAGACGTAAGAGACAGAGAAAGCGTAGATATTGCCATGAAAGGAGTTGACTATGTTTTTCATGCTGCGGCTTTAAAGCAAGTTCCGTCTTGTGAGTTTTTTCCCGTTCAAGCCGTAAAGACCAATATTTTGGGATCTTGTAATGTTATGGAATCAGCTATTGCCAACAATGTAAAAAAAGTTATTGTGCTCAGTACGGATAAAGCTGTTTATCCTATAAATGCAATGGGTATGTCCAAGGCAATGATGGAACTTGTCATGGTGGCAAAAGCAAGAGAAGTTGCTGGAAACGGAACTGTTTTTTGCGGAACAAGATACGGTAATGTTATGGCATCAAGAGGCTCTGTTATTCCTCTTTTTGTCGATTTTATTAAGAATAAGAAACCTCTTACTGTTACTGACCCCAATATGACTCGTTTTATGATGACTTTGGATGATGCGGTTGATTTGGTTATATATGCATTTAAAAACGGTGTTCAAGGAGACAGATTTGTTCAAAAATCTCCGGCTTCGACCGTCGGTGATCTGGCGCAAGCTTTGAAAGAATTATATGATTCTGAAGTTGAGACTAAAATTATCGGAACAAGGCACGGCGAAAAACTTTTTGAATCTTTGGTAAACAGAGAAGAAATGGTAAAAGCTGAAGATTTAGGGGATTATTACAGGATACCTTCCGATAACAGAGATCTTAATTATAACAGATATTTTTCCGAAGGAGACGATAAAATAGCTGAAGCAAAAGAATATACTTCTCACAACACATACAGATTAAATGTGGAAGAGACTAAGAAATTATTGCTGAAACTTGATTTTATAAAAGAAGATATTTTAAAGGGATAAGAGGATATAATGAAAGCAGGCATCACCGGACAATCAGGATTTATCGGTTCTCATTTATATAATTTTTTGAGCTTGCAAAAAAACATTGAGATGATTGATTTTGAGGACGGATTCTTCAATAATCGAGAAGATTTGGATAATTTTACGGCTAAATGCGATGTTATAATCCATTTAGCTGCCATGAATCGGCACAATAATCCTGAGAAATTATATAATACCAATATTGAGCTGACGAAAAAATTGATCTCATCACTGGAAAGAACAGGTTCAAAAGCTCATGTTTTGGTTTCTTCAAGTACTCAGGAAAATAGAGATAATCTTTACGGAAAATCAAAGAAAGAGAGCCGAAAATTGTTGTTGGAGTGGTCAAAGAAGAATAACTCCAAATTTACGGGTTTTATCATACCAAACGTTTTCGGACCTTTTGGAAATCCTTATTATAATTCTTTTATTGCTACTTTTTCTTATAGAATAGTTAACAATGAAGAACCGGAGATTCAATCAGATTCCGAAATTGATTTAATATATGTTTATGATTTGGCGCAAATAATTTATAAGCATGCAGCCGAAGGTATTGCAACTGATAAATTTGTTGTTCCGCATATTGCTTCAAGAAAAGTATCTGATGTTCTTGAAACGCTTTATAAATTCAAAAATGAATATGTCGATAACGGTATCTTTCCTAATTTGGAATCATATTTTGATTTATGTCTTTTTAACACATTCCGTTCTTATTTGCCTAAGGATTTTTTCCCGAAAAAGTTAGCTCTTCATAAGGATAATCGAGGCTCTTTTGTTGAAACTGTAAAGAGTTTGTCGCAAGGTCAGTTTTCTTTTTCAACTACAAAGCCGGGAATAACAAGAGGAAATCACTTTCATATCAGAAAGGTTGAACGTTTTGCCGTTATTAAGGGAAAAGCAGAGATTAAATTAAGGCGAATAGGGACAGATGAATCAAGATCATATATTCTTGACGGAAATGAACCGGGATTTGTTGATATGCCGGTTTGGTTTACTCATAATATTAAAAATATCGGAGATGAAGATCTGATTACTCTTTTCTGGATAAACGAGTTTTTTGACCTCGAAGATCCGGACACTTATTATGAAGAAGTATGATGAAACTCAAGGGGATGATATGAAAAAAAATAAATTAAAAGTAATTACTGTTGCAGGAACAAGACCGGAAATAATAAGGCTTGCTTGCGTAATGCCTTTGTTAGATAAATATGTGAATCATATTACTGTGCATACAGGGCAAAATTATGATTATGAATTAAATGAAGTCTTTTATAATGATTTAGAATTAAGAAAACCTGACTATTATTTGGGCGTTGATACAAGCTCATTGGGGCATGTTCTCGGGGAAACTTTGATAAAAATTGAAGAAATTTTTAAAAAGGAACAACCTGACGCTTGTTTGATTTTAGGGGATACGAATGCCTCAATTGCCGCAATTATGGCAAAAAGGATGAAGATACCTATTTATCATATGGAAGCCGGAAACAGAAGCTTTGATTTTAATGTTCCTGAAGAAATAAACAGAAGAATAATAGATCATACTGCAGATTTTAATTTGGTATATACGGAAAACTCAAGAAGACATCTGCTTGCAGAGGGCTTGCCTCACAGAAGGGTTTATGTAACCGGTTCGCCCATGTTTGAAGTTCTTAACTTTTATAAAGAAAAAATAAATTCATCAAATATTCTTGATGAATTAAATCTTAAAGAAAAAGAGTATTTTATTGTAAGCGCGCATAGAGAAGAAAACGTAGACAATAAAGAAAATTTAAAAAAAATTGTTGAAATACTTAATAATTTGGCTGAAAAATATGATTTGCCTGTAATTGTTTCAACTCATCCGAGAACTCGCAAGAGACTTGAAATGGCAGAAGGAATTACAATTGATGAAAGAGTAAAATACCTTAAGCCTTTCGGTTTCATGGATTATAACTGTTTGCAATTGAAATCAAAATGCGCAATTTCTGACAGCGGAACTATCAGTGAAGAATCATCTATTTTAAATTTCCCTGCCGTTACTGTAAGAAATTCCATGGAGAGACCGGAGGCGATTGATGCGGGAACTATTATAATTACCGGACTGATTCCGGAAATAGTTTTGAATTCAGTAGAGCTGGTTATTAATGAATTTGAACAAAGACCGGAATATCAGCATATTTGTCCTGAATATCAAATACATAATACCTCTTGGAGAGTTCTAAAAACTATTGTCGGAACAGCTAAGCTTAGCAATAAATGGTGGGGGATAAACTGATTGTTGGATTTTGATAATCTTAAGCTTGTCGTAATCGGGAACTTACATTACCCTCAAGGAGCCGCTTCAACAAATAGAATTCACGCTTATTTAAAAGGGATTAAACAAAATGGGTTTGATTCTCTTGTGATATGCACCGGAATTCCTTTTCGAGAAAAAGTTAATTTTGAAGCAAGCGGCAGTTATGAAGGAATAAATTACCTTTACTCATCAGGTAATCATTATAGAGACAGCAGATTTATAATGAGAAACTTAAACAAAATATTTGCGTTTTGGAAAAGTATAATTATTCTGGTAAAATTGAAAAAGAATAATAAAAACTTTGCGATTTTAGAATATTCAACTTCATTTATTGATGAGGTAGTTCTATTTATTATTTGTAAATGGTTAAAGATTCCTGTTATTCGTGAATCAAATGAACTCCCGGATGTTATTATTTATAACAGAAAAAATATTATAGAAAAATTTATCAGTTTGGTTGTCAGACCTAAATTATATGACGGTGTTATTGTTATTTCTAAATTTTTGGAAGTTTTCTTTGCCGATAAGATAAGGAAAAATGCCAAGTCTTTATTTATTCCTATATTAGTTGATTTTGACAGATTTAATTGTATTTTGGAAGAATCTGAAGAAAAATATATTGCATACTGCGGATTTATGGGCGGAAATAAAGACGGTGTTGATTTTTTGATTAAATCCTATGCAAAAAGTCAACTTTATAAACAAAATATAAAGTTGTACCTTATAGGATACGGACCTGAAGAAGACATAAAAAGGTTAAAAAAAATATCAGAGAATTTTTTAATATCCGATTATGTTAATTTTATCGGTAAAGTTGATAGAGATGATATGCCTAAATACTTGAAAAATTCTGTTGCTCTGGTTCTTGCGCGTCCAAATTCAAAACAGGCGGAAGCCGGATTCCCTACCAAATTAGGAGAATATCTTGCAACCGGGAAACCGGTTATTGTTACTGATGTAGGTGAAATAAGCAGTTTTTTAAAAGATAATGAGTCAGCTTTTATTGCTGTGCCAAATAATATAGATGATTTTTCCGACAAATTAATTAAAATGAATGATAATTATTCAAAATCACTTTTAATTGGTGAAGCAGGAAAAAAAACAGCTTTAAATAATTTTCAAATAAATTCAAACTCTAAAAAACTTTTAGAGTTTATAGAGAATATTTTAGGATGAAGCAATTATGATAAAAATACTTAAACGATTATACAGAAGGTCATCTCTTATTTATATGCTGTTACATCCAATTAAAATAAGTTATAACTTTTTGTATTATCGCATAATGCCGAATAAAATCATTATCAAGAGAAACTATAAGAAAGTTTTCGGTACAAAGATAAATCTGGATAATCCCGTAACATTAAATGAAAAAATAAATTGGCTGAAATTACATGATAGGTCTGACTTGCATACTTTATGTGCAGATAAGTTTGCAGTTAGAGAGCATATTAAAAATAAGATTGGCAAGGAGTTTCTTGTTCCTCTTATTTTACAGACTGAAGATGTAAAAGATATTACCGAAGACAATATTCCTGATTATCCTGTTATTATCAAAACAAATCATGACAGTTCAGGAGGAATTATTATTCGAAATAAAGAAAACATTGATTTTTTTTATGTAAGAAAGAAGTTAAATAAATTAATGAAGAGGAATTACTATACATATTCCTTAGAATGGCAGTATAAAAATATAAAACCTTGTGTGATCGTTGAAAAGTTATTAATCGATAAAAATGGCGGCATACCTTTTGATTATAAAGTTCATTGTTTTAACGGTAAGGCAATTACTGTACAAGTTGATTTAAACAGAGGAACAGAAAACCATGCAAGAAATTGGTATGATTTAAATTGGAAACGCGAGCCTTTTTGGTGGTCATCCGTAAAGAAGTGCGGTACTGTTACGGATCCTTCTGATAAAGATGTAAAAAAACCGGAAAACTTTGAATTGATGCTTAAACTTTCCGAGAAACTTGCCGGTGATTTTATTTATGTTCGAGTTGATTGGTATGAAGTTAACGGTTTTTTATATTTTGGTGAATTAACTTTTCATCATGACAGCGGGATGCGACCGATTTATCCTAGAAAATGGGATAAAATATTAGGAGAAAAACTGAGATTATCATGAAAATTTTGTTTTTTATTGAATCGCTCCAATCGGGAGGAAAAGAAAGACGTTTGGTTGAACTTTTGAAAGGATTATCGAAGTATTCTGATTTGAAATGCGATATTCTTTTAAATGAAAATAAAATTGATTATAAGGAGGTTTTGGAGCTTGATGCGAATATACATTGTATTGCAAAAAAGAGTAAATATGATTTAGGATTATTTTTAAGGATTTTTCAGATTATAAAAAAAATAAATCCTGATATAATATACAGTTGGGGGCATTTACAGTCTGTTTATTCCGTCTTGCCTAAAATACTTTTGAATAAAAAATTGATAAACGGTATGGTTACGACAGCTCCCGGAAAAGTCCGTAAATTCAGTAAAACTTGGACTTATTGTAAACTTACTTTCCCTTTTTCAGATGTTATTATTTCTAATTCTAAAGCCGGATTGATTTCTCACAATGTTCCTGTTGCCAAAAGGCATTGTATTTATAACGGATTCAATTTCAAAAGATTGGAAAAAATTAAGACAAAAGATGCGATGAGAAAAGAACTCGGCATTTCTTCAAAATATACAGTCGGAATGGTCGGAGCATTTGCAGAAAGAAAAGATTTTGATACATTTGCAATTGTTGCAAATCATCTTCTTGAAACAAGATATGATATAACTTTTATTGCTGTAGGAGACGGGTATAATCTTGAAAACGTAAAAGGAAAAGTTAAGGAAAAAATTAAAGAAAGATTTATTTTTACGGGGAAAAGAAATGATGTCGAATCCATTGTTAATATTTTTGATGTCGCTGTTCTTTTAACGAAACAAAATGATAATTTCGGAGAAGGAATATCAAATTCCATTATGGAATATATGGCTCTCGGAAAAGCTGTTATTGCTTCTGATAACGGCGGCAATAAAGAGATTATAATTAACAATAAGACAGGATTTCTTACCGATAATAACCCCAAAACAGTTATAAAGTTAATTTCAGATATTATTGATAATGAAGAAAAAAAAGAAGAAATGGGAAAAAAAGGATTAAAAGTAATCAAAGACAGTTTTTCTATTGATAAGATGGTTGCAAACCATGTTGAACTGTTTATCGAAACAAAAAAGGATTAAGTTATGAAAAAAATATTATTGTTAATTGCCGTTTTAATGATTCTTTCCTGCTCGGAAAATCCTGCGAGGGATAAAGAATTTTCGCTTTCCGGGAAAGTAACATCGGTTTTAGCCGGATCAGAAGATATTATTGAAAATAATATCGTTAAAATAGAATTATTTCTCATAGGAAATGAATATGACGAAATAACTGCCATAAAAAGTAATTACGATTTTTTAGGCGCGGATTATGATGAAAAATTATTTATAGAACACAGAAATTCAGGGATTCCTTATAAATCAATTAACACTGATTCATCCGGTAACTTTGAATTTAATGACGTTGCGGAAGGCGTTTATATTTTAGTTTATTCTGCCGAAGGATTCGGATGGCATAAAGATATTATTAAAATAAATGAAGATACGGAAGTAAATTTGAGAATGCGTAAAACACGCATAATCAGCGGACAAATAGATGAAGATACTTCTTGGGCGGCAGACAGCCATATATTAATTGATAATGATTTTTTTATCAGACAAGGAGTTACATTGGAAATAGGAAAAAATACGGTAATTGAGGTTGATAATTCAAAAATAATATTATTCGGAAATATGAATATTGTTAAAGATGATCATAATCCGGTTATTTTTACGTCATGCGAGACAAATCCCGATAAAGGCGATTGGAACGGAATAACCAATTATTCCGAAACGGGAGAAATAGAAAATTGCATTATACAATGGAGTTCTTTCGGGATAAAAAACGAGAATAATCTTACTGCAAACAATATTGCTGTTTTAAATTGTTCGCAATACGGAGTTATTTTTAACTATAAAAGCGGAATAATTTCCAACTCTTTTGTCGGGCATTGCAATGAAGGGCTATATGGTTTTTGGACTAAAGCAGACGAAAGCGAAATGGTTGCAGATAAATCTATTTTTTTTGATAATAAATCAGGAATTGATCTTTACGAATCATCGCCTTCGATTTCCGACAGTTATTTTATAAATAACGGAATTCATATCCGTTCTCAATATAACTCATATCCTTCTCTTGCCTCTTCTGTATTTGACTCGTCGGAAAATTATGCTGTCTATTCGGAAAAGGAATATGACTATGACGGCTTAATCTTAATAACAGAATGTGAATTTATCAATAATAATATTGCTGTCAGATGCAACAGAAGCGCTGATATCACAGCAAAGAATAATAATATTTCAGCTGATACTTACGGATTTTATTTATCTTACTATTACGGCGTCAATAATGTCTCTGCTCAAAATAATTGGTGGGGAACATCCGATGAGAATGAAATACAAAATTTAATTTATGATGAATCAGATGAACCGGGCGGAGATAATTCCGGAGAAGTAGATTATTCAAATTGGAAGAGCAGTGAAATAAAGAATATCGGTCCGAAAAGATAACTGCGAGAATAAAAATGATAAAAATTGATTTAAAAATAAATAATGACGAATGGAAACGTTTTTTAAGCGAGCATAAGAATGCAAATCCGTTTCAAAGTCCTGAGATGTTGAAAGTTTTAAAAGAATGTAAACTCTATGATTTTATTCTTGTCGGAGCCAGAAACGAAAATAATGATTTGGTTGGAGTTTTATTGTCTCAAGTTCAAAAAGATTATAAATCTGTTTTGGGTAATTTTACGGCCAGATCCATTATTTGGGGAGGTCCTGTTGTCAAAGATAACAGGTCGGAAATTGTTTTTGAAATTTTAAAAGAATATGACAAAATTGCTTCTAAAAAAGCAATATATACCCAATTCAGAAACCTTTGGGATATACATTACGGTGACGGTTTTGAAAAATCAGGATTTTACTTTGATGATCATTTAAATATTTTGATAGATTTGTCTGTCGGCGAAGAAGAACTTTGGAAAAATATTAAAAAGTCGAGAAAAGAAGGAATAAGAAAAGCCAAAAGGAATGATTTGGTTTTTGAAGTAAACAATTGTTCCGGCAGAATCGGCACGTTTTACAAGCTTCTTAAAAATACCTTTGATAATGTAAAAAAACCTTTCCCGAAGATTGATTTTTTTGAAGCAATTGCAAAAAACTTCGATGAATCTGAAGTGAAATTGTTTGAACTTAAAAAAGACAATGAAGTTATTGTCTCTTTGTTGGCTTTTACCTGTAATAAATGTATTTATGCATATTATATCGGAACGAACAGAGAACATAAATATTTTCTAATGCGTCCGATAGATCTTCTTTATTGGGAAACAATACGCTGGGGAGCTCTTAACGGAATGGAATTATTTGATTGGATGGGAGCCGGAAAACCCGATATAGAATACGGCGTTAGAAAATTCAAGTTACAATATGGAGGCGAAATGTCCAATCTGGGAAGATTTGAAAAAACGCATAAACCTAATTTGATGAAGTTAGGAAAGTTAGGTCTTAAATTATATCAAAAAATTAAGTAGTCGGTTATATGAATATATTATTTGATTTTCAACATCCTGTTGACGTGAACTTTTTTAAGAATACGATAAATACTTTGAAGAATGATAATCATAATATCTTTTTGGCATTTCGTCCCAGAGGAAGTTTGGAACGAATACTGAGATATGAACTTCCCGGATTTCCTGTATTTTCTTTCGGTAAACACGGGAAGAATATTGTTTCCAAATTATGTTTTAATCTTCTTAGAGAAAAAGAACTTCTGAAATTTTATAAGGATAATAAAATAGAGCTTACTTGCGGGTTTGGGCCTCTTACGACAATTTCATCTAAAGTTTTCGGTATTCCTTCTTTGGCTTTTGAAGATGATTACGAATACAAAATAAACTTTTATTATGCAAAATTATTTGCGACAAGGCATATTATGCCGAAAATTTTCCCCGCAAACGGTAAAAATGTTCATTTTTTTAACGGTTTTAAAGAGTTGGCATATTTGCATCCGAATTATTATAAACCTGATCCGGGAGCATTGGAAGAATACGGATTAGCTCCGGATGAGTATGTCTTTGTCAGGGAAGTAGCAAACATCAGTTTGAATTATCAAAATAAAAAGAATAATATTTTTGAGTTAATTGAAATGATTAAATCTTTAGGATTGAAAACAGTTCTTTCATTAGAAGATAAATCATTGAAGAATAAGTTAGAAAAAGATTGTATTATTCTTAAGGAACCCGTTAAAGACATTAATTCTATTCTTGCTTTTGCAAAGATGGCAATTACTTCGGGAGATACAATGGCAAGAGAAGCAAGTTTATTGGGAACATATACAATTTATACCGGTAATCGAGAAATGTTGATTCATGAAGATTTTTATAAAATAGGAATAATGTTCAATGAAATCAGCAGAGAGGAAATTATCGGAAGAGTTAAATCGGTTTTAGAAGATAAAAATGATAAGCAGGCAATGAAAGATAAGATAGACAGTATGATTATTAACAAATGGGATGACATGACGAAGGTTATTCTTAAACATATAAATGATTTTACAGGAAATAAAAAGTGAAGATTTTTTTTATAGAAAATGAAAATCCCGCCAGAAACTCTTCAGGCGGAATTATGTCGTATTTGGTAAATTTATCAAAATTTCTTATGAATAGAAAAATAAAAACGGTTCTGGCAGGAAACGGCAATTATGATCCGGATAAATCCGATAAATTATTTTCTGAATTTATTCCGGTAACCGACAAAGAAGATATTTCCAATTATAAGTATCTTTTTAATCTTCCGAAAATTAAAAATAAAATTACTCCCTATTCTGTAATTCATGTTCAAAGACCCGATATGGCAATTCCGTTAATTTGGTCGTCAAAAATAAAAAAAAATAAGATTATATGCAGTTTGCACGGCTCTCACGATATTGCTGTTTTTGATAAGAAAGGATTTTTGCAAGGAGTTATTTATTTCATAATGCAAACAATTGCTTTTATGTTTGCCGATAAGTTAATAGCGGTTGATGAAGGAAGCAGAGATCATTATTTAAAGAAATATCCTTGGATAAAAAATAAAATTTGCGTTATTCCTATTGCTGTTGATTTAGAAAAATTTTATGTGAAAAATAAACCGGAACTCCGAAAAAAATTCGGATTTGATAAAGAAGATCAAATTTTGATTTTTGTCGGAAGACTTGAAAAAGAAAAGAACGTTAAGTTTTTAATAGACAGTTTTTACATTTTAAGAAAATCAAATCCCGTAATTAAATTACTCCTGGTAGGTTCAGGAAGAGATTCTGAGCAGCTTAAAAATTATGTTTCTGAAAATAAAATACCGGATGTAATCTTTTGGGGCGAAGTATCAAATACGGAAATTCCCGATCTTCTTAATTGCGCCGATGTTTTTGTTTTCGGATCTTTATATGAAGGCAGCCCTACGGTGATTAAGGAGGCTCTTGCCTGCAATTTGCCTGTAGTGTCAACGGATGCGGGAGACGTAAAAAGCGTTATATCAGACATAGAAAATTGCTATATTTCAGAAAGAAATTGTGATGAATTTGCCTGTAAGGTTGATCTTGCTTTGAATAATAAAAACGATAAAATCAGGGATGCTGCGCTGAAATACAGCAATGAAAATATTTGCGCCAAAACCTTAGAAATATATAATTCTTTTAAAAAGGAAGAAAAATGAATAACATTCAAAAATTTGCGATTTCAGTTTTTAAAAATGAAGAAGTTGTTTGCGATAACATTAATTATGAAAGCGTATTGGATTATTATAAAAGAAACAGCATTTCGTTAATAGAACTTGCAAATAAAAATACTGCGAGGATAAATAAAGATTTTTTCGAATCGGAACATTTTAAAAAAGCTTATTCGGAAGAAGAAAATTTATATAAAAAATGGGCAACTGAATTTACTGTAATTAAGGAAAAATGGGATGCTGAAAAAATTGATTACATCTTTCATAAATCAATAAACGATTTTCCCTATTTGAGCGGTAATTTGGATATCCTTGTCAGAGAAAAAGATTTTACTCGCGCCGGAGAAATTCTTAAAGAAATCGGTTATATAGATTTAAGAAGCATTCAGGAAGCTCATAAAGAATATTATCGTAAGTTTGAGGGAGAAAAAGAAATAATTCCTATTCATCTTCATAAAAGAGTTTGTTGGGTTGTTCCGTTTTGCGACATAGATCATATTTGGGAAAATTACAAAATTTCGGAAGATGATCCGCTTGTTCATTATCCGGGAAATGATGATGCTGCTTTAATAATTTGCGCTCATCATTTTTTAGAAGATCATCAACTGAGTTTATTTGATCTTAAAGTAATAAGAGAATGTATAAAAAGAGAAAATATTGATTGGAATTTTGTAATAAAAACTGCTGAAAATATGAGGTGGGATCACAGTTTATATACTGTTCTTATTATTTTTGAACATCTGGCTAATACTCTTCTTGGAGAAAAACTTATTCCTGATAAAATTCTTAAAAAATCTAAAAGATATGTGCGAAGCCGTAATTGGATTAGAATGATTCTCCATACGAAAATTCTGAAAAAAAATATAAAACTTCCTATGAAAATTTCTCATCTTTGGACAAGGATTCATACAACCTTGCGAGAATTTAAAGATCCTTCTTTCGGGACACCTTCGGACAGATTTATTCAGGTTTTCGGCGGACTTGCGGATAGATTTATTCAGCTTAAATTAAAAGTTGCCGCTCATCCCAATTTAGTTGTCTCTTTCAGCGGAGTTGACGGATCCGGAAAGAGTACGCATATAAATAACTTGCGAAAAGCATTTGATAAATGCGGAGTAAAAACCGAATATTATTGGAACAGAGCAGGATCAATGCCTTTTACGACTGCGGCTCTGAAATTATACCGATTTCTTAAATACGGAAAAACCGAGAAAAAGGATATTATTAAGTCTGAAAATACTGATGCATCTGTAATGCCCAAAAATAATACAACTTCCGGACTTTGGAGATTTTTAACGATTCTTGATATGATAGTATGGTATAATATAAAGTTAAGGTTTTTTTCTTACAAAGGAAGAGTTATAATTACGGATCGTTACATTATGGATAATATAATCGATATTGAAATGGCTGCCAATAATCCTGATATAAACAGATTTATATATAAAATCGTTAGAAAACTTATTCCGGAACTTGATCGCCAAATTTTTATTTCTCTTTCTCCCCAAACAATTATTGATCGAGGCTGTGACGAAAGAAGGGAAGAAATTGAACTTAAACATAAACTTTATTCGGAACTTATAAAAAAAGATGAAAATATTCTTATTATCGATAATGAGAAAGATATTTCTGATGCAAGCAGCGAGATAATCAACAAAGTTATAACATCGTTTTTTGATAAATATCCTGATAAGTTTGACGGCTACAAAGTAAAATCATGGCGGTATAAATAGATGAAAATTTTTTATTTTTCGGAAGATTTATCATATCCGTTTGATGAAGGCATTAAGAAAACTGCCAGAAATATTTTGCAGCAATTGCTTAAATATCATCAAGTTGCTGCATGTTCTAAGTTCGGAAAAGATAACAACGAATGGAACTTGAAGAATATCGAAACGAATAAACTTTTGCTTTCTTCTGAATTAAAAAAAACAATTCAATATTTTAAACCTGATACGATTGTTTATCTCTCTTCTGCTTCAGCCACTTTTGCGAGTTTTTTAAGAATGAAAATACTTAGCTCATATTATACGGAAGCTAGAACCGTTATGATAAATCTTCAACCGAAATATCTGAGTTCCTTAAAAAAGAGGATGGTCTCATTAATAAAACCCGATGTCGTTTTAACTCCCTCTGTTGCAGTAGAGAGCCAAATGAAAAATATGGGAATTAAAACAGAGTTTTTCCCTTTATACACGAAATTATCAAAATTTAATAAAAAAGATGAAAATACGGATAAAAATGTTTTACGAAAGAAATACGGAATACCGAAAGATAAATTTGTAATTACGCATGTCGGGCATATTAATTACGGAAGAAATCTTGAAGCTCTTATACCTTTGCAAAAATCAGATAATCAAGTTGTTGTTGTAGGAAGCAGTTCTACTCCGGAAGATGCTCCTAAAGAACAGGCTCTAAAAGAAAAATTGAAGAAAAAAGGCATGATCATTATTGACGGTTACGTTGAAGATATTCAGGAAATTTATAAATTGAGCGATGTCTATATATTTCCTGTGGTTTATGAGGGCGGATGTATCGGTGTTCCTTTAACGATTTTAGAAGCGAGAGCTTGCGGAACAACCGTTTTAACAACTGATTATGCTTCCGTAAAACGTGTTATTGCGAAAAAAGATCCTTCCGTTATTATATCCGATTGCGATAATTTTGAAGCGGAAATAGCAAATATAAAAAATAAAAAATATCCGGAATCTGACGGATTTAACGCAGTAAAAAAACTCAATGAAGAATTTTTGCTTAAACTTAATAACGTTATTGCGGGTTAAATAAGGAAAAGTTATGGATTTTTCATTTAAATCGTATAAACTGTTATTAAACAGTATTCTTAAATCTGAACGGAAAATTATTCCCCAAAAAGAATTTAAAGCTTCCCTTGATAATATTGTATTGCTTAGGCATGACGTAGACAGAAATCCGATAAATGCTTTAAAAATGGCTGAAACAGAGCATGATTCAGGCATAAAAGCAACGTATTATTTCAGAATAGTAAATGAGAGTTTTAATCCTGAAATTATTGTTAAAATTGCCGATTTGGGTCATGAAATAGGTTATCATTATGAAGACCTGAGTTTATCAAACGGCGATTATGGCAGAGCAATAGAACTTTTTGAAAAAAATCTTAAAAAAATAAGAGAATATTATCCTGTTGAATCTATGTGTATGCATGGAAGTCCTATGTCAAAGTACGATAACAGGGACTTATGGAAAAAATATGATTATAAAAAATACGGTATAAAGTTTGAGCCTTATTTTGATATGGATTTTAATAAAATGTTTTACATCACCGATGCCGGGCGCTCTTGGAACAATGAGAAAGTATCGGTTAGAGATAAAGTGAAATCTTGCTTTAACATAAACATATATTCAACTGAAAATATTATTAATTTGTTAAATACCGACGATTCTCCTGAGCAAATTATGATAAGTACTCATCCTCACAATTGGGCAAAAAATAATCTTGAATGGCTTAAGATATTTTTATGGCAGAGTTTTAAAAATACGGCTAAAAGGATTTTGATAATTTCAAAAAAATGAATGTTTGTTTATAATATTTTTGTGATTTAAGAGGTTATATGAAAAGAAAAGAAACGTATCTGTTATTTTTTATTGATATTTTCATTGTCGCATTATCATATATTTTTATGTCGTGGATTAAGAGCGATGATTTGGCTTATCGTATTTACGGTTATAAAACCGAATTATCGGTATTTATTTTGGTTTGGCTTTTTATTTCTTCTGTTTCTTCCAAATACACTTTATATAAATACCATTCGATAAAAAATATTTTATCTAAAGCGATTGAAATAAATTTTTCTATTGTGGCTTTGTTTACTGTTTTCTTCTTCCTTTTTAAACAATTTGATTACTCCAGAATTTTATTTTTCGGATCTGTTTCTTTTATAACTGTTTTAGAATGCCTTGTTTTGGTCTTTTTAGGGAAAAATTATAATAAGAAAAATAAATGTACTTTAAAGCCTGTTGCGAGAAAACAGAGATTTATGAGAAGCAGGAAAACTTTGGGATTTATGATAGTTAATATTTTTTCCTTTGTTCTGTCTTTTCTTTTGGTTGCCTGGTATAAACCGGCTACCGTAAATCGAATTATACCGCAATACAGGTCTATAATTTTTATTATGTCTCTTATTTGGGTTTTTATTTCTTTGCTGACCAAAAAATATCATCCTCTCAAGGGGGATAAGTTCGGTGAAGCGGTTCAAAAAATATTCATTGCAGATATTGTTGCCTCTGCTGTTTTTTGTATTTTGATTTTCGGATTTAAATTATTTAATTTATCTCGACTGATTATTTTCGGTACTTCTCTTATTACTTTATTTTTGGAGTTTATTTTTGCCTTTTTTTATATCCTCTCCAACAGATTCAGAGCAATTGATCCGATAGATTCTCATTTTGATCTGGTAACTCATTCCGATAAATTGGAAAATATAGAAGAGGAAACGGTGACGACTCCGGTGTATGTTCCGGACAGATATGATCCAAAATTTGAGCCTGATATAGCAGTTGAAAAATCTTTTTTGCGTACTTTGATAAATGAACAATACCATTATCCGGATGAATTATTTGAATTCATATATGAATTTATTGCCATTGAAAATATCGGGAAATCAAAATGTTTTGTGTTTAATACCGGAAATTCCGATAACCTTGATAACTTTGAATCGTCTCAATTGGAAATGTTTTTGAATTTACGCAAGTTAAATGATATGAGACGCATTAATAAATATCTTATAAAATTAAACGAGATTCTGACGCCGGGCGGTATCTTTGTGGGTTGCGGAGAAACCATTGCTCAGAGAAGATCCCGTTTCGTTAAAAAATCGTTTAAGTTATTAGGTGAAACTTTTTACGTTTTTGATTTTATTTTTAATCGCGTATTTCCTAAATTAAATTTATTGCAGGGTTTATATTTTTCAGTTACCAAAGGCATGAATCGTCCTTTGTCAAAATGTGAGATTTTGGGAAGACTTTATTTTTGCGGGTTTGAAGTAATCGAGACAAAAGAGTTGAACGGTAAATTATTTTTCTTGGCAAAAAAATCCGGCAAACCGTCTCAAGACACCAATCCTTCTTACGGACCTTTGTTTAAAATGAAAAGGCACGGAAAAGGCGGTAAAATTATTCATGTTTACAAGTTTCGCACCATGCATCCTTATGCTGAATATCTTCAACATTATATGGTGGAGAGATACGGTTACGGAAATAAAGGAAAGATTGAAAATGATTTTCGAACCGCAGAATGGGGAAGATGGATGCGCCGTTTATGGTTGGATGAATTACCTCAATTAATTAACTTTCTGAAAGGAGATATGGCGCTTGTCGGAGTAAGACCTTTGAGTAACAGGTTTTTGAATGAATATCCCCCGGAACTTAAAGAAAAAAGATTTAAATATAAACCGGGTTGCATTCCTCCTTACGTGGCTTTAAAAATGCAAGAAGTTGAAGAATATCTGGAATCTGAGCGCATTTATCTGAATATGAAAGAAGAGCATCCTGTTTGGACTGATATAAAGATTTTCTTCATTGCAGTTTACAATATTTTGGCAAATAAAATACGAAGCGAGTAGAAGAATTGACAATAAAATGGTCGGAAAATATTTATTCTGTCTTTGGTATCAGAGGAGAAATTTATTTCTGTAAAACGTTCAGATCAGGAATTTATCTAAGCAAAAATTGTCGCAAATAAAGTCAGTAAATTTTTTTGATGAAATAATATTTAACTGCAATCCGGCTCGGGAATATTCTCGGGCTGTTTTTTTTATGCTCGCTGTATGTTATTTGCCTAATATTATCATTTGTGTAAATAACATAATAGGTAAAAAGGATTGTTTTTTGTTTCTAAAAGATGATAAATCGTAAAATAAAAACTTAAGTTAAATATCTGAATTTTAAATTTAATTGATTTTTCCCTGAACAGAAAAATAAGGGAATGAGATAATTCAAAATGCGATTTACATGTTTTAAAAGATTATTGTTTTTAGATTAAATAATTGCGGTTATTTCTTCTTTAATCATTTTAGGATAATAATTATTTTTTATTTAGTATGTAATTAAAGGCTTGATGTATCCGTTATAAAAAAATCTTAATAATATAAAAAATATTATGACAAAATATTCTTATTTTTTAAAAGTGTCTTCAGGATTCTTGGCTATGTAAACTTTAATTGCATAAAGGAGTAGAGTATGAATAAAAAAGTTAATTTTGCATTAGTAGGTTGCGGAAGAATTTCCAAAAAACATGCGGAAACTATAAAATTTTCCTTGAGAGACAGGGCAAATCTTATCGCTGTTTGCGATGTTCAATACGACAGAGCCGAAAAAGTCGGTAAGGAATACGATGTTCCTTATTACAATAATTATGATGAAATGTTAAAAAATCATCCCGAAACGGATGTTGTGAATATTTTGTCTGAAAGCGGTAAACATGCAGAACACACGATTGATATAGTTAAAAAATATAAAAAACATATTGTTACCGAGAAGCCTATGGCATTAACTCTTAAGGATGCCGATGAAATGATCAGAGCTTGTGATGAAGAGGGGGTAAAGCTTTTTGTCGTGAAGCAAAATCGTTACAATCTTCCTGTTATGAAAACCAGAGAAGCATTGGAAGACGGACGTTTCGGAAAAATGGTAATGGGAACGGTTCGGGTGCGCTGGTGCCGTCCTCAACATTATTATGATCAGGATGCTTGGCGCGGTACTTGGGCTATGGACGGGGGAGTTTTTACTAATCAGGCATCGCATCACATTGATCTTTTGGAGTGGATGTTGGGAGAACCTGTTTCCGTTTTTGCCAAATCCAGAACCGCATTGGTTGATATTGAAACAGAAGATACCGGAGTTGCCGTTATTCAATTTGCCGGCGGAGCAATAGGCGTGGTGGAAGCTACAACTGCAACTCGTCCCAAAGATTTGGAAGGATCTTTATCTTTATTGGGTGAAAAAGGAACTGTGGAAATAAGCGGATTTGCCGTAAACGAGATGAAAATTTGGAATTTTACCGATGCTAATGACGATAAAGAAGAAGTTTTAAGTCAGTATAAAGAAAACCCGTCCAATGTTTACGGATTCGGCCATGTTCGTTATTTGGAAAATGTAATAGATTCTTTGGTTGAGAATAAAAAAGCTCTTGTCGGCGGTTTGGAGGGAAGAAAGTCTTTGGAATTAATCAGCGCCATTTATGAATCTATTGAGACCGGCAAAGAAGTTTTCTTAAGATTCCAACCTCAAAAATGTAAACTCGGTCGTAAATAAGGTTTTAAATATATGAGAAAATTACAAGTCGGAATAAAAGATGTTGCGTTTGGAGAAAACGTAACTGTTGTTGAACCCGTAAATTTATACGGATGCCGAATAGGCGACAATAGTTTTGTGGGACCTTTTGTCGAAATACAGCGTAACGTCAATATCGGTAAAAGATGCAAAGTGCAGTCGCATTCTTTTATTTGCGAATTGGTTGATATCGGAGACGATTGTTTTATCGGACACGGCGTAATGTTTATAAACGATTTGTTCAGCGACGGGGGACCTGCCGGCGGAGATCAATCAAAATGGAAATCGACTAAAATAGGAAATCGTGTTTCAATAGGATCCAATGCAACGGTCTTACCGGTTGAAATTTGCGATAATGTTGTTATAGGAGCCGGCTCAACGGTTACTAAATCTATCACTGAACCGGGAATTTATGCCGGAAATCCGGCTCGCAAGATAAGGAGTTTATAAAGAGGTAATTATGCAGGTAAAAGCGGTTAAAACGGATGACGGTATTTTGATCCCTCAATTCAAAAATTTTGATGACATTAAGAATAATGTTGTCGAAGTTGATATAAATTTGTCAAGAAATGAAGCGAGAAGTTTGGATTATAAAGAGTTGAGAGGAGACATCGTCTTGGAACGATTTCAAGAAAAAGATAAAAGACGCATTGCTTATTGCTCATCCGATTACGAATCTTATTTATTAAAAAATGAAAAAATAAAATCGTTCAGAGAGCTTCTTCTTGCGGTTCATAAAGGAGATTTTTAATGTTAAACTTAATTTTTGACAATAATGTGATTATTGATATCATAACTGAACGTTTCGGGAAAAATTCTCCGGAAAGTGATCTTTTTGTTAAAGCTGTTTTGAATAAAAAGGCTTATCTCAGTGTCTCTCAGATACATAATTTAAGATATGTCATAAAAAAGAATTTTCCCGAATATTACCAAGATTTTCTGGCTCTTGAAGCAAAGTTGAAATTAGTAAAAACACCTTCTTACGCTGATTTAAATTCTTCTTTGGCAAAAGCCGATATTGAAGATTATTTGATTGAGTTGTCGGCTAAAACCTTAAAAGGAAAAGTTATAACAAGAGATAACAGGTTTTTGACTTTATCTGATTGCGCTGCTACCGCCGAAAACTATATTGAAGAGCTTAAAAAAGAAAAAAATACAATTCCTTTTCTTGATTTGAAAGTTCAATATTGTTCTTTTAACGCTGAAATGGATAAAGCAATAGAAAATATTATAAGCAACACCGCTTTTATCGGCGGAGAAGCTGTGAATAATTTTAATTCTGAGTTTGCTGAATTTGTAGGTACAAAATATGCCGTAGGAGTCGGAAACGGAACGGATGCTTTAATTATAGCCCTAAAAGCTTTGGGAATTTCCGAAGGTGATGAGGTTATTGTTCCCGCCAACAGTTTTATTGCTACTTCGGAGGCGGTAACTGCTGCCGGAGGCAAGGTTGTTTTTGTTGATTGTCATCCCGATTACTATACCTTGGATGTTGAAAAGATTGAAGAGAAAATAACCGATAGGACAAAAGTTATTATTCCCGTTCATTTGTACGGTCAGCCTGCTGAAACGGATAAGGTTACGGAGCTTGCGAAAAAATATAATTTAAAGATTTTGGAAGATTGCGCTCAGGCTCACGGAGCGGAATATAAAGGAAGATCAGTAGGAACGATCGGTGATATTGCGACTTTCAGTTTTTATCCCGGTAAAAACCTCGGAGCTTACGGAGACGGGGGAGCAATTACTACAAATGATCCCGAACTTTTCAAATTGAGTAAGATGTATGCCAATCACGGAAGGATTGATAAATACAATCATGAATTTGAAGGCGTTAATTCAAGATTGGACGGAATTCAGGCAGCTGTTTTAAATGTTAAGCTTAAAAAAATAAGAGAGTGGAATTCTTTGAGAAACAAAGCTGCAAAATATTATACCGAAAAATTGAAAAACATAAAAGATTTGGCGCTTCCTGTCGAACTTGCCGGTACCTTCCCCGTATATCATCTTTTTGTTGTAAGGGCTGAAAAAAGAGAAGCTCTTCAAGCTTTCTTAAAAGAAAACGGTGTTTCTACCGGAGTTCATTATCCTATCGGCTTGCCTTTTCTGAAAGCTTACGACAGCATGAATCATAAAAGCGAAGATTTTCCGGTAACTTATAATTATCAGAACAAACTTCTTTCTTTGCCGATTTTTCCTGAAATTACCGAAGAGATGATGGATCATGTCGCAGAAAAGATAGAAGAGTTTTACCGTCTCTGATTTACCTTTTTATTATGTTTGTAAATTATAACCAGATATTTGTTAAGGAGATAATATGAAAATACTCATTACCGGGGCTGCCGGTTTTATCGGTTTTCATTTAGCGCAATTATTGAAAGACGATAAAAATTATGAAATATTCGGACTTGATATCGTAAATGATTATTATGATTTAAGAATTAAATACGGACGTTTGGAAGAATTGGGTTTTCCTATTCAAAATATAAGGAAAGATGAGGCGTTGGTAAGTTCTAAATATGAAAATCTTAAATTTATAAAAACCGATATTTCCGAACAGCAAAAAGTATATGAGTTGTTTGAAAAAGAAAAATTTGATGTTGTCGTTAATCTGGCGGCTCAGGCGGGCGTTCGATACAGTATAACCAATCCCGATGCTTATTTGGAATCAAATGTTATAGGATTTTATAATATATTGGAAGCAAGCAGACATAATAATGTTAAGCATTTGTTGTATGCCAGCAGTTCCAGCGTTTACGGTTGGAATGAGTCTATGCCTTTTTCGACAAGAGATAATGTGGATCATCCCATAAGTCTTTATGCTGCGACCAAGAAATCAAATGAATTATTGGCTCACACATACAGCGCCTTGTATAATATACCTACTACGGGACTTAGATTCTTTACGGTTTACGGACCGTGGGGAAGACCTGATATGGCATTGTTTCTTTTTGCAGAGAGAATTTGGAAAGGAGAACCTATAGATGTTTACAATTACGGAAAAATGAAACGTGATTTTACTTATGTTGACGATATTATTAAGGGTATTCAATTGATGATTTCCAAGCCTCCCAAACCTAATCCCTATTGGACGGGGATGAATCCTGATCCGGGATCTTCAAAAGCGCCTTACAGAATTTATAATATCGGAAACAATTCACCCGTTTTATTGATGGATTTCATCCATGAAATCGAAAATGCTTTTGGGAAAAAGGCAGAAATGAATATGTTGCCTATGCAACCCGGAGATGTTTTGGCTTCTCATGCCGATGTAAGCGATTTAATTGCTGATTTCGGTTATAAACCGCAAACGCCTATTGGAGAAGGTGTGAAGAAATTTGCCTCTTGGTATCTGGAATTTTACAAATACAAATAAATTGTTTTCCCGGTTTTTAGGAATCGGGATTTTTTTTGTTTTCATGCTCGGCAAGGATTAAGAAAAAGGGAGAGAACTCCCTTTGATTTAAATCATTTGCGATTTTTTGAAAATTATTGTCTTATTCAGCGTTTAATTTTTCATGAATTGATTTTGCGGCAACTTTACCGGCGCCCATAGCCAAGATAACCGTGGCGGCTCCCGTTACGGCATCGCCTCCGGCATAAACATTCGGTATGTCCGTTTCCATGGTTTCTTCATTAACGACCAAGCAACCCCATTTGTTTGTTGATAAACCTTTTGTCGTATTGCTGAGAAGAGGATTCGGAGTTTGTCCGATAGCTATAATAACGTTATTTACCGGAATGATTGATTTGCTGTTTTCAATAGGTACGGGTCTTCTTCTGCCTGAACTGTCAGGTTCGCCCAGCTTCATTTTAATTGTTTTTATACCTTTAACTTCATAGTTCTCTCCGATTATTTCAACGGGATTTTCCAGAAGTTTAAAAATAATTCCTTCTTCTTTAGCATGATGAACTTCTTCTGCTCTGGCAGGCAATTCTTCCATGCTTCTTCTGTAAACTATGTAAACTTCTTCCGCTCCGAGACGCTTAGCAGTTCTTGCTGCATCCATGGCAACGTTGCCTCCGCCTACAACGGCAACTTTTTTACCGACTTTTACGGGAGTGTCATTATGTCTTCTGTCAAAAGATTTCATGAGATTTACTCTTGTCAAAAACTCGTTTGATGAATAAACTCCGTTGAAATTTTCTCCTTTCAGCCCCATAAATTTAGGCAGTCCGGCTCCGCTTCCTATAAATACGGCATCATATCCGTCATCAAAAAGATCGGA
This sequence comes from Candidatus Cloacimonadota bacterium, assembly GCA_002742885.1. Taxonomy (GTDB): domain Bacteria; phylum Cloacimonadota; class Cloacimonadia; order Cloacimonadales. Next base: position 37,056 of record PDOO01000039.1, read on the forward strand.
TATGTTTAAAGATTGTCCTATGATTACATTTTTTTTCATTTTAACGCCGAGATCAATCAGAGAATTAATTTCTTCTTTAACCAGTGATTTAGGCAACCTGAATTCCGGAATGCCGTAAACCAATACGCCGCCGAAAGCATGCAATGCTTCAAAAACAGTAACTTCGTAACCGAGTTTTGCCAAATCAGAAGCACAGCTTAATCCGGCCGGACCGCTTCCGACTACGGCTATTCTCATGTGATTGTTTTTTATTTCTCGTTTTAGCGGTTTCTTATTTTTCAGGCGCCAATCGGCAACAAATCTTTCCAATCTTCCGATACCTACGGCTTCGCCTTGCTTGGATCTTACGCATTTCCCTTCGCATTGAGTTTCCTGAGGACATACCCTTCCGCAAATAGCCGGAAAAGAGTTATCTTCGGTTATAATCTCGTATGCTTTTTCTATATTTCTCTCTTTAATTTGATGAATAAATTCCGGTATTTGAATATTGACGGGACATCCGCTTTTACACGGAGCATGCTTACATTCCAGGCATCTTTGGGCTTCTTCAACGGCTTCTTCCAAAGTATAACCGAAAGCAACTTCCCCAAAATTTTTATTTCTTATCTCAGGATTTTGCTCTGACATTTTTACTTTAGTTTTACTTCTGTTCAGCATTTTATTTCCTTACTTGATTAAGTGTCGCAACGGTTTATTTATAATTGTCCAAGTTACAGCGATGAGATTTTTGTTCTTCGTCTTTATAATAAGTTTGTCGAACCATAGCTTCGTCAAAGTCCACTGAGAATCCGTCGAAATCAGGACCGTCAACACAGGCAAATTTAGTCTCTCCGTTTACGGTAACTCGGCAACAACCGCACATTCCGGTGCCGTCAATCATTAACGGATTCAAGGAAACGCTTGTCGGGATATTTAATTTTTTGGTGATCTCAACGACTGCTTTCATCATGATCAGCGGACCTATGGCAAATATTTCATCGTATTGTTTTCCTTCAGAGATAAGCCTGTTCAGTACATCTGTTACAAAGCCTTTCTCGCCCAAAGAACCGTCATTTGTGGCATAATAAATATTTTTTGCGAAGACTTTAAAATCATCGCCCAATATACAAAATTCTTTCGTTTTTCCTCCGATGATAATATCAACTTCAGTTCCGTTTTCCGCCAAAGCTTTCATTTGCGGATAAAGAGGAGCTGCGCCTACTCCTCCTCCTATACCCAGGACTTTTTTGTGTTTTGAGAGATGAGTCGGCACTCCTAACGGACCGACAAAATCGGGAACGGTATCGCCTGCTTTCAGAGTACCGAGAAATCTTGTGGATTCTCCCAGCATTTGGAAGATTACGGTTACAAGTTCTTTTTCTCTGTCAAAATCCGTGACAGTTAAAGGTATTCTTTCTCCGCCTTCTCTCGGGATAATAATTATGAATTGCCCCGGTTGACATTTGCGGGCAACGAACGGAGCTTTGATCACCATCTTTTGAACTAAATCGTTAATAATTTCTTTTGCGATGATTTTATACATTATTTTCCTCTCTCAGTTGTTAAGTCAGATTATTCCGATTATTTCCTTTAAAATTTTCTGAATGATTTCTTAGTCAACTTATTTATAGTCAATTTTCTTAAAATTAAAATATTTGACAAATTGAATTTACTTTAATTTTTGTAAATATTTTATTGCTCAAATATCCATATTAAAAATAAGAAAAAAGGTTAAGGTGTCTTATGCTTTTTAACTCTATTGATTTTGCCTTTTTTTTACCTGTTTTTTTCATTTTTTATTGGTTTTTTTCCGGTAATAATCTTAAATTTCAAAACTTTTTAATCCTTACGGCAAGTTATATCTTCTACGGTTGGTGGGATTGGAGATTTTTATCCTTGATTTTATTAAGTACTTCCGTTGATTTTTTTATAGGAATAAAGTTGAAATCGGAGAAAGAATTAACAAAACGCAATATTCTGCTTTATATAAGCTTAGCGGTTAATATAGGGTTACTGGCAATATTTAAATATTATAACTTTTTTGTTGATAACTTTATTGTAGCATTTTCGTTTTTCGGAATAAGCGTAAAACCGAATAATCTTAATATTATCTTACCGGTCGGAATAAGTTTTTACACTTTCCAAACTTTAAGTTATACGATTGACGTTTACAAACGAAAACTTGAGCCTGCGAAAGATTTTATCGCTTTTGCGTCTTTTGTAAGTTTTTTCCCTCAACTTGTTGCAGGTCCCATAGAAAGAGCAACTCATCTTTTACCGCAATTTTATAAAAAGCGTAATTTTGATTACGCAAAAGCCGTCGACGGAATGAGACAAATGTTGTGGGGATTCTTCAAGAAAATCGTTATTGCCGACGGTTGCGCTCCTTTCTCTGCTCAGGCATTTAATCATTCATCCGAAATGAACGGGATCACTCTTGTTTGGGGAGTGATATTTTTCACTTTTCAAATTTACGGAGATTTTTCCGGCTATTCGGATATTGCGATCGGTACGGCAAAGCTGTTCGGTTTTGATTTAACGCAAAATTTTGCTTTCCCTTATTTTTCTAGGGATATTGCCGAATTTTGGAGACGCTGGCATATTTCTTTTTCGACTTGGTTAAGAGATTATTTATACATCCCTTTGGGCGGAGGCAAAGGCGGAATGATGATGAAAATCCGCAATATTATCATTATTTTTATTGTCAGCGGTTTCTGGCACGGAGCAGCTTGGAAATTTGTGTTTTGGGGAGCATTAAACGCTTTTTATTTTTTACCTCTTTTGTTTATGAAGAATAATCGTAAAAACTTGGATATTGTTGCCGACGGAAAGCTGTTTCCGTCCTTAAAAGAAATTTTTCAAATGAGTATGACTTTTTCTCTGATTGTTTTCGCATTCATATTTTTCAGAGCAGATAACATGGCTCATGCTTTTCGTTATATTGCCGGAATTTTTTCAGGTTCTCTGTTGACGTATCCTGAATTTGAGAGTTTGAAAAGATTCTTTATGATGATATTTATTCTTGTTGTTTTTATGCTTACGGAATGGAGGGGCAGAAAAGACAAATATGCCTTGCAAAAGTTGGGACTGAATTGGAAAGAACCCGTAAGATTCGGTTTGTATTATTTTATTGTTTTAGTGATTTTGTATTTCAGCGGTGAAGAACAACAATTTATTTATTTTCAATTTTAGAGACGGTTATGAAAAAATTTTTATTAAAAATATTGGCGGCTTTTACTCCTTTTTTTATTTTTACGGGTGTTGTAATATACATGGATTTTTTTAAAGTTCTCGGTTTCCGGGATTATTACGGTGATGAACAAATTGTCGGATTAAACAGAGAGATGATTACGACAACAACCTATAATACGTTTAGGGACAGTGAACATTTTGACTCTTTCATATTCGGAAATTCCCGTTCCGAGGCATATAAATGCGACAGTTGGAAAAAACATCTTCCGGAAAAGTCCGTTCCTTTTCATTTTGATGCCTCAGGGGAAGGAATTTGGGGAATTTCCAGGAAAATAAGCTATATTGACGAAAATAAAGATTCTCTGAGAAATGCCCTGATTATAATTGACGGAAAATCTTTAGTTAAAACCGAAATCAGGTATAAACATTTATTTGTCAGTATGCCCTGTGTTTCCAAAGAGTCTTCCGTTAAGTATTATCTTACTTTTTTGAAAGCGTCTCTTAATTTGCATTTTTTGACAGCTTACGCCGATTACAGGATATTCGGAAAATATCGAAACTACATGGGATATTTTATTCGGGAAAAGAAATTTAATGATGTTGTTGATAAAAAAAACTGCAATATTATTTACGGAGCTGATTTTGAAATAGAAGAGGATTCCGTCGGTTATTATGAAAACAGAATAAAACAGGGAATATTTTATGAAAGACCCGTCAAGAATCATGAAATTTACCCTGTTACCGATAAAGAAACAGAGCAATTGAGATTAATTAAAAAAATTTTTTTAAAACATAAAACAAATTATAAGATTGTCATATCTCCTTTGTATGATCAAATCCCGTTAGAAAAAGAGCAACTTAATTTGCTTTATGATATTTTCGGTAAGGAAAATGTTTATGATTTTTCCGGTAAAAACGAATTTACCGAGTCAGTATTCAACTACTACGAAAACTCACATTACAGACCTCATGTCGCCGCTGAAATAATGGATATAATTTATGAGGATGATTAATAAAAATTTTTATTGCGGAGGATAAATATAAAGGCGATACGATGAGTACCGCCTTTTTTTTGAATTTTACCGTAAAGATTCTATTCTTTCAGTTACGAGTTTTTGTATTTCAGCCAGTCTTTCTTCGCTTTCGGCTTCGAATCTCAATACCAAAACGGGAGTGGTGTTTGAAGCCCGGCAAAGTCCCCAGCCGTCTTTAAAAGTTATTCTCATACCGTCTGTATCTATAACGTCGTAACCTTCTTTTTCAAAGGATGTTTTTACTTTTTCAACCAAATTGAATTTATCTTCGTCGGTTGATTTGACATGAATTTCAGGCGTATTAAACATGACGGGTTGATCGGCTAAGAAGTTGCTTGCTTTTTCTTTCGTTTTTGACATAATTTCAACAAAACGGCAACAGGCATAGATTGCGTCGTCAAAGCCCAAGTATCTGTCTTTAAAGAAAATATGACCGCTCATCTCTCCGGCGAAAAGTATTCCTTCATCAAACATTTTATTTTTTATATTGGCGTGTCCGGTTTTGTACATTACAGCTTTTCCGCCTTGTTTTTCTATATCGTCGAAAAGATTTTTAGAGCATTTAACGTCAGCTATAACGGTTTGTCCGGGATTTTGTTTGAGAAAATCTCGGGCAAAGATGTTTAAAATTTGATCTCCGTAAAGCATTTTTCCGTTTTCGGTAATTATGCCTATTCTGTCGGCATCTCCGTCCAAGCCGAGTCCGACTTCCGCTTTTTCTTCAAGCACGGCTTTTTTGAGGTCAACCATGTTTTTTTCTACTGTAGGATCGGGATGATGGTTGGGGAAAGTTCCGTCCGGTTCGCAATACATTTCGGTAACTTCACAACCCAAGCGACGAAGAATTTTGGGGAGATAAGGACCTCCGGCTCCGTTACCGGCATCGACTATGACTTTGACCGGTCTTTCCGGTTTAATGTTTTCTGCGATGTAATCCATGTATTCGCTGTCAATCCCGGTGTATTTTTTCAGGCTTCCTTCTCCGGATTCAAAGTCTTCTTTTTGGATTAATTTAAGAATATCCTGAATCATTTCTCCGTAAACGCTTTGCAAACCGATATTCATTTTTATTCCGTTGTATTCTGCCGGATTATGGCTTGCCGTAATCATTACTCCGCCGTCGGTTTTAAGATGATGGATGGAAAAATAGAGAACCGGAGTGGCAACCATTCCTATATCGGTAATTTCAATTCCGGTTTCTTTCATGCCTTTGATAAAAGCTTTTTTAAACTCGGGTGTACTCAAACGAGCGTCTCCGCCGATAACAGCGGTTTTCAGTTTTTTTCTTCTTAAAAAAGTTCCGTATCCTTTGCCTATTAAATAAAGCGATTCCGGCGTAAGGTCTTGCCCCGTAATTCCTCTTATGTCGTATTGTCTGAAAATTTTAGGATTTACCATTTTTCTCTCCTTTTTATCTGCCGATAAATTTATGTTAGGTTCTGTAAGTATTTTTTTATTTCGGGAAGCATGTTGCGAAAAGCTCTTCCTCGATGAGATATTTTGTGTTTTTCTTCGTTGCTCATTTCTCCGAAAGTTTTTCCCGATTCATCTGCCGAGAATATTGCATCATAACCGAATCCGTTTTCTCCTGTTTCTTTTTCGGTGATTTGACCTTCGACTTTTCCTTCGGCAATGGCAATCATTCCTTCCGGAGACGCAAAAGCGACAGCTGTTTTGAAACGAGCTTTACGATTTTCTTTTCCCTTCATTTCTTGAAGCATTTTTTTTCTGTTGTCTTCATAGGAACAATTTTCTCCGGCGTATCTTGCCGAATAAACTCCGGGACGTCCGTCCAGCGAATCGACGAAAAGTCCGGTATCATCGGCTAAAGTATGCATATTTGCCGAAATTGCGGTTTCAACCGCTTTTTTTATGGCATTTTCCTGAATTGTTTCTTTATTTTCGATAACATCCGGAACGGGAGGGATATCGTCAATTGATAAGATTTCAAGTTCCGTTTCCGCCAAAATTTCTTTAATTTCCGCAATTTTATCTTTATTTTTTGATGCAATAAGCAATTTCATGATAACCTCTTTTTATTTGTAACCGAATTCTTTTAAGGCATTCTTTTTTTTGCGCCAGTCATTTTTAATTTTCACCCACAATTCCAGCTTAACTCTTTTACCGGTCATGCCGTGAATTTCTTTTTCCGCTTCAAGGCGGATTTTTTTTATCATACTGCCGTTTTTTCCGATAAGGATAGGTTTTTGAGATTTTCGTTCAATCCAAATATTGGCATGAATAATGCTTTTATTGGGAAAATCTTTGTATGATTCCACCACTGCCGTCGAAGAATAAGGAATTTCATCCGAGTAATTGAGAAATATTTTTTCTCTGATTATCTCCTGAACAAAAAATCTCATGGGTAAATCGGAAAGTTCGTCCGGGTTGTAATACGGCGGATTCAAGGGCATAAATGAAGTAACGGCTTCTTCCAGTTCAAGCAAGTTTGTTTTATGCTTAGCCGAAATCGGAATAATTTTGTCAAATTGCGAATTTTCGGAAATTTTATCCGTCTGCTCTTTTAAAAAGTCATCTTCGACAAGATCAATTTTATTTAATAAAGCAAATTTCGGAATTTTTATTTTATCGATAATTTTTAAAACTTCATTGTCGTAATCAGTCGGAAAAGTTCTTACATCCGTAATAAAAAGAATTAAATCGGTATCAAGAAGAGATTCTCTGATATAATACAACATTTTTTCGTGCAACTCGTAACGGGGTTTGACGTATCCCGGCGTGTCCAAAAAAATGATTTGCTTATTTTCGTCCGACAAAATGCCTTTTACGCTTTGTCTGGTTGTTTGCGGTTTGGGGGAAATAATGGAAAGTTTTTCGCCCAAAAAACTGTTCATAAGCGTTGATTTACCGACGTTCGGTCGTCCTGTTATGGAAACAAATCCGCATCTGAAATTAATATTCATTTTACCTCTTAAAATTATATTTAATTGTCAAAATATTTATTCTCGATTAATTGTAAAATGCGTATCCTTACTTAATGATACACATCTTTCGGGTAACTGTTCCTCTTCCGGTAACCAATTTGCAGAAATAAATTCCCGAACCCGAATATTTACCCGAATCTGATTTTCCGTCCCAGTTGATCTCATGGTTTCCCGGTTTTATGTTTTGATTCAAAAGAGTTTTTATTTTGGCGCCTTTCACGTTGTAAATGCTCAAATTTGCATGTGTTTCTTCATGCGTCGTAAATCTTACGGAAGTTAAATTGCCTCTTGACCCGGTTCCGAAAGGATTGGGATAATTGGTAAGATTAAACTCGGGAGGCAAGATTAAATCATCTTTTCCCTGAACGGGCGAAACGGTTATGAAGCTCTGTTTGGTTGCCGAATCGTTTTGTTCTCCGTCATAAACGGTTAACGTTACGGAATAAGTTCCTTCATTTTCAAAAGTGTAAACAGGATCTCTTTCTTCGCTGTCGGCAACTCCGTCATTATCGAAATCCCAAGAGTATCCGGTAATATTTCCCCGGGATAAATCAATAAATCTTATTGCTTCTCCCGCAACACAATTTGTGTAAATTGCTCCGAAGTCGGCAATAATTTCCGCTTCCTGCGAATCGTTGAAAATACTGAAATTATCAATAATCAGGTGTCCGGGCTGGTTATCCGCCGTAATTTTTATTTTGGCATCGGAGAGGGGATGATTAAAACTGTAAGTATATTCTGTATAATCGTTTCCGCCGTAATTACCCGAGGTTAATTCTTCAAAATCTCCGCCGTTTTCGGAGACGGAAACAGTAAATTCACCGCCGCCCTGATTTAATTCCCGATGATAAAATCTGATTGAAGTAACGGACGGAAATTCCGGAGTGGCAATAAACGCATTTGAGGTATCGTCGTTCAGGCGAGGAGAGACTTCTCCTTCATAAACATTTACTCCCGTTTCCGGGTAAACTTCGTTAAAGTTCCAGGTTCCCGTGGGGAAATTAATCTCTCCGGACAGGTAACTTTCCCAATTTTGGTATTCTTCAAAATATTCCGTAACTTCGGTAAATTCAGGTTGAATAATGAAATTTTGAGTTATCTCTTCCGCAATATTCTGATGTAAATCTTCGATATTATTTATTGAAATTTGGTAATTTACCTGTATTTCAAGAGTCGATATTTTCAATAAAACCTTGGATGAATCGGAATTAACCGGATAAATCGCTTCCTCGGGATTGCCTGTGTCGGAAATGAAGTAATTATTTATGTCCGAGGCGGAGGATTCCGTTATTTTTTCGTTAAAATCCAGCAAAAGACGATCTTTGTTTATTATTCCCAAAGAAACCAGTTCCGGAGGATCAATATCATAGCCGTCGTTATCTTCAATCGTAACAACGGTTTGATCGTTGGTGCCGATAATGACGTTCTCGTTCTGCGAAGATAATTCCAAAATAAATGTTTCGTTCTCTTCCGGAACGGAATCGTCGTTTACGGGAATTTCTATAAATTGAGGTTGATTGCTGTTCGGCGGAAAGATAATTTCCCGGTTTACAAAGGTAAAATCTTCTCCCGGAACCGCATTTCCTCCTGCAAGACTGCAAGTTACGACAGTTTCCTCATTGCCGGCTCCCGAAATATTTATCTGTACCGAAAACATATTGCAATCTTCATTGATTTCGTAAGAAGCGGCATTAAATTGAATAATTGCGCCGGGAATTTGATCTTCCCAAATATAAGAAACGTATTCCGGATGATCTATGAAAGGATTTCGGTTTTCCTGAATTTCATAAACGGCATCGTTTCTGTCCGTTTCTTTTTGCGAAACCGGATCTTGATTATGCCATTCGATCAGCATGTTTAATGCCCAGGGTTTGAGATCGGCTCCGTTAACCATGCCGTTATTCTGCCAATTTCCGTCTTCTCCGTAATATCTTGTGCACATATAAAAATAGGTTCTGGCAAAATCTCCTTTGTATTCGTCAATCGGCTCAAAAACCTGTCCTGAATATCCCGGATACGAGCAGGGACCTTTTTTTGAACCGTTCATGGAAGTCCAAACGGGATTATCCACTTCCCCGAAAGGAAGGTTGCTTCTTTGTCCGTTTACGTAAGCATCGGTCGGATAGATATGAAAAAGATCCGTTTTCATGGGGGCATCGTTGTTGAACCAGCTTTTCGGCCAGGAATGCTCGCGATTGTAACAATCTCCCTCGCTGTTGTAATTGCCGGCTTGATCTGTTCCGAAATGATAAACGTAAGGAGGAGTTCCTCCCGGTACGTCCGAATACATATCCCAAACAGTTCCGTTCGGTTTTGCGTCCGTTTCTTCAAAATGCGTCCAAAGCGAGCCGTAGCTTTGAGCATGGTGGTTGTCTGTAATGTCGTGCAGTCCGGCGCGCAGTATTTCTCCGTATAATCCGTTTACGTCATCGTAATAGCCGTCAGGAATTTCGGCATAAAACACCGAGTAAATTAAAAGACATAAAAATAAAATACTGATCTTTTTCATTAATCATCTCCAACGTTTTTATAAAAATTTACTAATTTCAGAAAAAGAGTTTATTTGTCAAATTAAAGAGGAGAGGCGCATGATTTTTTTTTATACCTTAATAAATATATTTATTATATTTTGAAAAGGGCAACGGGGTCAATTATTTACCGGACAGAATTTTGCAAAAATTAAATTTGACTGTGAGCTTTCGCGCATTCTTTTTTTACCTGATTAAGTAAATACTAAAACCATGTGTGGGATGTGGGGAGCATAATTTATTACAGGAGAAGAGATGTTACTGGAAAGTGAAATTAAAACGGGATTTGAGCAATTTAATCTGGATGACCGAATTTTGGATGCTCTTGAGCATGTCGGCTATGAAACGCCTACCCCCATTCAGAAAGAGACAATTCCGTATATGTTGGAAGGAAGAGATTTGGTCGGTCAGGCTCAAACCGGTACAGGTAAGACGGCGGCGTTCGCCTTACCGCTTTTAAACAATATTGACGTTACGGCGGACAGTCCGCAAGTATTGGTGCTTTGTCCCACGAGAGAACTGGCTATTCAAGTTGCGGAAGCTTTTCAAAAATATTCCATGAATATGGATAATTTCCGGGTTTTGCCGGTTTACGGCGGTCAAGATATTGCAAAACAGCTTAAGCATTTAAAAAGAGGCGTACATGCGGTGGTCGGAACTCCCGGACGGATAATGGATCATATTCGCAGAAAAACGCTGAACACCGCAAACCTTAAATGTCTTATTTTGGATGAAGCTGACGAAATGCTCAGAATGGGATTTATAGAAGACGTTGAATGGATTTTGTCGCATCTTCCGGAACAACATCAAACCGCATTATTTTCGGCAACCATGCCCAAAGAGATCAGAAAAATTGCCCAAGAATATCTTAATGATCCGCAAGAAATTACCATAAAAACCGAGACGGCAACCGTTGATACGATTAATCAGCGTTTTATTCTGGTGAGCGGTTTTCGAAAAATGGATGCTTTGACCAGAATTTTGGATACGGAAGATTTTGACGGCATGCTTATATTTGCCCGAACCAGAGAAACGACAAGAACCGTAGCCGAGAAACTTAAAGCCAGAGGTTATGATGCCGCGCCTTTAAACGGCGATATGGCTCAATTGAAGCGTGAAAAAACGGTGGCTCAATTTGTCGGAGGAAAAATAAACGTGCTTGTTGCCACGGATGTTGCCGCCAGAGGATTGGACATAGACAGAATTTCTCACGTTATTAACTATGATATTCCCATGGATATTGAATTTTATGTTCACAGAGTGGGAAGAACCGGGCGAGCAGGTAAAAAAGGCGAAGCTATTTTGTTGGTAACTCCTCGCGAAAGAGCAATGATGCGAGCTATCGAAAAAGCGACAAATCAACCGATGTTAAGGATGGAACTTCCCTCAGCTCAAGCTGTTACCGATAAAAGAGTTTCAAAATTCAAACAGGAAATAATTGACGGAGTCGACAGCAGAGCAGACAGTTATAAAGAACTTTTGGAAGAATTGGCTGCCGAACACGAATTGAGCTTTTTGGATATAGCGGCTTCTCTCGCCAATTTATATCGAGGTCATAAATCTCTTTGGGAAAAGGAAATTGACGTAAAGCCGGCAAAAAGCGGCAGAAAAGATTCGAGGGAAAGCATAAAAGAAGCTAAGGAACGAAGAGCTGCCGAAGGAATGGAACGTTACCGATTAAGTATAGGAAGAGCCGTCAACGTAGAAGCCCGCAACATTGTGGGAGCTTTGGTCAACGAGTTAAAGATTCACAAACGTCATATCGGTAAAATCGATATTTACGAAGATAAAAGTTTTGTCGATTTACCGCTTGGAATGCCGAAAGAGATTTTCAATAAAATGAAAAGACTTAAGATCAACGGTAAGCGTTTTTCCGTAGAATTGGACAATGAGAATTTTTCTCCCAAGCCTAAGACTCACAAGAAAAAGAAACTTATGGTTTCCAGATTAAGAAAAAACAAGAAAAAATAATTTTTAAACTGACGGACTTAAGCCTGATATTAAATCGGGCTTTTCTTTTTCGGTTGATATATGGTCAGAAATGTATCTTTACTTATTCTAATTGATTAAATTTATGAGAATCTTTGGCAGGAGATTTTATGAATACTTTTTTTTGTTTTGATTTTTCGGAACCGATTTTGATGACTTCCATTCATTCCGGACATGATATTCCCTCTTTTATTTTGCAGGGAACAAAAGTTGAGGAAGAAATACGTCTGCGAGAAGAAGATCCCTATACTGATTTTTTTACCGAAATTTCTTCTAATCGGGTAAATGTGAGAAACAGCCGGTTTTATTGCGATTTAAATCGGTCTTTTGAAAATTGTGTTTACGTAAATCCCGAAGATGCGTGGGGACTGGAAGTAAGAAATAAGAATTTCAATTCCGCCATGCTGGAGAAATGTCGGGAAGAATATTTGAAGTTTTACCGGCAAATTACGGTTTTTATCAATGAAATGCTTCTTCATCATAACAGAATTGCGCTTTTTGACATTCATTCTTACAATCATCATCGCTTGGGAAGCGACAAACCTTTCGATAATCCCGAACTTAATCCTGATATTATTTTGGCAACTCACGTTTTACCGGAATCGGAAGTAAAATTTATCGGAGAAATAAAAAATATCCTCGAAAAAGAATTACCGGATTTAAATATAAAAATAAACGTTAAATTCGACGGAGGCTATTTTGTCCGTTGGGTTTATCGTACTTACGGTAAAAGAGTTATCCCTTTCTCAATTGAGTTCAAAAAAATATTCATGGATGAGTGGACGGGAAAAGTCGATTACGAAAAACAAAATATTTTTAGAAATGCTTTACAAGAAATACTGTATTTTACAAAAGTTCATCTGATTAATGAAAAATAATATTTTTTCTTGATAAAAATTAATTATAAGGGGAAAAAATAATGTCCGAATCAATAGATAAATCCGCAAAAATCGGTAAAGGAACCGAAATAGGTTTTAACGTTGTAATTTTACGGGATGTCGTTATTGGCGAAGGCTGCATGATAGGAAATAACGTTATTATTTACGAGGGAACCGAGATTGGAAATCATGTCAGAATAGACGATAATACGATTTTAGGGAAGAAACCGCTTTGCTCACCGAGAAGTATTTTTAAATTACCGAAAGATTTAAAACCTGCCAAAATCGGAGATTTTTGTCAAATCGGAGCAAACGTAATTATCTATGCCCAAGCGGAAATCGGGGAAAGAAATTTGATTGCCGATATGGCTGCGATAAGAGAAAATGTCAAAATCGGAGACTTGAATATAATCGGACGGGCAGTCTATGCGGAAAACTTTTGTGAGATAGGAAACAGGAATAAATTAGAAAGTAATTGTTATATAACGGCTTATTCCAAAATTGAAGATTATTGTTTTATCGCTCCGGGCGTTAATACAAGCAACGATAATTTTATGGCTCGCGACAAAGAGCGTTTTAATCATTTCAAGGGCGTAACCCTGAAAACAGGAGCTCGCCTGGGCGTTAATTGTACGATTCTTCCTGGAAAAACAATAGGCAAAGATGTTTGCGTTGCGGGCGGAGCTTTGGTAACAAAAGATTTGGAAGGAGAAAAAATATTTGCGGGAGTTCCCGCCAAAGAATTCCGAGATGTTCCGGATGCTCAATTGTTAAAAAATAATTTGGATAAATAAAATGTTAAGAGAGGTTTTATGAAAAATCTTGTTATAATTCCCACTTACAATGAAGCAGACAACATCGTAAAGATTATTCCGGAAGTATTAAAACAGGATGAATCTGTTCATGTTTTGGTCGTTGATGATAATTCGCCTGACGGAACAGCTTATTTAACGGAACAGATGTCTTTGAACGAGTCGAGAATTCATCTTTTGAAACGCGATAAAAAACTCGGTTTGGGGTCGGCTTACGTTGCCGGTTTTCGTTATGCTCTTGAAAACGGTTTTGATTATATTATAGAAATGGACGCTGATTTTTCGCATAATCCCGATGTTTTGCCAAGAATGTTGAAAGAAGCCGAAAATAATGATTTGGTTATCGGCTCGCGTTATGTGGAAGGCATAAACGTTGTTAATTGGCCTTTATCTCGTTTGATTTTGAGTTACGGAGCTGCTCAATACGTTAAAATAATTACCGGAATGGGGGTTAAAGATCCTACCGGAGGTTTTAAATGTTTTAAAAGAAAAGTATTGGAATCCATTAATCTGGATGAGATTATTTCAGACGGTTATTCTTTCCAGGTAGAGATGAATTACCGGGCTTGGAATAAAAAATTCAAAATTAAGGAGATTCCGATAATTTTTGAGGACAGACGCAGCGGACAATCCAAAATGTCCAAAAAAATAGTTCGGGAAGCTCTTGTTGTTGTTTGGAAACTTCGCTATTTGCAATTAACCGGAAAATTATAATCCTATTTTTATTTTAAAATTATTTTAACGGATGACGGGGAGTTAAATTACTTCCCGCCATTATTTTTTCTTTATGATTCTTTCCAATTTTCTGAATAAATTTTTATCTAAAAACAGTTCTGCCAAATTGATTATTTTTTGAATATGTTCAAGCATATTGTAAGAACCGCTCCAATTGTCCAAAAGAGTATTGGAACCTATTTGGTTAAGAATCATGTTTAATCCCGTTACAACCAAAAGAAGATCATCCGTATAGCCGACAAACGGAATAAAATCAGGTAAAAAATCAAGCGGCATCATTACGTAAGCAAGTATTGCGACAACCTTTAATTTTATAGATTTATCAACTCTTTTGTCGGCGTAAACTCTTAGAAGCAGAATAAAGAAATCAGGCAACAAAAACAAATATTCCGTTAATCCCGACATTCCTGTTTTATTGCTTCCGTCCAATTTTTTTCTCAATTTATCATAAAATTTAAGGAATTTTTTTTCTTCATCCGTTATTGTGTTATTATTCACGTAATCCGGAGCGCCGTCCGGAAATTCTTCCGTCTCCAATTGTTCGTCATATTCTTTCATTTTTGCTCTCCTCAGCATATTTATGTTTTATTATTGTATTTTATGCTTTAATGTTATCCCGGTAAAATCAAAACTTAGATGTTTATCGGAATCGCCCGTTATTCTGTTTCAGAGTTTGATAGCAGTTTACGCGAAATTATTTTTTTGAAAGCAGTCAATAACTTTTTCAGTAATTATCGTCAATGTTTTACAATGTTTGAAAGGATACAATAAGTTGTCGCGATAATCATTATTTTATTTTCTCCCACTCAAATCCGCTTATATTTCTTTTTTCTTCGTCAAAATTTATGCCGATAAGATAAATGCTGCTTTCTTCATCAAGAAATTTTTCGTAATATTTTTTGTCT
>PDOO01000024.1 GCA_002742885.1 Candidatus Cloacimonadota bacterium
CAGGAGAACTGAAACATTATGAGCAGATGTCTGAAAATCTTCCCGTTCAGTTTTCTTCTTTCACGGCAATGCAAACCTCGGTCAACTCCGTCGAAATAGGATGGGTAACGCAAACCGAAAACGACATGAGAGGATTTTACGTTCTGAAAAGCGAAACGGAAGATTTGGCATCCGCAAGCCGTTTTTCGGATTTGATTCCCGCTTCCAACACGGTTTCCGCTCATGAATATGTCTGCGAAGACAAAGAAGTAGAGCCGAACAAGCGTTATTGGTATTGGATAGAAGCATTGTCCATGAGCGATAATTCGACAGTTACGGCTTCTCAATCCGTTGTGCTCAGAGAATTCGAAGATCCGGAAGAAGAAGTTCCGGAATTTGCCTTAGAAACAGGACTTGCTGATGTTTATCCTAATCCTTTCAATCCGCCCGTAAACATTTCTTTCTTTATGGACGAAGAAAGCGTTGAACAAAACGAAAAAGCCGAAATCATGATTTACAACGTAAAAGGTCAAGAAGTTCACAGAAGAGATTTGGGCATAAAATCAGCTTCCGGCATGTACACGATCAGCTGGAACGGAAACGATAAAGAAGGAAAAGAATGCGGAAGCGGAATTTATTTCGTGAAATTTACCGCAGGAGAACACAGTTCTTTCAAAAAATCGATTAAACTGAAATAGCAGAGATTCAACATTCAAATCCCCGGCAAAAGTCGGGGATTTTTTTTATCTGTTATTCTAATGATGTTTTTCATTCTTTTGTACCGACAAAAGAACGAAACAAGAAAAACTCCCGACGGCATAAAAACATCTGAAATCTCCGCAATCATGCTGAATTTTTCAAACTCGCTGCGCTCAGACAATGAAAAATTTTTAACGCCTGATCTTGATATTTCCGAGACGCTGTTTTTATAATCTCGGAAGCAGGAAATTCATGACCGGATGTTTTACGTCTTATTTGTATTTTATATGTTGCAGGAATTAAAACAGACTAAAATTCCCGGCATTAGGAGGATACCGGCTTGCCGGCAAAGCAGTCTGAAATCGGTAATAATATGTTGAATCGTCAAATTATCAGGTTATAAAAGGAGAAAATTCATGAATTTTCTTGGGTATCTGAGGTTCATAAAAAAGCAAAAATGTTTCATTAGAAATTTGTTCCGGTCAATCGGATAAAAAACGCAATATTCTTAAATCAATTATTCTTAATAAACGTTTATGCATTCTCCGGTGTCTTTATCGACTTTTATTAATTTTATGCCGGCTTCTTTCAGCATTTCCAAAGCGAATTTATCATCGTACGATTCAGCGATATAAACGGTTGATATTTCAGAGTTTATCAGCATTTTGGAGCAGATAATGCAGGGTTGAGTCGTACAATAAAGTATCGCTCCGGCAATGGATGTTCCGTTTACGGCTGCCTGAATGATCGCATTTTGTTCGGCGTGAGTTCCTCGGCACAATTCATGCATTTTTCCTGAGGGAACATTCATTTTTTTTCTTAGACATCCTGTTACCGAGCAATGCGTTATACCTTTAGGGGCTCCGTTATAACCGCTTGCGATGATTTGATTATTTTTTACCAGTACGGCTCCTACTTTTCTTCGTAAGCAAGTTGTTCTGGTTGCAACCAGCAATGCCGTTTCCATAAAATATTGATGCCATCCGGGTCTTTTCATAATTTCTCCTGCAATGTAGTCAGGTTAGACAATGCGAAAGGAATAAATTGTCAAGAATCTTTCACATTCAGCTTTGACAAATCCGGACAAGCTTATTTTTTGGGAAAAAATCAGACATAGGATAATCATAATGCAGCATAAACACTTAATAATGGGAACGGCAGGTCATGTGGATCACGGTAAAACGTCGTTAATCAGAGCAATTACGGGATTTGACTGTGATACACACAAAGAAGAGAAAAAACGCGGAATCACGATAAATTTAGGTTTCACTCATCTTGATTTAGATAAGGACACAAGTATCGGAATTGTTGATGTCCCGGGGCATTCAGACTTCATAAATACTATGATTTCAGGAGCTTGCGGTATAGATTTTGCAGTTTTGCTGATTGCGGCAGACGAAGGCATTATGCCTCAGACAAGAGAACATTTATCTATAATGGAACTTTTGGGAATAGAACACGGTCTCATCGTTTTGACTAAAAAAGATCTTGTTGACGAAGAACTTCTTGAACTGGCGGAAGAAGAAGTAAGAGAATTTGCGGAAGATTCGTTTTTAAAAGATGCTCCCGTTATTTCCGTTTCGGCAATTTCCAAAGAAGGCATTCCGGAACTGTTGCAAGAGATAAAAAAAATAACGCATAAAATTTCTCCAAAAAACTCGGAAGGTTTCTTTCGCATGTATATAGACAGAATCTTTACGGTTCAAGGCTTCGGCACAGTAGTAAACGGCTCGGTTCTTTCCGGAAAAGCCGAAACCGACAAGCGCTTATTCCTTCAGCCGGGCAATAAAGAAGTAAGAATCAGGAAAATAGAGCATCACGGCAAAGCTGCCAAAACGGTAACAGCCGGAGACAGAGCGGCTTTCAATCTTACCGGATTGCGTCAAAAAGATTTTAAACGAGGAATGATTTTATCGGATAAAATAATCAAAGAAACTAATTTGCTGGATGTAAAAATAAAATTGTTTCCGACAGGAGTTAATCTCAAACTTTGGAGCAATGTTATTTTTCTGACCGGAACCTACAAGGCGATGGTAAAAGTTCATCTTTTGGATGCAGATCAATTAAGTTCAGGAGACACATGCTTGGCTCAAGTATATCTTCCGGAACCGCTTTCGGCAATAGCAGAAGACAGATTCATCATCCGCAACACATCCGGAGACATTACTCTCGGCGGAGGAATTATCATCGATACCGAACCTTTGCATCATCGCAGAAGAAGAAAAAAACATATAGAAGACATTCAAAAAACGGCAGAAGGAAGTTTTATCGACAGAATAGCGGTCGAAGTCAAAAAAACAATTTATCCTCTTTCTCTGAATCAAATTGCCGAAAAGCTTCATGAATCAATCGATAAAATAGAAGAAGAAATTGCCGAAAAGCTTCCCAAAGAAATTGCTTTGCTGATAAATTCAGACCAAAAATATCTGATGCAAAAAGACAGACGACACAAAATTTTAGATTCAATTATCAAAACCCTGAAAAAGCATCATGCCGAAAATCCTCTTGATGCGGAAGGCAAAACCTCAAAAGAATTATTTGCTCTTTTCGGAAGCAAAAGAAATGCCGATTCGGACAATGCCGTATCGATTATTCTGGATGAAATGCTCGCCAAAGGTCAAATCAAAAAAGCAGGAAAAACCCTGGCATTGTCAGGACACAAAATCAGCATCACGCCACAATTGCAAAAGGCGCTGGATTATACAGAAAATAAACTTAACGAAGCTAAACCGGAATTTGCTTTTAACGACGATTGGCTTGATGATTGTCTTGATTTGGGGATTACGGAAAAAGAATATGAAAAGATTGCGCAATCATCAAAGAAAAGCGGAAAAATCATTAACTTCAGGCAACAATTTATCGGAAAACCTTTGGTTGATAAAGTCAAACGACTGCTGATTGATTTTTATCAAAAAAATCCTGATGAAGGCATTGCCTTGGCAGAAGTCAGGGATCGACTGAACGGTTCCAGAAAAATCATTTCTTTTATTCTGGAATATTTTGATATTGAAGGATTTACGGTAAGAAAAGATAATTTTCGTTTCCCGACTCAAAAAATGAAAAATGAGATAGAAAAGCAGGGAGACGACAGGAAATGCTGACCGAAATTATTTTGTCATTACTTATTTTATTCCTTATTTTGGCATGGATTGCGACAAGAAACAGTCAAAATAAAAAATTATCAGATCTGAAATATCAACTTGCCAAATCGGAAGCTCGCAATAAGGAATTGGCGGAAGATTTCGAATATATGAAAATCGACAAAATAAAACTGGAAAAAGAATTTGATTTTCTGGTAAGCAAAAACGGAGAACTTCAAAACATAAGAGAAGAAAACCGAAAAATTGAAGAAAAATGCAACATTCTGAGAAACGAATTGGCAGAAACAAAAGCCGATTTGAAATCTGAACGCAAAATATTCGCCGAAAAAATCAGACTTACCGAAAAAAACAAAGAACAAATGACGGAAGAATTTGAAAATCTGGCAACCCGAATTATGGAAGCAAACGCAGAATCTTTGCGACTCAGACAAACCGGAAGTTTGAAAGAAATAATATCTCCTTTAAAAAATCAATTGGACGGATTCAAAACCAAAATAGAAGAAATTTATTTGGATGAAGCCAAAGACAGATCATCGCTGAAAACCGAATTGAAACAATTGAAAGAAATAAATCAACAAATCAGCGAAGATGCCGTAAATTTAACCAATGCCCTCAAAGGAGATTCCAAATTTCAGGGAAGTTGGGGAGAAATAAAATTGGAACGTATTTTGGAAGATTCCGGTTTGCAAAAAAATCTGGAATACGAAAGTCAGGTTTCGCTGACCTGTAAATCGGGAAAAATATTTCGCCCCGATGCCGTAATTCATCTTCCGGACGGAAAAGATATCGTCGTGGATGCCAAAATGTCGCTTACCGCTTTCGAAAGATATTTCAATTCCGAAGATTCAACTGCAAAAGAAACCTTTCTTAACGAACATATTAAATCCGTAACATCGCATATTAAAGAACTTACGTCTAAAAATTATCACGAACTTAACGGCATAAATTCTTTGGATTTCGTGCTGATGTTTATTCCCGTGGAATCGGCGTTTCTTCTGGCAAACCAAAAATCGCCGGAAATGTTCAGCAAAGCTCTCGCCAAAAATATCTTCATTGTTTCTCCTTCCACTCTGATTGTAACTTTGCGAACCATCCACAATATCTGGAGAAACGAACATCAACACAGAAACGTAAAGAAAATAGCGGAAAGAGGAGCTTTGCTCTTCGATAAATTCTCGGATTTTGTCAAAGATATGGAACAGATAGGAATAAACTTGGAAAAAGCAAACTTTTCTTATCAAAAATCCATGAATAAACTGAGTTCCGGAAACGGAAATCTCATTAATCAGGCTCGACAACTGAAAGAACTGGGTTTACGAACCAAGAAAGAATTGCCGGAAAAATTTCTTGCCGTAGAATAAAAACGGAAAAAATCAAAAGAAATTATGCTGTATAAAAGGAACCGAAAGTTCTGAACCTGTATTTGAAGATAAAAAAAACCCGAACTTAAAGCTCGGGTTTTTTAATTTAATTTTATGTCTTAGTGTTTATGAGTAATTTCTTTTTCAACGGTTCCGCTGATTTGAGATCTTTGGAAGTAATGGGTGTGCAGAAGATTATGAGCTTTAGGTCCTCCGATTTCCCCCAGCCATTCATCATACATTTTATGTATTTCTCCGTTGTGATGAGAACAACGTTTAGGCAAATCATGATCTTCTTTATAAAGACTTTGCCCTCTGCGCGCTCTGTCGGCAAGGGAAGAGCCGAAAGGTTGACCTCCGCCGCCCACGCAACCGCCGGGACAAGCCATAACTTCTATAAAGTGTAAATTTTCTTCTCCCGCCTGAACTTTTTCCATTAATTTTCTGGCATTTCCCAGTCCGTGAGCAACAGCCACGTTTACGGTTAATTCGCCGAAATCTTTGGTCGGAACGGTAACGCTGGTTTTCTTAACGCCTTTCAATCCGCGAACAGCTTTGATTTCTACATTGCCCAAATCTTTGCCTGAAAGAATATTGTAGGCAGTTCTGGTAGCAGCTTCCATTACGCCCCCGGTAGCTCCGAAAATTGTTCCTGCTCCGGTATATTCTCCCATAAGGAGATCGGATTTTTCTTCAGGAAGATTTTTGAAATCCAGTCCGGCTTCTTTTATCATGCGAATAAATTCTCTGGTTGTAAGCACATAGTCCACATCTTGGAATCCAGAATCGCTCATTTCCGGTCTTCTTGCCTCAAATTTTTTGGCGGTGCAAGGCATTACGGCAACGGAAACAATTTTTGCCGGGTCAATATTTTCTTTTTCTGCAAAGTAAGTTTTTACCAAAGCTCCGAACATTTGTTGAGGAGATTTACAGGTGGACACATGATCCGCAATATTCGGGAAAAATGTTTCCATAAATTTTACCCAGCCCGGCGAGCATGAGGTAATCATGGGCAAAGTTCCGCCGGTTGCCACTCTTTTCACCAATTCGTTTGCTTCTTCCATAATGGTGAGGTCAGCAGAGAAATTGGTATCCAAAACATGATCAAATCCCAGTCTTCTTAAAGCTGCATACATTTTTCCGACTGTTACCTGTTGGGGATCAAGTCCGAATTCTTCGCCTAAGGTTGCTCTTATCGAGGGAGCTTCCTGAACAATTACAACTTTTTCGGGATCAAGCAAAGCATCCCAAACTTTTTCGTTTTCGGTTTTTTCCCGAAGAGCTCCAACCGGACAATATACCGTACACTGACCGCAATTCACGCAGGCGCTTTGTCCCATTCCGGAATTAAAAGCAGTTGAAATAGTGCCGTCGAATCCCCTTCCGTCCACTACCAAAGCGTTTACCGTTTGTATTTCGGAACAAACCGTAATGCAACGTCCGCAGGAGATGCATTTTGAAGGATCTCTCACAATGGAAAGACTTGTATCATCAACCGGTTTCTGTTTAACTATTGTGGGAACGGAAAGTTCCTGAATACCCATTTGATAAGATATATCCTGCAATTCGCATTTTCCGTTTTGAAGGCAAGTCGGGCATTTTACATCATGGTCGGAAAGAATTATTTCTACCAAAGTTTTTCTCATTTTACGCAGTTTCCTGCTGTTGGTGGTAATTTTCATTCCGTCCCAACAAGGCGTTACGCATGCTCTTTTGGGAACGTTAACTCCTTCTATTTCCACAACACATACGCCGCAATTGGCAGTTGGTTTTAAATCCTGATGATAGCAAAGCGTCGGTATATGTCTTCCCGCTCTTTTTGCAGCAGAAATTATGGTTGTTCCCTGCGGAACAACGAGTTCTTTATTATCTATCTGTATTTTTATGTCAGCCATGGTCATTCCTCCATGTATTTTTAGTTATTAAGGCAGTTTACTGATCCTGCAAAGAAATTTATCGTTAAACTTATTCGGAAAATCAAAATAAGAAGATTATCATACCGTTTCAAAACCGGATTCTTCTGCTTCAAAATGATATAATCCGGGTAATTTTTTTACGGCTTTGACCGGGCAAACATCTTTGCAATTTCCGCATTTAATACATGCGTCCTGAGAAATGGCGTAACGTTCTTCCCGAGAACCGGAAATACAATCAACCGGACATTTACGGGCGCATAACGAGCAGCCGATACATTTATTTTTGTCTATGTCAAAGTGCAAAAGGTCTGTACATACGCAAGACGGACAACTTTTATTTTTTATGTGAGCTTCGTATTCATTACGAAAATATCTGATGGTTGAAACAACGGGATTAGGCGCTGTTTGACCGAGACCGCAAAGAGAAAGATTGGAAATAGTTTCGCTTAAATCCAATAAAAGATCAATATCCGATTCCTTGCCTTCTCCGTGAGTTATTCTGTCCAGAATATCATACATTTGTTTTAATCCGACTCGACAGGGAGAACATTTTCCGCAACTCTCTTCCAAAGAAAATTCCAGGAAGAATTTGGCAACGTTAACCATGCAGTTTGAGTCATCCATTACGATAACCCCGCCTGATCCGACCATGGCTCCGGCTTTTTTCAATGACTCGTAATCTATTTTGGTTTCAAGATGCCGGTTTGTGAGACATCCTCCCGAAGGTCCTCCGAGTTGTACGGCTTTAAACTTTTTACCGTCAATAATACCGCCGCCGACCTCATTTATGAGTTCTCGCAGAGTGATTCCCATGGGAACTTCGACCAAACCGGTATTTTTCAAATCTCCCGTCAAAGCAAAGACTTTGGTTCCTTTACTTGTTTCAGTTCCGAAAGAAGCAAACCATTCCGCTCCTTTTTTGAAAATGGTAGGTAAATTTCCGAGAGTTTCGACATTGTTAACCAAAGTGGGCTTATTCCATAAACCTTTATTGGCGGGATACGGAGGTTTAGGAACAGGGTGTCCTCTCTCCCCCATAATGGATTGGATAAGAGCCATCTCTTCTCCGCAGACAAAAGCTCCGGCTCCCGTTCTTACTTCGGCATGAAAACTGAAACCCGATCCGAAAATATTATCGCCTATCACTCCTGTTTCCAAAGCATCTTTTATCGCTTTATTTATTCTTTTGATTGCCAACGGATATTCGGCTCGAATGTAAAAATAACCTTCGGAAGCTCCTACGGCGTAAGCAGCCAAAAGCATTCCTTCCAAAACCCTGTGCGGATCCCCTTCCAATAAAGAACGATCCATAAAGGCTCCCGGGTCTCCTTCGTCTCCGTTGCATACCACATACTTTTGAGTTCCCGATGCTTTATTAACGGTTTCCCATTTAATTCCGGTAGGGAATCCGCCTCCGCCTCTTCCTCGCAATCCTGAATCTTTTATAACTTTTATGACATCTTCAGGTTTACATTCCGTAATGGCTTTTACGGCAGATTCATAGCCGCCGACCGCTATGTATTCGTCAATGGATTCGGGATTGATGTATCCGCAATTTTCCAATGCCACTTTAACCTGCTTTTTATAAAACGGCACTTCGTCTTTCGTGGCGTAAGTTTCTTTATTATCGCCTTTTAACATCAGTCTTTTTACAGGGCGACCTTTGATAAAATGTTCTTCCGTAATTTCGTCAACATCTTCCGGGGTCAATTTCACATAAAAGATTCCTTCCGGATAAACCATTGCCACAGGTCCGTAATCACACGGTCCCATACATCCTGTTTCAATAATATTTACTTCTTCTTCAATATTTTTTTCTTTAAGTTTTTTTACTAAAGCATTTTTAATTTTCATTGCTCCGGCAGAAACACATCCCGAGCCGCAACAAAGTAAAAAATCGGTTCTTTTAAGAGACATAATTCCCCCTCGGTCTAATCTTCTGTAACAATAAATTCATCAACGGGTTTACCGTTTATTATATGTTCGACAATCATTCTGCGAGCTTTTTCCGGATCCATGTTTCCGTAAGTTACGGGCGGTTTGTCTTTTTCAATCACATCCACGACCGGTTCTCTCGAAGACAATCCTTTTTCTCCGGTTTGAGTAACAAGAACATCAATTAATTTGCGTTTGGCGACTTCTTCCAAAATCACCTTCATAACTTCTCTTGCGCCCATGGCTATTCCGGATGTTCCCATGCCTACAACAATTTTTACGCGATTGTTACTCTCTCTCAGTTTCATCTGATGTTGAGCTTTTTCTCTTATTTTTCTGAGGTCGGCTAAAGTTTTCATAATTCCTCCATTCCTGTGTTAATTATTCCTTCGGTTAACATACTTTCAATTACCGGAATTACTTCCGGATAATTAATAGGAATCTCTCCCAATTCTTCTTTGATAATAACAGTTGAAAATTCAAAACTTTTTACACCTGAATGATCCGTTTTTTTCAAATTAAACAAAAAATCCGTTTCGGGATGACCGATTACCGAGGTTAAAATCGTATCGGAAATATTGCCGGCAGGCATTCGGTCTATATTATCGTAAGCAAAACCGGCTTTGACGGAAGTACCCTCGCCGGGGTTACTTTCCAGAGAAAAATATCCGTTGCACAACTCAGTATTTTGCCTGAGAAGAGGGATACCCAAACCGACGCTTTTTTTTCTTTCTGATTTTGAAGTGTAAAAAGGATTTTGAGACAAGGATAAAGTTTCAGCGTCCATGCCTTTGCCGTTATCGATAATTTCAATTTCAAGAATATTTTTTATAATATCAACTTGAAAATTAACAATAACGAGAGACGCATCAGCTCTTACCGAATTTTCAATTATATCGGACAAATGAAGAGAGATGTCGTTCATTATCCGCGACTGCGATACTTATCAACTATTTTCAATAATTTATCGCGGCTGTCTATGCGACCGAAAGTATCTTCTCCAATGACAAATACAGGAGCCAAAGAACAAGCTCCGACACAACGAACGGATGCCAAAGTAAACAAGTTATCTTTTGTCGTTTCACCCAGTTTTATGCCCAATTCGTCTTCAAACATTCGAATAAGACCGGGCGCTCCTTTTACATAGCATGCCGTTCCCGTACAGACATTGATGATATTCTTGCCTCGAGGTTTCATTGAGAAAAAATTATAAAACGTAACTACGCCGTAAACTTTGCTCACCGGAATATTCATTTCTCCGGCTATAAATTTTTGCACTTCCATGGGAAGATAGCCGAAAATTTCCTGAGCTATTCGCAGTATTTCGATGAGGGGATTTTTAAGTTTCATCTTTTCTCGGATGACAACTTTTAATTTGTCGTATAAGACTTCGTTTGTTTCTTTTTCCGTGACCATTTCTCCTCCTTAATAGGATTTGTTTAATAATCTAAGAATAAAAAAAGCATCGAAAAGCAAATTTAGGATATAATGGTATTGTTTAGCGATGTGATGACTTTTTAAGTTTAGCTTTTTTAACATAAATCAGCTTCCGAATATTTTGACCTTAGATTCGTCAAATAAAATTTAAATGATATTTACAGCAACTGATTTTTTTATTTTTTTTGATATTATTCGGGACTAATTTTTGTTATACAAGACTAATTTCCGCATCAATAAATTTACTGCGCCGCATTTATACGAAACATAAAATAAAAAAAAGAAGAAATTTATTAAAAAAAAGAGTATCTTAAAAGGGGTATTTTTTTTAGGAGAATTACATTCTCGCAGGCGATTTTTTCAATTTTCAGGTTAATTTATATTTTAAAATCAAAATTACCAAAGCTTATCATAAACCGGAAATCAGCTTTTTTCTTTATCCCAAAGCTTCATTAAGACGGGCAGTTTCTCGGTTATCGAGTTTAATTCTTCAACTGTTATATGCTGTCTTGAATCGCAAATTGCCGAATCCGGATTAAAATGAGTTTCAACTATTATTCCGTCCGCTCCGGCTGCCGTCGCCGCCCAGCTGACAGATTTTATCATATCGGAACGTCCCGTGCTGTGGGAAGGATCGACTATAACCGGCAAACCGCACATGTTTTTCAAAGCGGACACAGCCGAAATATCCAAAGTATTTCTGGTATAATTTTCAAAGGTTTTGATTCCTCTTTCACATAAAATAACGTTGGAATTTCCTGATTTTATAATGTGTTCCGCCGCCAAGAGCCATTCTTTAAGAGAGGAAGACATGCCCCGTTTCAAAATAACGGGATTATTGATATGCCCCAATTCGCGCAAAAGAGGATAGTTTTGCATATTTCTGGTTCCGACTTGAAGAATGTCAATTTTATCGGCAAGGAATTCGATTTGCGAAATTTCGGTTAACTCGGTAATGCTTATCATATCGTATTTTTGAGCGATTTTTTGCAGAATGTCAACGCCTTCTTTTCCCAATCCTCCGAAGCTGTAAGGCGATGTTCGCAATTTAAAGGTTCCGCCGCGAAGAAATTTAACGCCGGATTTGCTCAAAGCGGATGCGATTTTATCCGCTTCTTCTTCAGAGCTGATTGTACAGGGACCTGCCATGACGGCAAAATGCTTTTTGCTGACGGTATGATTTTTTATTTTTACGGCAAAATTTTCATCCAAAGACGAAACAAGAGGATGTTCGTTTTCAGCTCCGGACACTCTTTTTACGGCAGAGAAATTCTCAGGTTCTCCGGGTTTTAAATTGTCAATTCCGGAGCAAAGATAAAGAAAACGGGTTTCTCCGCATCGTATTTCTTCAAAAGAAATTTTGCGGCTTTTTAAAAATCCGAACAATTCATCCGCTTCGGATTTCGATATTTTCGATTTCAAAAAAACAATCATTTATATTTCCCGATAAAATCAGTCAAATAAGCCGAACTGCATTCCTCGGTCGCTGACAAGAAATTCTTTTTTTTCAAAGTAATTCATTATCTCTTTTATAAGCATTGTCCCGACCGTCAATAACTCGGCTCTCACAGGTTCGTAAGGAATAAATTTAATAATTTCAGGCTTTTCAAGCGTCAAAAAGAGATTGTAAAATTCATTGACTTCATCAAGTGTCAAGGTACTTTTATGGACAACGGAAGAATCGTAACGCGGGAGTTTAAATTTTGCCGAGCTTAATCCGGAGGCGGTTCCTCCCGTTCCGATTAATATTTCGGCATTTTTGTATTCTTCGGGAATCAGGTTCAGTTGTTCCCGAGTATATTTGATTTTTGCTTCCGTATCGTTTCCGAACATGTTGTCCAAGCGTCTTATACCCAATTTCAGGCTTATTCCGTCGGTAATTTTACGATTTTTAATCAGGGTAAATTCCGTACTTCCTCCGCCGATATCGAAAACAAGAAAATTTCTCAGATCGGGAAAACTTCCCAAGGTTGCATTTCCGGAAGCATAAGCTTCTTCTTTTTCGGATAAAATTTTATAATCCGTTCCGTAACGATCTTTTATTTTTTTTATCAAATCCCCGATATTGCGAGCATCCCTGGAGCAACTTGTCCCCGTAATCGAAATATCATCCGAAAACAGTCTTGAATAATCCGTAAAATTATCCAAAATTTTTATAACCCGGTCAAACCCGTCCTTGCTTATCATTCTGTCTTTCATGTCTTTTCCGAGAGCCGACGACGCAGAGCGCCTGTGCACGGCTTTAACTTCTTTATCTACCGAAGCCCAAAGCAAAAGAACGTTATTGGTGCCGACATCGATATTCACTTTTCGGTTCGGAAAAAGCTCGGAATATTCTTTTATAATTGATTTTACCGATGCGACGGTTTTGCTTTTATAACGTTCCGGAATGATTCTCCCTTCTTTTTTTATTTCGTCAAAAATTTTATTCCAATCCGCTTTTTTTCTGTAAGCAAGCGGAATAACCGTTTTATGAGAATATTTACCGAGTTCTCGCATGATTATTTTTTCTTCCGCTATATTTTTACTTTCCGGCAGAATAAGATGAACTCCGTTTTGACAGGCAATCTCCGCATTAAAACAAGTCGGTTTACCGATAAAAATATCGCATTCCGCCAAAACAGCGGTTAAATTTTCGTCCGGGCTCATAAATCTGAAATTTTTGTGATTATATTTGGATTGAGATGAAATAACGGTGATATTTTCCGCTTTCAAAAGATTTTCCGGATTTATTTTATTTTCTCCGAAATTTTCATCCGCAAGCAAAACAATTTTATGGCGCCGGGGAATATCGTATTTCTTGCGCAAATCGGTTTTTTGACGATTTTTTGCAATAATTCCCGTATCAATCAGTCTCGCAAAGCCGTCCATCGAAAATTCATCGGAAAAAGGCAGTCGATAAGCCGTAAAAACAGTTTTTTGCATGGCAGACATTTCATTTAATACAAAATTTATTTCCTTATCGTCTCCGAAGATATTTTTATAAAAATAATGCCGGGAAGAATTTGAAACTGCAATACAGGGAACACCCGCCCTGAACGAAGCTTCAAAAGCCGAAGGCGGAATATCGGCAATCACAAGATCAATGTGTTTTTCCCGTAAAAATTTAACTTCCCGAGAGATAATTTCTTCTTTGTTTTTCCAAAATCCCAATAATTTTTCTTTAAGTTCCGCAGGTTTTGCGGGAATATCTCCAAAATCGATTTTCTGTTTGCGGATGATTGAGAATTGCTCGTTTTTCGGAAAAATTTCTTCCGGGTATTCTCCGACAAAATGACACTCTATTCCGGCTTTTATAAATTCTTCTCCCAAAGCGGAAGCTCTTTCGGCATGTTCGACGCCGCCGGAAGAAAGATAAAAACATATTTTCATAATCTGAACCTGTTCCTCGGTAATTTACCTTGCCTGCATTTTAATTTATCCTAAAATCGAAGTCAAAAAATAATCGCAGGTTCTTTTGTCAAAAATTGTCCTTTCAGGAAAGGAAATATACTTTAAGGCAATTACCGGCAATACGAACCGTACATAATTACGGAAGCTAACCGAAATACTCGATTAACGGGAATATCTAAATCCAGAAAGTCAACATTAAAAATAAAAATCAGATCTTTAAAATAGGGTTTTTGTTTTTGTTTTTATTTTACGAATAAAATCATTTAAGCATTAAACATTTCTTTACGGCTTCTGTTTTTCCGTTTACTTTTAATCTGTATAAATAAACACCTGAGCCGACAAAATTTCCGGCTTCATTCTTACCGTTCCAAAGAACTTTGTGATACCCTTTTTCCAATTTTTTATTAATCGAAGTTCTGACTTTCTGACCTTTTACATTATAAATAGAAAGATTTACTTCAGAATTTTCAGGTATAGAAAAATTTATAGTTGTCGAAGGATTAAAAGGATTCGGATAATTTCCTTTAAGAACAACTTTATCAGGAATATTATCGTTTAACTCTCCGTTTTTATCAAAAGCAACAATATGATAATCATTCCGGTTAGAAATAATTTTACCTTTTTCAAAGTTATTTTTCTCTTGATTGAAAATAAAATATCCTTCCGGAGATCTACTGCCTCTTTCAGACAAAATCTTAAAATAAATTTCTTGTTCTTCTCGCCCGGAATTTTGGGTATAAGCAAGAATTTGAGCTTGATTATTTTCTGCAACCGCTGCTCCTATACAAACAGAATCGACAAAAGCTCCTATTTCAATATCACCGTCGCTTAGTCCGATAATATCAATTGCTTCATAATCAGATTTTTGTTCAAAAGTAAAAACTGTCGGCTTTTTTAAAGCATCTTTTTGTAAGGGGTTCCCCGAATATCCCCATTTAAAATCTTCGATAATTTCACTTACTTTAACCATGTAACCTCTTCCGTAATGAAGAGCTCGTATTCTATTGCTCGGCACCGGCACCGGAATTAATCCTCGCGAGATATTTTGTTTATCGTAAAACCATGTTTCAGCTTTAATACTTATAACTTTATCAAAATCATCTCCGAAAGCATCATCAATATTCTTACTTTCAAGGAGCCAATAACCTATCCAATTATACACACCGGGATATAAAGTTTTAGACGTATAAGGATGCCCTCCGGTAAGATCAATATCGTAAGATTTTGATGACGAACTCATTTTTACTTTATAGCAATTATTATTTTCAAAATTTGTTAACCCGTGCGAACTCCATGAATTGTCGGAAACATTGTATTCCGTATAACCGTTTTTTGTTTTAACAAATAACCCGAAAGGATTAAAAGAATCCAAAATATCTTCCTCGTTTAAATCTGCAAACGGGAATGAACACCAATTCCACCCCCCGTGAAAACCTGTATAAGCGGAAAAAGGTATAATAAATTCAGGAAAATAAGGATCATCGGAATTAATTACAATTTTTCCGGAATAGTTTTTATACATTATTTCCGGTGCAAACTTCAACTTAATAATCTCCGTTCCGCCGGGACTGACGGAAGACGGACAATTAATGATCTCTAACCCGGCATCAGTCTCATCACTTAGGGTGCAATTTATATTATTTACGGAATACTCGTCATTTTCATTATGCAAAACAAGAGATACCGTTACAGGGCTGTCAGGATTAACATTTCCTAAGTTAATTTCCTGTTTTTCAATATAAATACCTTCTTCATAAGCTTCACAAGCTCCTATATCGACAGCTGACGATGAGATACGAGGATTACCGTATAAATCCATACTTTGAAAGTATAGATAAGAAGATACCGAATCGTCAATATTTACAGCCGAAATTCCGCTATTAAAACATGGAGAATTTGCAGTTATGGAATAATCTTCCGAATTAAGCAAAGGATCAGAATTAATGTTACCGGATGCGGAATAAGTTAAAGCAACCGGCTCTTCATTAGCATCAAGATTATAAACAACTATACAATCAATATCAGAATTATTTATATTTTCAAGACCGCTCTGTATATTATTATTTTTAAAAATAAATTTATGACAGGACATAGTTTCATCGTCAAGTTCAACATTAATTTGATTACCTCCTCCATGAGGGACGTAATTATATTGAGAATAATCATAATTAGCTGTATTACCCCAGAATACATTGTTAATCAAAATGACATCATCATCAGGTTTGGTGAAAGATAAAGCCCCTCCTAAATTCTCGGCATTATTATTAAAAAAGGTGTTATTAATTATTACCGGAGAACAACTGTAATCGTTATTATTTTTAAACCAGACTGCACCGGCGGAACCGGCTGAATTATTTACAAATAAATTACCTAATAAAAGAGGATATCCAAACAACCCTTCCCCATTATAGTCTATAGCGCCTCCGCAACCGCTATATTCGGGAAGTACTCCGATTGTGGTATTGTTCTTAAAAACACAATTAATAAAATGAGCATAATTTTGCAATGCGCTTACTGCCCCTCCCCTATTCGCAATATTATTTTCAAAAATGCATTCCTTGAATTTCACAAAAAGCTCGGTATTATCAGGATGAGAGTAAGCGTCATAAATATAAACAGCTCCTCCTTCCAAAGCTTTACAATTTCTAAATTGGCAATTATTAAAAATAATTTGAGCATAATTATCAATATATAAATCACTGTTATTTATACGGATACCGCCTCCGCCGGTATTATTTAATTTACATGCATCTTTTATAATAGTATAATTTAATTCCGAATCTCCGAAGTTTACGTTTGAAGCAAAGTCTCCAAAAAACATACCTGCCCATTTATCACCGTCATCATCAGGATTATCAGATAACCCTTTCAATATAATCGGTTTTTCCAGAGTTCCTTTTGTAATTAAACTTCCCCTTACTTTGAAATATTTACCGGGTTTAAATTTAAGTTCTATGCCTGATGCAGTATAAGAAGGATCTATTACAAGAGTTACTCCTTCAGGAACAATAAGATGATCATTTTGAATCAATCCGGAATCAATTCCTTCGGGGACAACCGTACTTTCGGTTATATAAAGAGTAACTAAATTATTACCGTCATATCTTGACACCGTTTTTTTATCAAACAGAGAGTATCTGAGTTTTGCCGGAATTTCACTTGAATCTTTAGGGTGAAACGACCAGTTTAAGCCGGTTACTGCCGGCCAAAAATCAGGATGAGAGGACAAATAATAAGAATTATCATTCCAAGCAACAGAACTCTTTTTTTTGTATTTATTATCAGTCCACGTTCCGGTATAATATTGTCCCCAGAAATTTTTACGTTTATGAATTGAATTTTTTTCAAAAGTTTTTTTATCAACCCATCTGCCGCGAGTAAAATCAGCATACTCTTCCAAAAAAGCAATTGTCAGATAAAATCCTGTAATAGAAAGATTATGATTAATTATAACTGACGCTATACTTGATGCGGTAATTCCAAAAGAAGTTATTGCCCACGTATCTGTCCAGTGATAAGTACTTTTCATATAGTTGTTAACGGCAATCTGTTTTGTCTGCCTTTTAGTATAATATTTACCTGATAACACATCATGAAGCTTATCGAAAATTGAAAGTCCGTACTTCTTAGCTCTGTTTCTAAAGAAAGTATTGAATTTTTTGTTTTTACCGTGAAATGAATCTACCCACATAGAATTACAAATGTTGCCTTCAAAAAGATTACTGTAAGGTCCTCGATAACCTGTACCGGAAGGTAAGTTATTTTCATAGCTCGGCTCTCCATGACAACAGATGTCACCGATAAAATCATCAGATATGCATGTACCCAATAACCATTCCAAAAAATTTTCACACCAAGGAGGACAATTATTTAATTCCAGATTATCAAGAGTTGAGTGTTTACCTTTTGCAACATAATTATAACCGAAGACATTATAATGAGCTCCATTTTGTACAAGCATTGAATGCCGGCATTTATTGAAGATATTGTTTTCAACAAGACAATGACTGCTTCCGTATTCAATTATAACTCCATATCCGTAACCGCCCTCACCGTGAAATTGAGCATCACAAAAATAGCACCCGGCTATCTCAATATGCTTTGAGTTTGCAATACGGATATGATGTCCGACAGGATCTCTGCTCTCGACTCCATATACCCAGCAATTCTCAGCATTTATGAAACTGATATTATTTCCTTGCTTATTTTCCTCATTATTCTTTAATGAACCTGTATCTATACGATTAATAAGAATATCTTCTATACCTGCACAGGTAATCGACTCCTGCTCACTTCCCAAAATAATACAACTTTTCTTGTCATGTCCCGTTCCCTTAATATTGAAATTAAAAATGGTTCGCTTACTCCGATCTTCATCTCGTCTAAACATGTGGTTACCGCTGAGAATTATATAGGACTTAAGTTTAATGGGAGCATTAAAATTATATTCTCCGGGGGCGAAATCCAATACACCAATATTGTTAGAATCAACCCCTTCATTAACCAGAGCTTCTATATTATCATTTATTGTACTCCAATCCATACCCGGAGTGATATATCTTATATAATTTTCATTAGTGCTTGGGACAGGTAACTCTCCACCCATTATCCCGGCTTGTTGCCATTCTTCGCTTAATGAATCAACAATTGCATACTCTGTTTGGAAATATGCAGATAATGATAAATTAATCAATACAAAAATAATTATTATAAAGTATTTTTTCATGTTTTCTCCTTATTTTTCAATTAACCCTACGGGATTGTTATTGTAATAAGATAGAGGAATAACACATAATGTAACCCCAAAGGCAAACAAAATTAAAATATTAATATGCATAAAAAGTTTTAATAATATCTGGAAGCAATACCTACAATTCGGGTTTCATTGCGATTAAAGTCATTTATTTTTGTATCAATATAATATCCGGTACCGTCACTTATACGATAGATAAATTTATTAATTGTTAAATAACCGCCATTAGGACTGAAACAATATTCGTCGTAATAGTATAAATCGATAAGTTCATCTTCAATTTCCATACTGTTAACATCAAATAAAACAGAAGTGCCTGCAGTATAAATAATAGCTAACCCTGTTTCAAAATGATATGTGAAATGTGATGCGTTTGACGAACTGTATATTATTTCATCGTCACCATTCTTTAATGGTACTTTATGTATCTCGTATTTAGCGATATACCGTTCTTTATCGTATTCTTTATAACGGAAGGAATATAAAATTTCATCATTATTTTTAAAAAATGGATAACGGAAATTTATACTCTGATTCGAGTTCTCTATCTTATAATCACAAATTATCTCATTTTTATTTATTTCGATATCTTTTATAGCCAAAAATGCATGCTTATCGGATATGCCGTAAACATAAACAATCATCCGGTTATCAGGAGAAAAAGAAGGATATATTTCCCGAATATCAGGAGTACCGGTTAAATTTTTAAACTCTGTTCCATCAGTGTTTGCCATGTAAATTTCACCGTCCATGTTAAGAAGCATTTTGGTCCTGTCGGAAGAGAAACTGTAAATTGAGCCGACTGAATCAATAATTGTTCTGCGGTTTGATCCGTCCAAGTTCATTAAATCAATATGCGTACAACAATCCAACATCAGAAGTTCCTGTTCGGTATTTTCCAAATCCGGTACAAAGTATGGCGTCCCATTCCCTCTGCAAAGATATTGTAAATCCGTACCGTCAATATTTGAAACAGCAATCCAGTCTTCAGAATAACCCTGTCCCGTATAAAATAATTTTGAATAAAGAAACGGTGTTAACAAGTTCAAATCACAGGATGTTATAAATAATACAATTGCCGATAACGAAAGGAAGATAAAAATCTTTTTGTTCATATCTATTTACCTCTTTTAAAACTTTTCAATCTTAAATTATTATTTTTTACAAAACCGGCATTTTACCGCTCATAACTAATTGAATCAATCAATGAATATTCGGTATCAAAATATCCCAATAATAAAGTAAAATAAATCAGAAAAATTATAAAAAGAATCATTTTTTTCATAATTTATAATCCTTGACACTGATTGGAAAAATTCTTGAAAGTTGCATAACAGCTTTTTCGGAAGAAATGTTAAAATCAATTGTTCTGCCTGTTGAATTTGCTTCATCACAGTAATTTTTTAAAAGATTATACATTTCAATTGTTTCTGTGTCATAGACGTTTAAATTCACTGCCAGCAATGTTCCGTTTCTATTAAAGTTTGGAATAAAACGTCTGTAGCAAAGACCGTATTCAACCTCTTCATAAGTTATGGGATTATAGTGTTTCAGGACATTGGTCATAACATAAGCAAGCAAATTTTTATTTCTATTGTAACTGATGCGAGAAAAAATACCTCCTGAATCAAGTATTTTTTTCTCTCCTGTATTAATATTAAAGGAATATAAACCGCACATGTTAAACGTATCATTACAGTTTTGTCCAAATATAACAGTTGATTCATCTATAAATATTGGTGAAACATAATACTCCCAACCGGAGTAAGGCACCGAAAAGAGAACTTTTCTTTGAAGCGAAATTAAATCAATCACAGCTATACATGCAGTTGTATCGGCAATATCTATTGATTTAAAAATAACCGCATCCTCAAAAATTGAGAATGCAGGGTCTCCCTCATATTGATCCGGAGTACCGGTTAAATTTTGCAAGCCTCCTCCATCAGTGTCGGCAATATAAATATCACCGTTATTTGCAAGCAACATTTTGGTCCTGTCATCAGAAAAACGGTAAATTGAGCCGACTGAATCAATAATTGTTCTGCGGTCTGATCCGTCCAAGTTCATCAAGTCAATTCGATTACCGGAGTCTAACATCAAAAGTTCCTGTTCGGAATTTTTTAAATCGGGGACAAAGTACGGTCTGTAATCACCTTTGCACAGATATTTTAATTTAGATCCGTCAATATTGGCCACAGCAATCCAATCTTCCGAAAAAGTCTCCTCCGGTTTTGTTAATTCACAAGATGTTATAAATAATACAATTGCAGATAACGAAAGGAAGATAAAAATCTTTTTGTTCATATCTATTTACCTCTTTTAAAACTTTTCAATCTTAAATTATTATTTTCTACAAAACCGGCATTTTATCGCTCATAACTAATTGAATCAATTAATGAATATTCCGTATCAAATGCTGTTTGGAAAAATTCTTGAAAGTCGCATAACAGCTTTTTCGGAAGAAACGTTAAAATCAATTGTCCTGTCCGTTGAATTTGCCTCATCAAAGTAATTTTTTAAAATATTATACATTTCAATTGTTTCTGTGTCATAGACGTTTAAATTAACTGCCAGCAATGTTCCGTCTCTATTGAAGTTTGGAATTAAACGGTTGTCACAACGAGCGTATTCAAACACTTTATCAGTCATGGGATTATAGTGTTTCAAAACAGTAAATTCATCAGAAATAATATAAGCAAACAAGTTTTCATTTCTATTATAAATCATTTTTGAAAAAGTATAGCCCACATCAATCAATTTTTTATACCCGGTATTAATATTAACGGAATATAAACCGTTCGTATTAAGTATATCACTATAATATTGTCCAAATATAACAGTTGATTCATTTATGAAAACCGGTGATACATAATACATATAACCATCATAATGCTCAAAAAATATAACTTTTCTTTGAAGCGAGACTAAATCAATTGAAGCTATGTATGAAATTGAATCGGCAATATCGCTTGATTTGAAAATAACCGCATCTTCAAAAATTGAGAATGCAGGGTCTCCCTCATATTGATCCGGAGTACCGGTTAAATTCTTAAACTCTGTTCCATCGGTATTTGCAATGTAAATTTCACCGTCCCTGTTAAGAAGCATTTTGGTCCTGTCGGCAGAAAAACGGTAAATTGAGCCGACTGAATCAATAATTGTTCTGCGGTCTGATCCGTCCAAGTTCATCAAATCAACATGAGTATAACAATCCAACATCAGAAGTTCCTGTTCGGGATTTTCCAAATCCGGCACAAAGTATGTCGTCTCATTCCCTCTGCAAAGATATTGTAAATCCGTACCGTCAATATTTGCAACAGCAATCCAATTTTCTGAAAAAGTATTCTGAGGTTTTGTTGAGTCACAGGATGTTATAAATAATACAATTGCCGATAACAAAAGTAATATAAAAATCTTTTTGTTCATATCTATTTACCTCTTTTAAAACTTTTCAATCTTAAATTATTATTTTTTACAAAACCGGCATCATTTTTCGTTAAGATGTCTTTTTTACTCATGTTTGTAAAGGCAACAGGTACTAAAGGAAACATTTTGGGAATATCATTGGACAGCAATAAAGTATTTTCAGCTTTATTTGCTCTCAGTATTTCTTTTGTTTTTTTAGAAATATCCATATTATCCAAGTCCAATTCAATTTTTATGTATGATATACTGCTGCCATTTAATTCATATTTATCTCTTGAATTTATTATTTGCCATTTATTAATTTTACTAAAGATTCCAGGTAAGTTATTTTTTGACTTGATAATTTCTCTTAATTCATTATCAGACAATAAAGTAAGGTTATGATCACCGCCTGCAATGTCTTTACCCCATATCCGAACAACCCTTTTGTTTGAATTAGTAAATTCTGTAAACAGCTTATTCCCTTCAAATAATTCAAGTACAGTTGTTGTTGAATCGTTTTTATCAATTACTTTAAGAATATGTTCAGAATATTCTTCTGTTGGGTTATCTTCATTAATTTCATAAATAACTTCATCGCCTTCATTCAAATTACTGCTAAATCTGAATTCTGAAGTCAACTGAATAACAGCTGTAATTCGTTTAGTATCATCAGGATCAGGTTCTGATAATTCAATACCTGAAATCTGAGATGTAATAATAATCATCAAAAAGACTAATAATAATTTTCTCATCAAATTCCTCCGTATTATGTTTTTTATAAATATTCATAACATGTTAAAAACATCTGAAAAAATCAATTTTGTTTTTCTGTCAATTAAGATATTGAAACAATATCATCCGCATTATTTACGGTAAATTTTCCCGTAAGTTTTTAAGGTATTTATCGACATATCTATCCGAATTAACAGCAGAAATAAGATTTTTACAGTCATATTGAGGATTAAGATGAATTCCCTTTAAACAGGATGCCGAGACAAGAAGACAAGAGAAGATAAACATATTATTTTTTTCGTAATTTATGCTTCTTGAGGATGTTGGGGGCAAATTCAGCAGCTGACAGAGAAAATTTTAAAATTCGCCGGTATTGCCGTTTATCGGGAAAATATTATCTTTTATCTCTTAAAATTACGGCTTATCCGAAAATTATTGCTTGATTTTTAAGCCTCCGTTACAGTTAAGACATTAAATCAAACAAGGAGGATATCATGAAAGAAATGATATTTACGTTAATCTTGATCTTTTCCGTAACAGGAACTTTATTTTGCGATTCGGCATCCGAAAAAGAAAAGACGGGAAATGACGCTAAAACAAAAAAGAAAAAACTCTCAAGTTCCATGAAAAATCAGTTCATTGCAAAAGACGAAAATCCGAAATTTATCGAAGCAATGATTATTCACTTTCA
Organism: Candidatus Cloacimonadota bacterium; assembly: GCA_002742885.1. Taxonomy (GTDB): domain Bacteria; phylum Cloacimonadota; class Cloacimonadia; order Cloacimonadales. The sequence continues at coordinate 23,406 of PDOO01000024.1, forward strand.
AGGAGTGGAAGGGGATAAAGAAGCAGTTCACAAATCAGCAGAACTTTTCGAAAAGCTGGTCAAAGAAAATCCCGAAAATCCGAAATATCGGGCATATTTGGGAAGCAGTTACAATTTGGAAGGAAGAGATGCGTTTTTCTTCTGGACAAAGAAGAAATTCTTGGACAAAGGAACAAAATTATTGAACCAAGCGGTAAAAGAAGCTCCCGAAAGCACCGAACTCAGAATGTTAAGAGGGATGAACAATGTCCATTTACCTAAGTTTTTTAAACGTTCTCAACTTTGTATAGAAGATTTCACGTCTATTCTGAATAATAAGGAATTCAACTATTGGGAACCGGAATTCCGACAGGAAGTTTATTATTATCTCGGATTGGCTTATCAAAAAAACGAAAATGAAGAAAGTGCAAAGAAAAATTGGGAAATCTGCATAAAAATGAATCCCGAATCAAAATTCGGGAAGCTGGCTAAAAAGAAAATGTCCGCCGAATAAAATTATTCGCGGTTAAGACATTATAAACGAATAAACCGAATCCGAAATTTGAATAAACGGGTTCGGTTTTTCTGATCTTAAAACGGATAAAAATAATTATTCGAGGAACCGGCTTATGACTGAAAAAATAAAATTCAATCTGCGGAATTTGGCAATTAATATCGCAATCAACACAATTATTGCCGTATCTTTTGTCATAATCAGGGAAAAATCCGTATTTTTCTCGCAAAACGGCTTTTTAAGATCTCTTATTTTTTCGCAGTCAATAGGTTTGACCTGTTATTTGCTTGCTAAAACGTTGATTACGGGAAAAGATTCGCGCAAGCGAAAAATCATAACGGCAACGGCTCTGATACCCGGCGGAACGATTATCGGCTCTCTCATCGCTTTTACGGTAAACGGCTTTATCTTCGGCGACGTTTACGGATACAGCCTTGTAAATTCAATCCTTCCCGTAAATATATTTTTCGGATTTATCTTCGGTTTCGTAATTATTTTCATTTATATTCTTCTTTACAGAATCGAATCGGAAAAGCGGAAAAACTGACTCGTCTGAAAGCGGAAGCCGAACTTGCAGAACTTCGCTCCCGAATAAATCCCCACTTTCTGTTTAATACCCTTAATTCCATCGCCGGAACGGTTTATGACGCTCCCGATAAAGCCGAAGAAATGATTAATAAATTGGCTGAACTTTTTCGCTATTCTCTCAATACAAAAGAAGAAAATTTCGTAAATCTCGAAGAAGAAATAAGAATACTTACTTATTATTTGGAAATAGAAAAAATACGTTTCGGGAAAAGGCTTTCCGTAAAAATAAATACGGCAGATAATTGTCGGAAAATGAAAATTCCGCCCCTGCTTCTGCAACCTCTGATCGAAAATGCCGTTAAACACGGAATATCGCCTAAAACAGACGGCGGAAAAATTGAAATAAACATAAAGAAAACAGAGAATGAATATATGATTACGGTTGAAAACGACGGCATTCCGATTACCGGCAAAAATATTCAAAATAACGGTTTCGGACTTGCCTCAATCATCAAAAGACTGAAATTGCATTACGGAGAAAAAGCAAGCTTGACTTGGAAAACCGAACCGCAAACCGAATTTAAAATTAAAATCCCGGCGGAATAATATGTTGAGAACGATTATCATAGACGATGAAAAAATAGCTCGCAATCGAATGAAACGTTTACTGACGGGTTTTGGAGATAAAATTAAAATTATCGACGAAGCGGAAAACGGAAAAGAGGCCGTTTCCAAAATAAACGAATTAAAACCCGACCTCATTTTTCTGGATATTCAAATGCCCGGCTTAAACGGATTTGAAGTATTGGAAAATCTTGTTTTCCGCCCGCAAATTATTTTTGTGACGGCATACGACAATTACGCCATTCGGGCTTTTGAAGAAAATTCGGCAGATTACCTGCTGAAACCCGTTACCCCGGAAAGACTGGAAAAAGCAATTTTGAAAGCGGAAAAAACACAAAATCCGGAAATCAAAAACAAAATAGATCAAATTTTGACGGCAATTACCAATAAACGCCGTAAACTCGCCGTTAAAACACAGGATAAAATTATATTTGTCGAATACGAAAAAATCACTTGTATTCGAGCGGAAGAAAAATATGCCAGAGTTTATTCGCCCCCGAAATCCCGGCTTATTTCCAAAACTTTAAACGAATTGGAAAGAGAACTGCCCGAAAATTTTATCCGAATTCACCGTTCCTCCATCATAAACACGGATTTTTTAAAAGAAATAAAAATCGCTTTTACCGATTATTACGCCGTTTTGCAGGACGGAACGAAATTGAAAATAAGCAGAAGAGCAAAAGATAAATTGCTGAGATAAAATAAGAAAACATAAAAAAAAACACCGCAAATCATTGAGAAATTGCGGTGTTAATTCATTAACAAAAAATCAGTCTTTTTTTAATTGACCGTATTTACGTTTAAACTTTTCAACTCGACCGGCGGTATCAAGAAGTTTTTCTTTTCCCGTATAAAAAGGATGGCAGTGAGAGCAAATCTCAACATGCGATATTTTTTTGGTTGAAGCCATTTCAATTTCATGTCCGCAGGCGCAAGTTACCTTAAACTTTTCATATTTAGGATGTATTCCCTTTTTCATATCTGTTACTCCTGAGTTATTATTTATAAATTCACAGTCACTTAAATTAAGTATTGAACGGCAATATTTTTATCAAGCCCTATAATGTCAATGATTTCATTTAAAATAATAAAAACAAATGTTTTATTTTAATAAATTTAAGATATTTTCTTCTTTGCTCTCTACGTAAGATTCCAAAAGAGGTTCTTCTATTTTGCGTAATTGCTTCATCACTTCGGCTATTCTTTCAGCCTGATTTTCAATAACTTTTATTCTTTTTAAGACTTCTTTGTCTTTGCTGTATGCAGACATTAATTGCAGATTTCCGGTAATAATCATCAGCGGATTGTTTATTTCGTGATTAAGACTGACAATTACGGCTGAAAGAAGCGCTTTTTTATTTGCCGTTTCGATAATGTCTCTTGTTTTGTTGAGTTCTCGGTTAATGCGTTCTATTTCCTCATTTCGTTCATGCAATTCCCGGTAATTTCTTTCTTTCAGAAGAATTCCAGCTATCATTGAACCGATTATATGCAATTGTTCTTCATCATATTCGGTAAAAGAATCGGCAACGTCATCGGCAAAGTTAATCACTCCCGTCAACTCGCTTTCTATCATCAAAGGCAATGCCATGAAAGATTTTATTTCGCTGTTGCTCTGATGAATCCCCCGTTTCAGGTTATTTAAAACAATAATTCTCTTTTCTTTTGCGACCCAAGCCGAAAATCCGTTTCCCAACTCAAATTCAACCGCTTCTATCATATCAACGGATTTTCCTTCTCTCGCCACAATCTCGATTTTATTTTTATCGGCATCGTAAAGAAATACGGATGCAAATTTGAAATCAAGTATGTGATGAAGAAGTTTAAAAAATTGTTGGTACAACAAATTCGTATCGTTATTGTTAAAGTTCCGGATTAAATCGGAAAAAGCTGCTATAAGTTTAAGATTATTCTTCATTTTTATTCTCTGCCCCGGGGTCAAAATTTTCTATCAGTCCTATAATTTCCGTTAAAACTTCTCCGATTTCCCCGGATTCTTTATCTGTATTTTTAATTTCTTCGTTCATATTATATATTCCGCTCTTTCGGATTTAATATAGGGAACAATAACGGCGCTTTCCAGCTTTATCGGATTAAAACCCTTTTGAAGCAATAAATTTCTCAATTGGGACTTTAAAGTTTTGTAAGCTCTTGCCGCAAAGCTGTTTCCTGAATATATTGTTACGGCAACGTTTTTGCCGTTTTTCTTAAAATAAAAATCAACCCTTCCGAAAAATTCAGATTTAAGAGGAAAATAAAATTCTTCGATTAATTGCCCCGATATTTTTTTTACCGATTTTTCGGCAGGTCTCAATTCAAGATAAGCATCCGATTTCGTAACCAGAAATACCGGCAACTCCTCCGGATACGTATTTTCGTTTAAAATAATAATTTTCTTTCTTAATTCTTCCGAAATAAATTCATAACGCAATAATTTTTCCGGAGAAAAAATTTTAAATAAATCAGCATCTCCGTTTTCGTTGCGAAGAAAAATTTTATCCTCGTTAAGAACAGAATAAAAAGCTTCAATCGCTTCTATGGGATTTTTCAATTTATAAAAACTTTTCGGTTTTCGAAATTTAAATTTTTTATTTATTGCTGAAATCTTATTCAGCAAATCTCCGTCAACATGCTTTTCCAAAGACGAAAGAGAAAAATTACTCAGTATTTTTACGGTTTCCTCAGTTAAATCAAAATCTTTGCCGGCAACAGTTCTCCAGAAATAATCGTCATCGATTCCGCTTCCGCACAACGGAATTAATTTTAAATTGAGTTTGGGAAAAATATCGGCAACCCGAACATATATCTTACCGGGTTCGATCCTGAGATCAGAATCGGCAACCAATTCAACGCCGTCAACACTAATAAGGTATTTTCCTTCGGAAATTTTCGTTAATAACCGAGACGGCAAAACTTGATTTTTCTTTAATCTTTTTTTTAACAATTCAACGGCATGTTTCCTTTTTTCGCTGCCGTATTTTTCGTAAGACACAACCGATTATTCCGCAATAATTTTAATCATACATCTTAATGATAAATTCAACTTCTCTTTGAGAGATCTGCAATTCTTTGGCAATAGATTCCGTATCCCAGCCTTCGGCGTAAAATTTCATTATCATTTTCTTTTTGTATTCTTCGTTTCCGAAACCGGATAAATCATAAGATTTGGAGTCGTCTCCTTCCTGCTCAGGTTCTTCCTCTATGCCGCTGAGAATATTTTTTTCCTGCTCCATAAGCTCGGCTATTTCGTCTTCCGTAATTTCTTCGCTCAAAACAGGAGGATTATCTTCATCAAAATCGCTTCCGAAAGCAAAAGGATCTTCCGTCGTTATTTCTTTTTCTGCGTCGGCGTTTTCTCCGAACTGCAAGTCAAGATCATTTTCTGCCTTAGAATTAATAAATGCGTCATCATTTTTTTCGGAATCAGATTCATTTTTTTCTTCTTTCTCTTCTCTTTTATTGGCGTAAGCCCTTTTTAAGGCATCTTCGCGGAACTCAATATCATCAACGGAAAACTTGTCTTCGCTCTTTCCTTTTTTAAAAATGAAAGTCAAAATAACTCCGACAGTTGCCGAAAAAAGCGCCATTACAAGAGCAACCCACAACTTCATTTCTATCATCATAAAACCTTTCTTTTCAGTTTTTTCTTCTTTCTCGGGTTCAACCAGACTTTTGTAAAGTTTAGCGTTCTTTTCGTCGCCCATTGCTTCGTAAATTTCCAGCAACTCTTTATTTACATTTAAAGTAAGCGGAGAATTTTCGTCTATTTCATTAAATTTTTTGATTGCGTAATCCCAATCTCCGAATTTTGAAGCAACCGATCCGACGAGAAAAAGACGATAATCTTCGGAATCCACCATTTTGAAATATTCTTTGTATTTTTTGTATAAATCGGAAGCCTGCGCAGTATCGTCCGAATCGTCGTAATTCTGTTTTGAAACGGGGGAAACTTCTTTTTTGCGAGGTTTTTCAACCTTTTTGACAGGTTTCTTTGCCGGCGACTTCTTTCCTCCTCCGTATTTCTTCAGCATTTTTTGAGCATCGGCGTATTCTTCATCCTGAGGAGATACTTTTTCAAATTTATCGGAAGCTTCCGCATAACGTCCTCGTTTTGCCAAAACCATTCCCCACCAATAATAAATCCCGGTATTTTGAGGAGCTATTTTTTCTATTTTTCGGTATTCTTTCAATGCTTTATTGAGAAATCCGACAGTATAATAAAACTTGGCGTAACTGAGATGTTCGTTCAGCGTCTCAGGATTTTTATTATTAAAAATATCCAACACCAATTTGTACTTTTTGCCGGTCAGATAAGATGTTTTTAAATAATATTTTTTTTCCGTATTTATATGGACAGACAAATCTTCGGCAACTTTTTGCAATGACAATGATTTCAACACTTTGCCGGGGAAAGAAGTATTTTGCTGAACCGAATTACCTCTTTTGCAATCTTTGATTCGGACAATAATCTTTTTATTTTCAGACTGTTGAATTGTTTTATAATTCGGTTTGGAATCAAAAACCAATACGGTTCGGTTAACTTCTCCAAAATCTCCGTGATAAATCTTTTCCAAAGTTACGGCATTTATCCCCGATAAAATAAGGCATAAAATAATTACAAAAAAATATTTATTCATAGTAAACTCCCGGGTAATTTATATTTTAAATAATTGTAAAAATTCTTTTGAGTTTTCAAGTTCTTCGACCATAAGTTCATTGTAATAATCCCAATCTATTATTTTTTTGCCTCCCGAGACAATGCAATATTTAAGATTCAATTCATCTCGCGCTTTATCAGGATCGGAAAGCTCGGCGAAATTATCGTCAGGGAAAGGAGTAAGATATTTATTTACGAGATAATCGCTGAAATGGAGAATAAAAGATATTTTTTTGAATTTTTCGGCATTAAGACAATCGTGATGATAAAGAATGCTTAATCCGATCTGTTCGGGAAGATTCCAGTTCTTGCAAAGCCAATAGCCGATTTCGGCATGATCGGTTCCTAAAATTTTTTTTTCGGCAACAACGGAACTTAATCTTTCTCTTTTTCGCAATTTTTCTATTTTTTCGTATTCGGCATTAACGTATTCATAAATTATCAGTTTTCCTATATCATGAAGAATGCCTATCGTAAATAATTCATTGCTGTCGTTAAGATTTGTTTCCAAAGCTATTTTTTTGGCGGTGATTCCGCATTGCAGCGAATGTTCCCAAAATTTAAACAGATCAAAACGCGCGGAAGAAAATTCTGCTTTAAATTTTTTAACAATGGAAATACTTAATGCCAAATTCATTATATTGTTAAATCCCAACATTGACACAGCATGTTTTACGCTGACTATCTCATTGGGGCAACCGTAAAAAGAAGAATTGGCGAGCTTAAGTATTTTGGCGGATAAAGCAGGCTCGGAAGAAACAAGTTTCTCAATGTCGGAGGCAGATGTATCAGGATCATGAAAAAGATCCAGCAACTTTGACATCACCGCCGGCAAAACAGGCAGAGTTTGAATATATTGCGTTATTTTTTGTATTTTTTCAAGTACCACTAAATTATTCCTGCAGGAGAAAAATCTTTTAAAAAATTACGAAGTTTAATAAGAGCGGAAGAATGAAGCTGGGAAACTCGGGATTCGGTAACATTCAAAACAGAGCCTATTTCTTTTAAATTAAGATTTTCGTAATAATAAAGAGAAATTACCAGTTTTTCCTTATCCGGCAATAGACTTACAGATGAAATTATCTTTTCTCGGTAACGCTGTTTCAAAAGTTTTTCTTCAAAATCTTCCTGACTGTCATCTTTAACTATATCCCTGATTTTCAGTCTGTCTCCGTCGGAAGCGATTTCCGTTTCCAGAGAAGCAAGGAAAAGAGGTCCCAAATGGTCAGTAATTTTATAATAATCTTCCAAAGATATTTCAAGTTCTTCGGCAATTTCTTCATCCGAAGGCATTCTTTCCAATTTATTGAATAAATGATGAGTAGCCGCATCTATTTTTTTGGATTTTTGTCTTATGGAACGAGGAACCCAGTCTATGCTTCTGATTTCGTCAATTATGGCTCCTCTTATTCGAATTGAGGAAAAAGTCGAAAATTTTACGCCTTTTTCAAGATCGAATTTTTCGATTGCCTCAAGCAATCCCATTACCCCCGCACTGTAAAGATCGTCTTTATCTATTGAACCGGAAGTATATACAAGCAGTTTATTTGCGTGGTAATGCACAATATTCAAGTATTTAACTACAATTTTTTCCAGAAGTTCTTTGCGTCCGTTTTTTTTATACAGTTCCCAGAGTTTGATTTCCTGAGTATCCATTCCGTCTCCTTAGTCTGTATTACGCCGATTCAATTAATTATATAATAAAACAAATTCAAGAAAAAAGGGATAATGTCAAGCATGTTTAAAAAAAATGTTGAAACAACAAAAGAAGCAACACATTAAAATAAGAATATTATGCCCCTAAGTCTGCATTTTTCGGCACGAATTTTTCCGATTTTTCTTCTTCGGAGTTTTCAAATTTCGGCATGCCGTCAACGATAAGCTTCCATTCGGTTTCGGTATAGGCAAACTTCCAGACAATAACAATAAGGTTCAGAACAAAAGTCGAAGTTACGAGGGTAATGATTCCCCTTAAAAGCGCATCAACAAGATCCGCTCCGAAGAAAATATAAGTCGTAAAGAATGTTATAAAAAACATAACTATCGACATGGCTCTTACAAAAGCCGTTAACTGAACCTTAGTTGCCATTATTTATCCTCTTTCAATAAAGTCATCGCAATATTATGGATGTTGGCAGACGACACTGATCTCGGGCGTTTAATAATAATCGGAACCTGTTCTTTTACTGCTTCCGGCAAATATCTGTCGTAAGGAATGCTCCCGAGATGATTAATCTGTTTATTCAGAAAATGCCTGATTATCAAATTAACTTTATTGAAAATATTTTTACCTTCATTATCCGTTTGCGCCATATTTATCACCATATAAATATTAGGCTCTTTCTTTCGGTAATGCAAAACTTTAATCATTGCGTAAGCATCGGTAATCGAAGTCGGCTCGGGAGTCGAAATAACAATGATCTTATCGGCGCTTAAAACAAATTCCAAGGTATAATCCGAGATTCCGGCTCCGGTATCGATCAGAATATAATCATATTCAACCTGCAAGTCCCGGTAAATCTGAATCAACGCTTTTTGAATTTCTCCCTGCGACTGCATTATGCGAATATCTCCGGACGCGGCGGGTAAAATTTTCACCCCTTTCGGTCCTTCAATCAATAATTCGTCCAAGGTTATGAGACTGTCCAAATAAGCCGTAATGCTGTGTTCCGCATAAACTCCCGTCAAGACATCAAGATTAGACAGATTCATGTCGGCATCGATCAACAATACTTTTTTACCTCTTATCGACATGGCAATGGCAAGATTTAAGATAAAATTACTTTTTCCGACTCCGCCCTTGCCGCTCGTGATTGCCACCAATTTGGCAATTTTCTCGTTTACTTTTTTATGTTTAGTGAAATTCTTAAGCTGTTCTGATTGGTCAAAGAATTCCATATTTACCTCTTATTATCGTATTTGCAATTTCTTTCCGGTCGGCTATTTTTATATCTTCTGGGATATTCTGCCCGAAAGTGAGATAAGAAACAGGCTTTTGAAAATCATTTGCCAAGTTTACAATATCGCCGAATTCTCCCGCTTCATCAAGCTTGGAAAAAATTATTCCTTTATAATGCAAAATGCTGTAATTTTTTATTGCATCGCATAAATCGTTGTATCGAGTCGTCATGCTCAAAACAAGATGCACTTCGTCTGATCCGGAAATTCGTATTAATTCTTTCAAGGAAGACATTTTTTTTATATTTTTGGGATTAATTCCGGGAGTATCCAGAAACACCATATCATAATTTTCGGTTTTCTTCAAGATTTCCGGCATGTCTTTATTTTGATAAACCGGGAAAAAATCAATCGAAGCTATATCGGCAAAAGATTTCAATTGTTCCATAGCTCCCATTCTGAAACTGTCTGCGGAAACGACGGCAACATTTTTACCGTGAGTATATTTATATCTTGCCGAAAGTTTTGCCAAGGTCGTGGTCTTCCCCGCTCCCGTCGGTCCGACAAGAACAACCACGGAAGTTCTGTTTCCTTTTATCGACAAAGGTCCGGTTATCATAAGTTTATTTTTTATTTTATGTAAAATTTTATCGTCTATCTTATCTTCTTCCAAAAGTTCTTCGCCTTTCATGTGAAGCAAAATTTCTTCAATAATCTTATTGGCAAATTCCGGAGCAACTCCGTTTTCGATTAATTTTCTGACCTTGCCCTGAAGAATTTTGGGAATATGAGGAAGATTTTCGTATTTAATGTGATTAACCAACATTTCAATTCTATTGTTAAGATAATCAAGATCTTTTCGTATAAGTCCCAATTCGACATTGCTTATCGGAGAACTCTTCGGTTTTTTGGAAATATTTTCTCGCAATAAATTATGAAAAGGCGATGCTTCAGGTTTTTCGTTATCAGCCTTATCGGCGGCAGCGGTAACTTCCAAAGCTTCTTTGAGTGAAGGATGATCATGCAAAGTTACTTTTTTCTGACCCAGAATAATTGCATTGTCGCCGAATTCTTTTTTTATTTCCGCCAGAGCGGCCTGCATTGATTTTGCATAAAATTTTTTAATTTTCATTAAAAATTCCCGAATTTAAATTATGCCTCAGCGGCATCTATTGTCAGTTGAGCTTTTATGGGCAGATGAGTGGGTATTTCATTGTAAGAGACAACCGCAATTTGCGGTAAAACCGGTTCAATCAATTTCCTGAAATAGACCCTTATGGACGGAGCAACCATTACCAGAGGAATAAGTCCCAGCCTGTTCATTTCCTCGGCTGCTTCTCGCAAATCATTATAAATATTATTAATAATCTCGGGCGATAAAGCGGTATTTCCGTTTTGTTTGTTATTGATGACGACTTCCGAGATCATGCGTTCTAAAACGGGAGCCAGAGTAATTCCGTAAACCGTTCCGTCGGAAGCAGTATATTTTTTAGCAATGGTTCTCGCCAAAGCAAAACGAACGTATTCCGTCAAAGTTTCCGTTTCTCTTGTAAAAGGAGCATAATCCGCAAGAGTTTCCAAAATCGTAACCATATCGCGAATCGGCACCGATTCATGCAAAAGAGCTTTCAAAACCTGTTCCACGCTGCCGAGACTCAACATGCCGGGAACAAGTTCGTTTACCACCGCTTCGTTTTCTTTTTTCACGTTATCAAGAAGTTTCTGCACGTCCTGACGGGTTATGATTTGGTCGGCATTTGATTTTATGACTTCCGACAGATGAGTTGCAATCATCGCTCCCGGTTCGATAACGGTATAACCGTGCATTTCCGCAATTTCTTTTTTATCTTCGGAAATCCAAAGAGCCGGCAAACCGAAAGCCGGTTCGACAGCCGGAATGCCTTTTATTTCTTTTTCTACTCCGCCTGAATCAAGAGCCAGAAAATGGTTCATAAGACATTCTCCCGAGCTTATTTCCTCTCCTCTTATTTTTATAACGTATTGATTAGGAACCAAAGCAATATTGTCGCGTACTCTGATAAGCGGAATAAGAACTCCGGCTTCCATGGCAATTTCTTTGCGCAGGCTCGTAATTCTCTGCAATAAATCGCCTTGTCGTTTCTCGTCAACCAAAGAAAGCAGAGAATATCCCAGTTCCAGTTCAAGCGGATCAACTTGAAGATAATCGGTCATGTCTTCCGGTTCGCTTGATTCCGTATCGTCAACTTCAAGCTCAGATTTTTGTTCGCTTTCAAAGGCGTCTTCCTCAATCGATTTACGAAGTTTTAAAGCATAAAAAATCACTCCGATTCCGATCGGTATAAAGAAGTACCAAGGCATCCCGGGAGCAAAACCGAACAGAATAAGAACAGATCCGGCAACAATCATAACTTTCGGTTCGGCAGCCAATTGAGTCATAAGTTCTGTACCGAGATCAGATTTTGTTCCTGCTCTGGTAACAATGATACCGGCGGAAGTTGAGATCAAAAGAGACGGTATTTGAGAGACGATTCCGTCTCCGACAGTCAAAACGGTATAGGTTGAAAGAGCCTTCATAAACGGCATTTTAAGTTGCCATACTCCGATAATTATTCCGCCGAGAATATTTATGGAAGTGATAATCAGACCGGCAACGGCATCTCCTTTGACAAACTTGGAAGCACCGTCCATAGCTCCGTAAAAATCGGCATCTCGACGTATGGCTTCTCTTCTTTCCCGAGCTTCCTCTTCTGTAATAACCCCGTTATTAAGATCGGCATCAACTGCCATTTGTTTACCGGGCATGGCATCCAAAGTAAAACGAGCCGCAACTTCGGCAACACGTCCCGAACCGTTGGTAATCACCTTAAAATTGATGATAAAAAGAATCATGAAAATAATAAGACCTACGACATAATTTCCGCTGATCATAAATCCGCCGAAAACTTCCACAACTTTACCTGCATAAGCGTTGCCCAGAATAAGTCTTGTCGTGGCAACGTTCAAAGAAAGCCGAAAAAGAGTTACCACCAAAAGAACCCCGGGAAAGACAGAAAAATCACTCGGACGAAGTATATAAAGCGGAGAAAGCAAAATAATAAACGCCGTTAAAAAATTGATCACGAGAAGCAAGTCGATCACAAGAGGAGGCATCGGAATCAACATAACCAGCAAAATAACGACAACGCCGACGGCAACAAACAGGTCGCTGCGTTCAGCCAAACTTTGAATCATCGGTATTTCTGATTTTTTTGCCATATCTTATCCGTTTAAGTATTTTTTTAAATATTTTTCTTTTTTTCTTTATAGACCACAGCCAAAATTTCCGCTACGGCTTCGTAAAGTTCGATATTTATTTCTTCTCCGACTTCGGTCGTTTTATATAACATTCTGGCAAGAGGTTTATCTTCTACGACGGGGATATTGTTTTCTCTTGCGATTTTCTTTATTTGTTCGGCAATAAGTCGTTTTCCTTTAGCCAATACTTTAGGAGCATCGGCAACGCCGGCATCATATTTTACAGCCACCGCAAGATGAACAGGGTTTGTAATAACGACATCCGACTCAGGCACGTCTTCCATCATCCGTTTGCGAGATTCTTCCATCATCAAAGACCTGATTTTATTTCTGATTTGAGGATCTCCTTCCATTTGCCTGAATTCATCTTTCTTTTCAGACTTGGACATCTTCATTTTTTTATCGTGAATAAATTTAGTTAACACGTAATCCAAAGAAGCAATAACGGAATACAAAAAAAAGATCCCGGTCAAAAGTTTAGTTATGATGCGTCCAGCTTGATAGAAAATATCAGCTGCGGTCATGTCTGCCATGTTTAAAAGCACAAAAATCTCTTTTTTCAGAGTCATCACGGTAATCCAACTCAAAACCGCAATAATGAGAATGCTTTTCCCGAGATTTTTCAACGAAGAGGCAGAAAAGATTCTTTTAAATCCCTCACTCCAGTCGTATATTTTATTCCATTTCCATTCCAGAGTTTTCGGAGTCCAAAGCCAACCGACCTGAATAACCGTACCGACAATACCGACAAACAGCATAATTAAGGCAAAAGGCAAAACAATATACAAAAAGCGCAATGCGTACTCTTTGTAAAGATTCATCAAATTTCCGATCGTTAAATCAACATCGGGATGACTTAACCCGAATTTAAGCATGGAAGTTATTTCATTCAGAAGACGGGATCCCCAAAATCCGAACAGGAACAAAGCCATCACCAAAAAAATGGCGTTATTAACCTCTTCGCTACGCGCCACGTCCCCGGATTCTCGAGCTTTCCTTTTCCGTTTCGCCGTAGGTTCTTCTGTTTTTTCCTGAGCGCTGTCTTCAGCCATTATTCTTCATCTTCGTAATATTCTTCGTCATCTTCATATTCGTCTTCATCATAATATTCTTCATCTTCCGATTCTTCGAATTCTTCCAAGCCGTTATTCTTTAATTCTTCAACCATGGCTTCTCTGATGTAAACAATTTCGACGCGTCTGTTATGAGCTCTCCCGTCCCGGGACGAATTATCCGCAACCGGTCTGTAATGAGCAAATCCTTCCGCCGACAATTGTTCCGGCGGAATTCCTCTTTCTATAAAATATCTTACAACTTCACAAGCTCGTCCGGATGAAAGTTCCCAATTAGAAGGATAACGCAGAGTATGAATCGGCGTGTTGTCCGTATGTCCTTCCACCCTGACCCGATAAGGAAATTCAATTAAAATGTCTTTCATTTTCGTCAAAAGCTCTTCCGATGACTCGTTTATAACCGCTCTTCCCGGATTAAAGAGAACAACATCGGAAATGGTAATGACAAATCCTCGGTCGTCCACTTCCGTTTTGACCTGACCGCCCAGCTTATTTTTCAGAATAAATTCTTCCACTTCCGATTGAATTTCATCCATTTCCTTGGCAATCATTGCTCCCAATTCATCAACGGCATCAATTTTCGATTCATTTTCGCCGTCCGACTTCATTATCAAGCCTTCTCTGGTTCCTGCTTCCGGCACATCGTCATTTCCTATTGCCGAACGCAAAGACTCGGCAATTTGCTGAAACTTTTCTTCTTCCACTTTTGACATGGAAAAAAGCAAAACAAAGAAGCACATGAGCAAAGTCACCAAATCGCCGTAAGTAACCATCCATTCGGGGGCTCCTTCGGAACACTCAGTCTCGGGACAATCGCATTCTTGTTCAACTTCTTCTTCGTCAATATCCACTTTTACTCTCCAAATATTTACCGAAATACGGTTTATTTTGCTGCCGCATCAGATTTAATTTTAAATTACTTTATTTTCCGGAAGCCATTTTCTTTCTCATCTCTCCCGAAAGGAAAATAGCCAATTTATCTTCGATTAAACTGCGAGAATCTCCGCGAGCTATGCTTCTGATCGATTCCTGAATAAGACGCATTGCCAAAGTTTGTTCTTCCGACCTGCCCTTAAGTTTGATGGCAATAGGAGTACAAAAAAGGTTGGCAATGACAGATCCGTAAAAAGTGGTAAGCAAAGCAACCGCCATTTTAGGACCGATTGAAGACGGATCATCCAAGCCAGCCAGCATTTGCACTAAACCGATAAGCGTACCGATCATACCGAAAGCGGGGGCAAACTTCGCAAGATCGTCAAAAATGGTTTTTCCCAGATTATGCCGTTCTTTCATAAGAGCAATTTCTCCGGACATGATGTCATTTATAATTGCCGGAGACGTGCCGTCGGCAATCATCTGAAGTCCTTTGCGAAAAAACTCGTCCGAAACGCCTTTGGCTTCCTTCTCCAAAGCAATGGCTCCCTGAGCCTTTACGATATTGGAAAATTTAGCGGCATCTTCGATCAGAGGATGAATGTCCCGGGGCTTATTGAAAAAGGCATTTTTCACAACTTTAAAAATTTTAAAAACAGTTTTTATGGGATAAGCTATAAAAATACCGGCAATCGTTCCCCCGACGACAATCATAAGAGACGGAATATCAACAAAATCCCCCATATTTCCGCCCAATAAAATAGCTCCGAGAATAAGTCCGAGTCCGACAATCACACCCGCCAGAGTTCCTAAATCCATTTACTCTCCATTCATTAAATTATTTTAAATTAATCCGATTTTTCATTCATTATTTTATTTATAAAATTACGAGTTTCGGGAATATCATTAAATAATTCAATATAATTTTTATTTTTTTGCAAAGTCATATTTTTAACTTTTCTGTCAACATTCGTCTCTCCCCAATTATAAGCGGCAAGAGCAACCGACATGTTTCCGTTATATTTTTTTAATAAGTAATTAACGTATTTTGCCGAGATTCTTAAATTCGTTATAGGAAACCACAAATAAAAAGTACGGCAGTCAGGTTCCATGTAACGAGCAGTTCGGGGTTGAATCTGTCCCAGACCGTAAGCATTCCGTTTGGATTTTGCCCAAGGCATAAACGAACTTTCAGCTCGAATCATCCTGTAAAAATAATGCGCGTTCAAACCGTAATAATGAGCCGCAGCCAAAGTAATAATGCGAGCGGAAACAGGGTTAAAGAACAAAATTAAGAAAGCTAAAACAATAAAAACAAAAAATTTGAATATTCTTTTCATTAACGAATCCTCTTTTTTACCGCACTGAGGTTATTTTTAAATTTTTCGTTGTCAGGATTCAAAATAACGGCTTTTTCAAAATAAGGATAAGCATCGCGGGGATTTTCTTTAAGCGTCAACATCAAAGAACCGATATTATTCATCAGCCAAGCGTCGTCCGGCTGCAGTTCGGCGGCAAATTTCAGCAGTTCCAAAGCTTTTTTGTAATTGCCGGCGCCGATTTCTTTTTGAGCAAGATTGATTTTTTTTCGAGCAGTCGTAAATTTATCTCTTAAAATCGGATCTTTGCTTATTTCCGAATATTTTTCATACAATTTTCGGAATTTGTTCAAACTTTTTAATTTTTCAAAAATATCAATTGCATTTTGCCATTTGCCGAGCATAAGGGAAGTCTCTCCCAAGCAAGTTAAAATCATTTCGTTATCAGGGTATTGCTCGGAAAGTTTAGACAAAAAATTATCCGCTTCCCGGTATCTTCCCAAACCTATTAAAGCCACGCTCAAATTGTATTGATTTTGAGGAGAATTATTTAAAAACAGATTTTTTTCAAATATTTTATACGCTTTTTCGTGATCGCCGCGCATCAGCATTCTTTGTCCCCGACGCTGTAAATATTTCTCTCTGAATCCGGTGAATATATTCATATTTTTAAATGTAAGAGTTCCTTTTATTATTTTGAAAAACCTAAACCGAAAATACCTAAATTATGTAAACCGATTTTTTCCCGAAAAGCAATTAAAAATTCCTCTGATAACAAAAAATCATAAAAATTCCGCTGCTTTTCAGCAACGCTTTTCTTTTATCGTCAAAACAAATGGTATTGATCCCAGAGAAAGCAAAATTGCCGTTTTAAAAGTTGTTTCCAAACCGATTTTATCTCCGCCCAATCCGATAAGAAGAGACATTAAAGAACTTATGCCGAAATTTATCATCATATAAACTCCGTTTGCGAAAGCGGGATGTTCTGTATCTGTATCCTGCACGAAAGCCATTAAAACAGGTCCGAAAGAAAAAAGAAAAAAGCCCAGTAAAATTAAAACGGAAATTTTCAAAACACCGTCCGCATAAAGGAAAGCCGTCATCAAAATCGGAGTTAAAACAGAGGCAGAAATTAACGTTTTCTTACGTCCTATTTTATCTGAAACGGAGCCTGCCGCAAAAGTTCCGAAAGCTCCGGCAAACTGCAAAACAGCCAACGAACTGCCGGCAAGAAAAATGGAATTGCCTTTACCTGTCATGTAAGCAGGCAAATACAAAGTAAGAGAAATCTTCATGGCAGTACGAAAAAACATGATTCCCGAGACGGAAATCATGGCAGGCATAATTTTCTTTATCGTTCCGGTCAACTTAATCTTATCTGATTTATCGGCAGGCGAAACCATATGAAAATTACGTAATTTTATCCAAAGAAAAAAAGTTGCTAAAGCCCCGACGGGAATAATACTCACCGCTCCTTTCAATCCTCGCAAAGAGATTACTCCGGTAATTAAAATAGGTCCCAAGGTTCGAGAAATTTCACCCCCCAGCATAAAAAAACTCATTCCCTTGCCAACCCTGTTGCCGGAAACCTGCTTAATCATGACGGGAGCCGGAACATGGAACATCGTATTAGAGATACCGACCAGAGACAATAAAAAAATCATCTGACCGAAAGACGGAGCTATACCCAATAAACACATGCCGAGAGCAGAAAGCAAAGGAGAAAAAATCACCAAATAACGAAGACAAATTTTATCGGCAAGCAAACCGACCAAAGGATTAAACAAAGACGGAATTTTTCGCACCGTGTCAAGCAAACCGGCTTGAAACATGGAAATACCGTGAGTCTCAATCAAAAGAGGCAGCATAGGAGGCAAAAAAGAGGTAAAAATATCATGGAGCAAATGAGCTCCTGAAATTAATGCGACATAAGATGTTTTAAATATTTCTTTATCTTCTTGAGAGAATTTAATGCCTCTGTTCGGTGATTTTTTCTTATCTTTGTTATTCATAAATCATCACTCCGAAAAATAAATAAATTTTCAAATCTTTTTCTGATTTTAAGATAAAAAAAACAATAAGTTTTTCCGGCAAGAGAAAAATTCCGCAAAATCAGGTAAAAAAAATAATTTTTTTTGCTGATTTGAGACATAAATCGACCTTTTTTGGTACTTATTTATAAAGGTCTTTAAAAAAAAGAGACTCTTTTCAACAAAAATAAATCCCGGGAGATCTTAAAATGAAAAAGTTTTTTTAATAAAAAATTATTCTTTTGCAGTTTACTTGCAAAGTACAACTTAAATAATCTCTTTATTCTAAAAATATGCTTAATATACAGGAAAATATTATTATTTTTCAAAAACAGACAAGCATTTTTTACCGGAAAATACGGATTTACTTAACCCGGTTTTAATGAAAAAAAGCAAAATAAACGGTATGCAGTTTAATTTGAAAACAATGAATTTAAATTTTAACATGGTCGTATTGACCAAAGGAGTACAAAATGAAAAAAATAATTATTATGTTGATATTACCGTTATTTTTTATCCGTTGTCATCTTTTATCGGATCCTTTTGAGGAAAACATAAATACTTTTTCTCGTATAAGTCGTTATAATATAGCAACGCATGAGACGGAAATATTAAATGACATACCTAATTGTTATAAGATAAAGAAATTAAATAATTACGACCGTTATATTTGTACAATCGGTTCGAACCTTTATTTAACGGACAGTAAATTCAAAGATAAAAAAACTTTGTAAGAAATTTACTATAGTGAATAAGTGGAGCAATGTTCATACTTTTATTATAAGTAAAAAAGATATAATATATTTTATTTCCGAAAAAGATGACTTTGTCATTTTAAATCCTTATACCGAAGAATACCGAAGTCTGTTTATCGGAGATGCTTGGGAGTTTGATGCAGCAACAGACGAATCGGAAGCCTTATTTGTAAAAAAACAGACAATAAGTATGGGATTGAATCTTTAAACTTAACAGATAATTCCCTCAAAAAAGTTTATGTATCGGACAGTTCATATATAGAAAGCGCCGTATTCGGACCAAATAACGAAATATTTACCGAAACCGGTATTCTTAAAATATTGTCCCAAAATTCATCCGAACCGATTGATACGGGTTTGATAATGGGAAGAAAAATAGGACGCTCTCCTGACTCCAGGTATATCGTCTCTCGCAAGGGAACAAGTGTTTATAATACGGTTGACGGTTCTGTTATGAATTTTAACAATTTTAAGGGCAGATTCTTTAATTTTTGCAGCGAACATCGATTTACTGCTATTGTTATTGTTGATTCTGATATGTTCTATAATACCGGTGAAATATATTTATATGATATAAAAACAGGAGAATCATCAATGATTTTAAACGCTCTTTATTTCTGCCAAACAGGTAACCCGGATGAGGTAATTAAAATAAATACGGTGGAGGAGTAAAATAAAAAAAAATAATGATTATGTTGATAGTTATTTTGGTAAAATTATCGGCAATCAGCGAAAGTCTTGAGATGATTCCGGATGATATTGAAGACACAGGATTAAAGTACGCTTACGAAGATGCGGAAAGATATAC
This sequence comes from Candidatus Cloacimonadota bacterium, assembly GCA_002742885.1. GTDB lineage: Bacteria > Cloacimonadota > Cloacimonadia > Cloacimonadales. Next base: position 42,740 of record PDOO01000024.1, read on the forward strand.
TTGGACAAAAGAAGAATTGCTTGCCTATGACCAATACTATTCCAAGCAAAGAGAAAGAAAAGATCAAATGGAAGAAACTGAAAGAAAAGGACTTCAAAAAAGATTAGAGAAAGCCAGAGAAGAAGGAGAAAAAAAGAAAGCTCTTGAAATTGCCAAAAACTTGTTAAAAGCCGGAGTGGATTTTGACATAATCGAAAAATCTGCCGGTTTATAGGAAGAAGAAATCAAGAAACTGCAATAAATCTATTTTTATCGCCTCAATCTCGACGGGAAACCGTCAAAACAAATAAATGTTTGTTGTTGAAGAAGAGAATCAGCGTTCAAATCCTCGGCAAAAGTCGGGGATTTTTTTTATCTATGTTATTCTAATGATGTTTTTCATTCTTTGGTTCCGACAAAAGAACGAAACGAGAAAAACTCTCGACGATATTTTTATAATGTCGGAAGCAAGCAGTTCTTGCCCGATGATTTTACATGTTATTTGCAGAGAAAATCCGCAAATTCTTTCTTATTGAATAAGATGTTTAAAGATTTTCTGCTTAACTCAATCACCTGAATATTAATTTTAATTAAAATAAAATCACAAAAAAAGTCCCGTAAAAACGAGACTTTCTTAATCGGATCATTGCCCGTAAGGGCTTTATGGTAGGGAAAGTTATGATTTGCTTTTTCTTCCTCTGCATATTCCGCGTTCGGAATTTTTGACAAAATCAATAAAACAAATAATTTCGGGTGAAAGATCAGTTGATTTTTCTGCTTCATCAATTGCCTGAGTAACATTTAAACCTGATCTGTAGAAGAGACGATAGATTTTTTTTATATCGGCAATAACTTCTTCGGAAAATCCTCTGCGCTGCAAACCTACCGAGTTTATTCCGACAACCTCATAAGGCATTCCTTCGCCTCTGGTATAAGGCGGAACATCTTTTTTAGCTCCCGATTTTCCTCCGACAAAAGCATAAGCTCCTATTTTAACGAATTGATGAACAGCTGTCATTCCTCCGATAATGGCAAAATCATCAATATGCACATGACCTGCCAGATTAACGGCGTTTGCCAGTATGATATTGTTGCCGAGTCGGCAATTATGAGCAACGTGCGTATAAGCCATCAACAAGTTGCGATTGCCTATAACGACATCTTCATCCATTGTTGCCGATTTATTTAAGGTGGCAAATTCTCTGATCGAGTTTTCATCGCCTATGCGTAATCTTGTCGGTTCTCCTTTGTATTTCAAATCTTGCGGTTCGGTTCCCAAAACGGCAGAATGAAAGATTTTATTATTCTTGCCTATTACGGTATCTCCGTCTATAATAACGTTTGAACACAATTCGGTTCCTTCTCCGATTTTAACAAATTCACCTACTATGCAATAAGGTCCGACAGTAACGTTATCGGCAATCTCTGCGTTTTTATGAACTATGGCGGAAGGATGAATTTTAATCATTTTATCCTCATTTTTTCATTACTTTTGCCAAGAAATCGCCTTCACAGACTTTTTGGTCTCCCACAAACGTTTCACCGTGCATTTTAGCAAGAGATCGTTTAATGGAAATAACTTTTAATTCAAAGCGCAAGGTATCTCCCGGCAAAACCGGTTTTCTGAATTTTACGTTATCTATGGCAGCAAAATAAGCTACCAGATCTTCCGGCTTATCATGAGCGTTCAGCAGCATAATTCCCCCGGTTTGAGCCATGGCTTCCACAATAAGCACTCCCGGCATAACCGGATGACCCGGAAAATGTCCTTGGAAAAACGGCTCATTGGCAGTTACGTTTTTAATTCCGGTAATTGATTCGCCCGCCGTAAATTCGATTATTTTATCAACCAGCAGGAAAGGATAACGGTGCGGTAAAATTTTTTGAATGGCGTTTATATCAAAAACGACATCGGCAATCCGTTTTTTCTGATACATTTTTTCAAGTTCTTGTTTTTTATAAATCTTGCGAAGTTTTTTAACCAATTCAACGTTGGCTTTGTGTCCGGAACGAGCGGCAAGAATATGTCCTCTGACCGGCAATCCGAGAAGAGCCATATCTCCGATTAAATCAAGGACTTTGTGTCTGACAAACTCATTATGATAACGCAACGGTTCGCTGTTTAATATGCCGTTTGAATTATTCGGAATCTCTTCGTATCCGAACATATCTTTAAGTTTCTGCTGATTTTCTTCCGAAATCTCCGGAGCTGCAACGACAACGGCATTATCCAAGCTTCCGCCTTTGATCAAGCCTTTTTCCTTTAAATATAAAATTTCATGAAGGAAACAAAACGTTCTGGCGGAGGCAAACTCTTTTTCAAAAACATCTATTGACGGTAAAAATGTGTATTGAGTACCGAGATTCGGATGCTTGTAATCAACCATAAAGGTTACTTTAAAATCATTAGAAGGAACGATCACGATATCAACGTCATCTTCCAATCCGTACATGGATATTGCTTCATTAAATTCGAAATATTCTCTTTCCGAGTCTTGTTCTTTTTTCCCCAATTCTTTCAACAAAGAGAGAAAAGGCATGGCGGAACCGTCTGCGACAGGAACTTCCGGTCCGTTTACTTCACATCTGATATTGTCTATATTTAAGCCTTTTACGGCAGCCATTACATGTTCTACGGTGGCAACCGAAGCTCCGTTTAAACCTATTGTTGTTCCGCGCGATATGTCAATAACATGATCTATGTCCGCAGGTATTTCCGGCGATCCGGGCATATCCGTTCTGACAAAGACTATTCCTTCGTCCGGTCCGGCGGGTTTGAAAGTAACGGTAGATATTTCTCCCGTATGAAGTCCGATGCCGGTGTAAGAAGTTACTCCGCCGACAGTTTGTTTCTTTTCAGCCATAATAATCCTTATTTAGAGTCTTTTATAAATTTTTTAACTGTTTTCATAAATTCCGGCAATTTCATCAAAGATGAAACCATTCTTTTTTGTTGCATAGCGTTTACTGCGGGAGTTCCAAATAACTTTGCGTCCTCTTTAACATTGCCGGCAAGTCCCGATTGAGCCGCAATTTGCGCCCTGTCTCCGATATGAAGATGACCGGCAGAACCGACTTGACCTCCGAGGTAAACATATTCACCTGAAGTTGTGCTGCCGGCTAAACCGACTTGAGCGCACAAAATCGAATTTTTTCCCAGAGAACAATTATGTCCGACTTGCACCAGGTTATCTATTTTAGAACCTTTTTTAATGACGGTAGGTCCCAATGTTCCCCTGTCCACACAAGAATTTGCACCTATTTCCACGTCGTCTTCCAGTATAACGTTACCGATTTGCGGAATTTTTTGCTGAACTCCTTCGTGAAGAATATAACCGAATCCGTCTGCTCCGATGACAACTCCGCTGTGCAAAATAACATTATTGCCTATCTCGCTTTCGGCATAGATGCTGACATTCGGATAAAAAAGACAATTCTCTCCGATATTGCTGTTTGCTTCAATAACGCAATTTGCTTTTACGGTCGTGTTTTTGCCGATTTTAACGTTTTCTCCGATAACTGCATTCGCTTCAATCGTTACGTTTTCTTCGATTGTCGCCGATTTTGCGATTACGGCATTTTCAGAAATAAAAGGTTTGCTTTTATTCTCTGTCTGCAACCAAAATTTAATTGTTGCCATAAAATACAGATAAGGATGTTCCGTTTTAAAATAAACCGCATCGGGAGCATCTTCAAGGCTAAAATCAGGTTTTACGAAAATCATGCCGGCTTTAGCGGTTTTCAAATCGTTTAAATATTTTTTATTCTCGTAAAAACAAATCGAGTTCGGGTTTGATTCCGATAATTGAGCGGCATTATCAAGAATAAGTTCTTTGGAATTGATTAATTCGCCGGGTATTTTTTCGGCAATTTGAGCCGGAGACAAAGGGAAAGAAAATTTTTTCATTTATTATTTATCCATTTCAGAAATAATATCTTCCGTAATATCCAAAGACGGGACAACATACATTACTCCGCCGGCGGCAACGTCAAGAACCATTTGATAATTATTATCTACCGAAATTTTTTCTATGGCATTTTTCAATTTATCCATAATAGGACTCAACAATTCCTGATTTCTTTGAGCGGCTCTGCCGTTTTCTCCGAAAATTTCCTGAGTAAGTCTTTGCAGTTCTTCGTAATGTTTTCTGATTTGTTCTTCTGTTTCTTTTTTGCTTGATTCTGTCATGGTCAAGCGTCTTGCTTCGTATTCCGAGTTAAGGCGTTTTATTTCCTGTTCTTTTTCGGACAATTGGCGTTGCCATTCGGCAGCATCGTTATCAAACATTTTCTTGGCTTCTATTGCGTCCTTGCTTTCCAACATGATCTTTTCCGAATCAAAGCAGGCTATTTTCAAATTATCCGCCGCCAATATCGCAAAAGCGCTCAATAAGACCAATACAGTTAAAATTTTTTTCATTTTTCCTCCCGGGAATATATTTTTTTTCTTTAAAATGATTTACTAAAAAAATCAAGTTTACCACTAATTAAAAATCGGGGTTATGAGTCAAGTCAGAAAAACGATACGGCATAATTATTTGCCGAATATAAAATTAGTGCAAATCGCCCTATTATGATTTCACGGAAAGCGTTACAGCTTAATGCCTTCTCTTCAAAACATTCAAATATAAACTTGACCGAATAATTTAATTTTTTGAAAAAGCCGAAAAAATATTTTGGAGATAATCATGATATTAGTTTTAAATTTGATAACAACGGAAGAACCTCGAATTGAATTCGGTTTTGAAACGATTCCCCGTATTTTAAGAAAATACGGAAAAGGTTATTTTGTCGTCAACTTAAACGAACTGCATAAAGTAAAAGATATTTCCGGTTTTACCCATCTTATTTTGTCCGGTTCGGGACTTTCGGCTTCCCGGAAAAACGACGTAGACGAGGAAATTTATCGCATTATAAATTTATTTTTGAATGAAGATAAAGCAATTTTCGGAATTTGTTACGGTCATCAAATGCTGGCAAAAGCCGTTGCAGGAGATCAGGCTTGCCGAAAAGCGGAAATACCGGAATTCGGTTGGAAAAAACTTGAGATTATCAAAGATTCGCCAATTTTCGAGGACATAAAAAATCCTGTTATTATTCAGTCTCATTATGACGAAGTTTGCAATTTAGACGACAGATTCGAAATTTTGGCAAAAACAGATAATTGTAAAATTCAAGCTTTTCGTTTAAAAGGAAAAAACGTCTGGGGCGTACAATTTCACCCTGAAATAAATTTTGTCCAAGGCTGTAAAATGATTATCGAAAACATCAATTCCGAAACCGGAGCAACAAAGTTTTTGGCAACTGACGCTTTCGGAGAAAAAGACGTTAAGCAAAACGAAAAAATTATCTTAAATTTTTTGAATCAATAAAAAACTAAAGATTTACTCATAGATAACGACATTTAATTCCGGGTAATCGGGATAAAGAACTTCCCACAAAAATAATCCGTTAGGCGGAGCGGAAGGAACCAGTTTTTGATCAGATTGTTTTCTTTTAAGCAGTTCGGGAACTATTTCCGGACTGTATTTTTTATCCGAAAGAGTTATCAGACATCCGACAATTCGCCGAACCATATTATGCAAAAATCTATTTGCTTTTATTTGAAACAAAAAACCTTCTTCCGTTTTATCGAAAGAAATCCTTGTTATCAGACAACGGGTGTGTGTTAATTCGGGATTGGGTTTTGAAAATCCGGCAAAATCATGTTCTCCGACAAAATAATCAAGATAAGAGCAAATTAATTCGCAATCAATTTTTTTCCTCGGAAACCAAGAGCTGTAATATTTATTGAAAGGCGTCCAATCATTAACGATGAAATATTTATAATGGCGCTGAGTTGCCGAAAATCTGGCGTTAAATTCCGAATCTGTTTCAAAAACTTTTTTTATTTTAATTTCTTTGGAAAGTTTATTTTGAAGAGCCGCTTTAATTTGTTCCGCAGTCATGTTTATCGGAAAATCAAAATGGGCGTATTGATTGAAAGCGTGAACTCCGGAGTCGGTGCGCCCCGAACCGAGTACCGGTATTTTTTGTTTGGCAATAACGGATAAAGCTGTTTCGATTTCTTCCTGAACGGTTCTGCCGCGAGGTTGAATTTGCCAACCGTTAAAATCGGTTCCGTCATAGCCGAGTTTTAAGACATATCTTTTTTTCAAAATTCTTAATCGCTTTTAAGCCATGCTTTGTTTGCAAAAGCTTTTTTTACTTTATTGAGGTTAAAACCGAAATTCATAACAAATTGGGCAGGAGTGTTTTTTGATTTTACGTCGCCGGCAACGGCAATGTTCAGGTCGCCGTATTTGTGAAAATAACCGAACCCGCAGGTCAACATTTGCCTGTTATTTTCGATAATGGTCAAGTCGGGATCCGGTTGATCGTAATCCTCGCTTGTACCGTTATTTCCTCCGTTTCCGTCGTTCATCTCTCTTTCGTCGTCGGAATTATATTCATCCAAGGTTTCCTGATGATAAGGCACGGTTATTTTACCGGAATAAGCTTGCGGCAAGCGCATATAACCTATTCTGAAACGGAAATCTTTGTATTCTTTTTCCAAACCGAATTTCACGTTTAACAAATCATCGTTGGCGGAATTTTCGTCACTTGTCTTAATATATTCCGTTTCAAGATTAAAACTTAATGTCTTGCTCGGTTTAAAATTTATTCCGCCGGCAAGTTCAAACGGCAAAGTCGTGTTGTATTTTTCTTCAAATATATTTTCCTGATGAGGCGGTTTCCATTTCAAGAGGTTAAATTTTGCTTTCGCTTCTGTTTTATAAGTTAATCCGAAAGAGAAATTTCCGTATTCGTAAAGGATTCCGGGCTGAAATCTGAAAACCGTATCTTTATCTTTTAAATTTGACCAAATATCCTGATAATTTCTTTGGCTGTAAACATAATGATATTCATTAATTACGTTTAATCCGCATTTGAATTTTCCGAAATTGTAATTTAACGTCATCACAATATCCTGTTGAGTATATTCCGGTTCTCTAAGTCGGTTTACTCCCGTTTTGAGATGAAGTTTGATTGATTTCATTACAATTGATTTTTTTTCCAGATAAGTTACGCCGAAGTTCATTTTATCGTTCAAAGGAAATCCCAGAGAAACGGTTCCGAGCAGGGGATTAAGTTTATAATTTTTATTCGCTTCTTCTTTGATTAAAGATTCAGCGTTTGATTTCATTAACAAACCGAAATTAAAAGAGGTTGCCTGAAGATTTAAAGATGCCGGATTTCTGTTAAGCAAAGGAAGCCCGCCCGTTTCCGCCACACCTGTATTTCCTTTCCCCAAAAGGGAAGCAAAAGGAAAATTTTGACTGTAAGACCGGTAGGCGCTTTGCATCAGCTCCGGAGCGGTATAAACGTAATCTTCCGCCCGTAAAACGGATAACAGAAAAAACATCATGGAAAACAAGCATAAAATATATTTTTTCATCATAACTTAATCCTCCGCAAAAAGCAATGAGCGGATTTCTCCGCTCGGTTAAAATTATCTGAATATGGTTTGAGTTCTGTCCGGACCCACTGAAATTATTTTAATGGGAATTCCCAGCAATTCTTCCGTTCTTTCGATATATTTTCTGGCATTTTCCGGCAGTTTATCATAATCTTTTATACCCGAAATATCTTCCGACCAACCGGGCAATTCTTCAAAAACAGGTTCTGCGGAAGCAAAATCTTTCAAATCAGCAGGCATATGATTTGTTTCTTTTCCGTTAATTTTATAAGCCGTGCATATTTTCAGGGCATCAATATCCCGGAGAACATCAACCAAAGTCAAAGCAATAACATCTACACCGTTAATCATGGCAGTAAATTTTGCGGAAACGGCATCAAACCAGCCGCAACGTCTCGGTCTTCCTGTAGTGGAACCGTATTCGTTGCCTCGATCTCTGATTTGCTGACCGATTTCGTCGAATAATTCCGTCGGGAAAGGTCCCTCTCCCACGCGCGTAAAATAACTTTTGTAAACACCGACGATTTTATCTATTTTATGAGGACTCATGCCGGTTCCGATGCAAATTCCTCCCGAAACGGTGTGAGAAGAAGTAACAAAAGGATAAGTTCCGTAAGTAATATCCAAAAGCGTTCCCTGAGCTCCTTCAAATAAAATATCTTTTCCCTCATCGTACATTTCATTCAACATATAAGGAACCTGAACAATAAAATCTTTGATTTTTTCGCCGGCTTTCAATAAATCGCAATGAAGTTTGTTCAAATCTTCTTCGGAAATTTCTGTTTCATGATATTGATAAAGATTTATCAGTCTTGATTTGAGATAATCAGCATCTTTAAGGTCTTGAATTTTTAATCCGACTCTTGCGGCTTTATCGGCATAGCACGGTCCGATTCCTCTTTTTGTCGTTCCTATTTTTATCTGTTCCGAATCGGCTTCTCTTCCCGAATCCAACATTTTGTGAACAGGCAGGACGATATTAGCTCTCGGATCAATGTAAAATCTGCCCTTAAAATTAATTCCGAATTCGTTTAAATTAGTCATTTCTTCCAATAATTCAAAAGGATTTATAACAACTTCGCTTCCCAAAACACACTTCATTTCAGGATAAAGAATCCCGGACGGAATAATATGCAAAATATAAGTTTTACCGTTGTTTTTTATGGTATGTCCCGCATTGCTGCCGCCTTGAAAGCGAACAACAGCGTCTTTATTCTCAGCTAAAACATCAACTATTTTTGCTTTAGCTTCATCTCCGTAAATACAACCGAGTACGGCTGTTGAGCTCATATCGTTCTCCTTGTTTGCAAGTTAATTAATGACACAAAAAATATGCCGAATCAAGATAAACAATTAGTTGCCGTAATATTGTCAAGTCTTTAGAATAACTGCCAATCTAAAACAGGTTACAACATAAAGAAATGAACCTTAACTTTACTTCAGACGAAAGAAAAAATCAGAAATCAGAGAATTATAAATAAATTTGCTTACCGATTCACATGAACAAAAACAATTATTCAGCCTGAAAAATATTATCAAGAGATATATTTTCCCGGAAAGAAAAATGCATACAGATTATACTTATGTTTTTTTTTGACGGACAAATTTATTTTGACAATTTACGGTAAACTTCTTTTTTTTGCGAAAAAAACAGGAGTCGAGTAATGAATTTTTATAATAATCTTAAAATAGGTTATAAGTTAAGTTTAATTATATCAGTAATTATAATCATCTCATTCGCCGCAATTATTAACGTTTCTTCGGCAAAAGTTGAAAAAGGAGTTTTTAAAAGCGAAAAAAGAAATGCAGAGCAATTTATAGAACAAACAAGAAGATTAATTGAATTTATGATTCAAACTACGGAAAACCTTGTTGAAAGTTACAGTTACAACATAGTTGTCCAAAATGATCTGATGAATTCAAGCAGGACAAATCTTAATGCTGTCTGCAAAAAGCTTAAAGCGGAATACCCCATGTACGAAAAAGTTTTCGTTCTTGATAAAAAAGGAGATATTTACGGAGCTTCCGATGAGAGTAAAATAGGCATAAACTTGGCAAAATACGAGTTTTTCAATAAATTGAAATCAGGAGATAAAAATTATCAGGATAAATATGCTTTAGAATCTCCTTTCACTCATCAACTCGTTTTTCTGATAGCCCAAAGAATTGAAGACAAAACAGGAAACTTCTTGGGCGTAATTTTTTGTTCCATAAATTTACAAAATATTTATACTAACTATTTGGCTGACCTTAAATTCGGTAAAACCGGTTACTTCTATTTTCAGGACGACAGGGGAATCGTTATGGGACATCCGCGCAAAGAAGTCTTGGGAAAAAGCTTTCTTCATCTTGACATAGGTAAAAAATTCTCAGCCGTAACAACCTCGAAAGGAATGTTCAATTATACCCACGAAGGTGAAAAGAAAAGCTTATTATTTTCCAGATTTACGGAAAAGCCTTGGTACTTGGCTGCCACAATTCCTCAAACCGAGTTACACATGTTATCGGATTCAATTCGAAACTTTATAACTTTTATCGGTATTTTCATAGGTCTGGCGTTTGTTCTTATTATAATGTTTACTTCCAATAAATTAATATCTGTTCCTATTAACAGCATGGTTAAACTTTTTGAGAGAATGGGACAAAATGATTTTACCGAAGATGCCGAAGAAAAATATTTAAGAAGAAACGATGAAATCGGGATGCTGGTGAAATCTTATGCTGAATTGAAAAGTTCAATTACCAATACTATGCAAAATCTTAAAAATTATGCGGAGGAATTGAATATTTCATCTTTCGAACTGAAAAACAAATCAGAGTTATTAAGCGAAACGGCAGAAGCAATGACGAAAAGAACACGTTCGACATCCGTTGCCGCCGAAGAAATATCGCTAAATCTTTCTTCGATTGCATCTGCCGCCAAGCAGGCGTCTGCCGGCGTAAATTCAGTTGCCGATTCTTCCGAAAAAATGTCTTCCAACATTACAACCGTCGCTGCCGCTACGGAAGAAGCTTCAACCAATATATCGCATATTGTCTCAGACATCGGCAATTTAAATCAAAATATCAATATTACTGCCGACTATCTTAATGAACTGGTCGAGAAAGTAAATACCTCGGCATCAGCCATAGAAGAAATGAATTCTTCATTTTCTGAAGTATCTTCTCAAACCAAAAAAGCAAATCAAATTTCAGTGAGCGCCAACGAAAAAAGTTTGTCTTCCGCCGAATTGATGAAGAAATTGCAGGAATCTGCTCTTGAAGTAGGCAAAATAATCAAACTTATCGGCTCAATAGCCGATCAGACCAACATGCTTGCTCTCAATGCCACCATAGAAGCGGCAGGAGCCGGAGAAGCCGGAAAAGGATTTGCGGTAGTAGCAAACGAAGTGAAAGAACTTGCCAAGCAAACTCAGGATTCCGCCGAGAAAACAGCAAAACAGGTTTTGGAGATTCAAAACGAAATAAGCAATGCCGCCCGGTCAATTACTGATGTTGCCGACATAGTTTCGGAATTGAACGAAATTAACAGATTGGTAGCATTGAGCGTTGAAGAACAAACAATTACCATAAACGAAATCTCAGGCAATATGCAAGTAATGGCTCAAACCGCAGAACAATCTGGAGAACTTGCCAAAACAAATAATAAACTGGCTAATCAGGTTCTCTTAAATTCCGAAGAAGCAAAATCCGGACTCAACGAAATAACGCAAAGTACGGGAGAAGCTGCAATTATAGCCGGAGATACTGCCGGCAACAGTCAAGAAGTCAATAACGGAGTTTCCGATATTTCAGCAAATACTGCCAAAATCAGTTCAGGAATGCATGAAATCACGGATAATATTACTTCCGTTTCCGAAAACGCAATTAATACTTCGGATACGGCAAAAGAAACCAATGCTTCCGCCGAAGAACTCATGAAAATATCAAAAGAGCTAAAAGCAATAGTAGATTCATTCAAGGTTTAATAAAACGAAAATCATTATCGAGCCTCGGCAAATGCCGGGGCTTTTTTTTAACCGGAGGACAACAAAAATAATTATTAAATTGCGTCTGAATATTTTTCTTTAAACAGATTCAGAATAAATGCGGATCATCTTCAAAAAAATTTATTGAATATTTCACTTCTCGGAAGAAAGATTTTCAGTCTGCTCATTATCCCGGTTTAGTAAATCAATTTCCGAAAGGAAATCAAAATTTACCCAAACGGTTAAATCTCGTCTTACTCCCCTCGGATGAAAAGGTTCTGATTCTTGAAGGAGATGTTCAAAATTAAAAGAGACAAGAAGCATATTGTCAAAAAATAATTTTCCGACTTTTAAAGAGAGAAGATTTTGGCTTTTCAAAGATGACTCGATATAAGTAACTTTATCAGAAAAATAATTGTTCGGAATGCCGTTTACGTAACGGAATTCATATATTTTTTCTTGCGGTCTCCGACAAAAATTCAGATCAAAGCTCAAATCTTCAAACGGACAATAATGACAATTTATGCCCCAAAACGGACGTTTCGTTCTTATAAATTTATTGAAAATATGCGAACCGCCGGCATAAATTTGGGCATAATGCCAAAACTCAAGATCAATTCCCGTTAACGATATTTTTATTTTATCGGATATTCCGATTAAGGTTCCGTGTTCGTTTGCGTAAATTATCGGTTCCGAAATTAATTTATTTTCGTAAGCATAGCGATAATCGACATAGCATAAATCATCGGAATAACTGATCGAAGGCAGACATGTCAAAGTCAAAAAACCTGATTTTTTTTTCAAAGAAACATCAGCAAAATAAGTTTTCTGAGATTTTATTTTACCTTTTTGCGAAATATCTTCATGCTCGTAAATATCCGTATTTTGAGTTAACAGATAATTAAAATGATTGATCGAGAAAGGATGTTTTTCCGTATAAAACCAACGAAATTCATAAAAGTCATTATTTTTCAGCTTAATTCCCGCAGATTTTAAAAATCCGATGTTTTTTTCATAACCGGGATTAAAATCGGCAGTCAGGCAATATTCTTTAAATTTAAAAACTGAAGAAAAAGATTCGGAAATAAATGCTAATCTGCAATTCTTTTTACCGTCGTCAAAATTATAAAAATCAAGAGATGTTCGATGCTTTATTTTCCGGTTGAAAAGAGAAAAGTCTTTTTTAAGAGATAATTCCCGGTTTATGCTTTTAAAATTTACCCCGAGTTTTTTTACCGGTTTAAATTCTTCGTAATCTTCCCAATTTACCCTGTAACTTATTTTCCAGTCATCCAGAATCAAATCTGTCCGTAATCTTTTTTCATTTACATTGAGAGGAATATCTGCTCCGAGCACGGGATGAAAGAAAAAAAAGGCTTCGCTCTTTCCCGTTCCGGCAGTTAATCCGATATTTTTGCTTTTAAAATTTAAATCGCCATAAGAGAAGTCGGTTCTTCCTCTAAATTCTGTGTTGGAATAGACAATATGTTCGTATTCTTCAACATCCGTTTGATGAACGGAGTTTAAAATAATATTGCTTGCAAGAGAGTATTTTTTCTGATTTGTTCCGGTAAAGATATTGTATATAACCGCTTTTCTGTCCACATTTTGTTTTGAGTTGTCATCATTATAACCGGAGATCATCGGATCTTTTGTTTCGTTTGCCAAGCTTCCGGTTAACTGAAAGAAAAATTCTTTTTTCGGGGTACGCAATGAGGAAGTTTTAATCACCGGGAAAAATTCTTCATTAAAATCGAACTCAAAATCAAAAGGGAAATTTTGAACGTAATTCCTCTCGAAAAAAGACAAATTATTCAAAAAAGAAAATCCGGGAGTTTGATCATCAACGCAGATTACAACCGGAATCGGAATATTTTTCGGTACGATTTTCCATCGGTTGTTGTTTATGCTTTCCGCAGAATAACCCGGCAAATAAGCGGCAATATCAAATATTCGTCCGACGGTTGCCGGAAAAAGTTCGGCGATCAAAAAAGCAAAAAGAATAATAAGTTTATTTTTCATTTGTCATAAATCCTAAAAAAGGCGTATTCAAAATAAAACCTGTTTTAATTCCCCAATAGTTTATTTTCATCGGTTTTGAAGAAAAAATTTTATCGTAAGCGTAAAATGCCGAAACAATAATTTTTTTGTAAGTTATTCCGGCGCTTATCTCATAACCGACGGAAAATTCGCTTTCGGTAAATGATTCTCTCCCGGGAATATTATCATATTTTATAACGTAATCTTTAAGATTAAGCTGAGCTTCAGAAACAAAAAAGTTCTTGGTAAATTTACCGCTTAAACCTGTTGAAATCGGAAAGACATCGCAAGAATAAAAATTAAATTGTTCGTCCTGCATATTTTCCCAATAACCTTTTCCGACGGATGCCGTCAGATAAACTTTTCGGTAACTGAGTTTGATCTCCAGGATACTTAAAGGATGAAATTTATAATAAGGTTCTTCCGAATGTTTAAAGTCATTCATGAATTTATAATTTATTTCTGTTTTAACGCTTTTTTCAGCATTTAAAAAGGAAAAAAAAAGAATAACAAAAAACAATGAAAACAAATTAATTTCCTTTTTTGATTCGATTAAATTAAAATTTACTTGCATCATTCCTCTGATTTTTTTTTGTCGTCAAAATTCATTAAATTTAAGGCTTGTCCAGTTTTTATTACTCGGAAAGTCACACAAGGAGTTTATATGTTTCCCGGCGGAAAAAAAGGAATGAAAGATTTTATGCGTCAAGCGCAAAAGATGCAACAGGACTTGTTGAAAACTCAAGAAGATTTAGCCAACAAAATTGTCGAAACAACTTCCGGCGGCGGCATGGTAAGTGTCAAAATGGACGGAAAGTACAATCTGAAAAATATTAAAATAAATCCCGAATGCGTTGATCCGGATGATGTGGAAATGTTGGAAGATCTTATTCTTTCGGCAATTAACGATGCCGTCAAAAAAATATCCAAAACATCGGAAGACGAAATGTCAAAACTTACCGGCGGAATGAACATACCGGGACTTTTCTGATAAATGTTAACAGGATCGCTTTTAACTCTTCAGGAAAATTTAAAAAAATTGCCGGGCATAGGAGCAAAATCCGCCCGGCGATTGGCTTTGCATCTAATCGGCTCCCGACGCAACCAGGCTATTGATTTGGCAAACGCTATTATTAATGCCGCCGAATCTTATTCCAATTGCTCGGTTTGCAATTGTTTGACCGAATCGGATCCCTGCAATTATTGCGCAGATGCAAAAAGAGATTCTCAGGTTTTATGCGTGGTGCAAAATTCCGCAGATCTTTTTCATATCGAAAAAACGGGACAATACCGAGGACGTTATTTTGTTTTGGGACAACTGCTTTCTCCGATTGAGGGAATAGGTCCGATGCAAATTCACTTTAACGAATTGGTTCTTAATATAAAAAACAACAACGTAAGAGAATTGATTTTAGCCTTGAATCCCACGGTGGAAGGCGAATCGACAATAAGATTTCTTGCCGATCAGCTGACCGAAAAAGTTGAAAAAATTTCCCGTTTATCGACAGGATTGCCTTTCGGAGGAGATTTGGAATATGCCGGAGATCTGACTTTGCAGGATGCTTTCAAACGACGTTATTCGGCAACGGAGAATGAATAATGTTTACCGGAATCGTCGAAGAATGCGGTAAAATAAAAAGAGTCGAATTCAGAAGCGGAGACCGCAGTTTTCGCATAGGATGCAAGAAAGTTTTGGAAGGTTTGAAACTCGGTGATTCGGTAGCCGTAAACGGAATTTGTCTCACTGCAACAAAAATCGGATCGGATTACTTCGATGCCGACGCAATGAATGAAACTCTTCTCAAAACAACCGCAGGAAAATGGAAATCCGGTTATGAAGTTCATCTTGAAAGAGCAGTAAAAGCCGGCGGACGTTTGGACGGACACATTGTCCAGGGGCATATCGATACAACAGGCGTTTTAATTTCAAGACACAAAATTTCGGAAACAAGTTATTTTGAATTCAGACCTGTAGGACATTATCCGGAATTAGTAATTCCTCAAGGTTCAGTGGCAATAAACGGAGTCAGCCTCACTGTTTCGGAAATCACAAAGTCAGGTTTTCGAGTTGCTTTGATTCCCCATACGTTGAAACTTACCGTTTTTGATAAATTAAAAATATCCGACAGCGTTAATTTGGAATTTGACATCATCGGAAAGTACGTTTCCCGTATTAACAATATTAAGAAAAAAAGTAAAATTACCGAGGAATATTTAATTGAAAAAGGGTTTTAAATTTTTTTTTGTCTTATTGATTTTGATCGGATGCGGAAAAAGAAAAAACGTTACCGGAGGTCCTAAAGACAAGATCAGACCGGAAATTATTAATATTTTGCCGTCGGAATTTTCAGCTGTTGACAGTACGGACATAGAAATTACTTTTTCCAAGCCGATGAAACATTCTTCTCTGGCAAACGGTTTGAGAATTTATCCGGAAATTGCAAATTATAAAATATCCTGGATCGATCCCAATGTTTTATTGCTCAAAATAAAAGAAAATCTCCCGGATACTTTGAATTATTTTTTTGAGTTTAACGAGAATATCAAAGGTTATCACAACAACAAATTGGATCAAACATACAATTTTGTCTTTACCGGAGGAAAACTGCAAGATTATTCCATCAGAGGAGATATTATTTTTGAAGATAAAAATGATTTCGGAAAAGAAATAAATTTATCGCTTTTCGCTCATGATTCAACGTTAATTTATTCTAAAACAACAAAAACAAATAAAATATTATTGACAGAATTGAACAAAGACTCATATTTTCTCGAAGCCTATATAGATAAAAACAAAAATAACAAATATACTTACGGTTCCGATCCGTATTTCAGACGTAAAATAGAGGCTGATTCTCTAGATAAATTTTTAATTTTCAACCTTGCTTACGTCGATACCGTCGCCCCGCTTTTGAAAACAGCGAAAATAATAAACGAAAATCAATTGGAACTTATTTTCAATGAAAAAATTGCTTCTGTCGGAGATATTTCCGTTAACTCTTCCGATTCGGCAAAAATAAACAAAAAAGTTATAAGATCGGAAATTATCGATGAAAAATGTTTTATTTTATGCGATTTTCTCGACAGTTTGAAATATTCCGTAAAATGCCGTGACATTACCGATAAAAAAGGCAATATCGCAGATTCCTTAATTGCGGAAGCAGAAGGTTACGCCGTTGTCGATACATTGGCTCCGGAAGTTGTCGAATTCAGCATCAAAGACGGATCAACCGTAACCGAATCAAAACCGATTATCAAAATAGAATTCAGCGAAGTAATGCTGAAAAACTTTATTGACATTAAATTTTCGGAAATTGAAAGCGGTAAAAAAATTAATTTTGATTATATCGGAAAAGCAGGAAAAACAATAAAAATTTCCCCCCGTAAATCTTTGCGCAATTTTATGAGTTACGAAATTTCCGTCAGCGATAAGACGAGAGATTTTAAAGGCAATCGTTTATCGGAAAAAGCGACAACCGAATTTATAGTTATCCTAAAATAAAAAATCCTCCGATAAATTACCGGAGGATCAGCATAAAACAGTATTGTTATAATTTAGTCCGTAGCTTTCAAGACTTTGTATTCTTCCGTATATTCTTCGTAAACGGATTGATTTTCGGTAAACACTTCAATCGCCATCATTACTATAATCGCCAAAATAACAATCGGAACCCAAGCTAAACCGAATTTACCCAGAGGCAACACTTCCAAAGCCGTTTTTACCGGAGCATAAAATTCTCCAGCCAAACTGAAGAAACCCAAAACTAAACTCAAAACAAAAGGCACGATAAGAGTTCTGCGTCTTCTTATCTTACGATTGACGTAACCCAAGAAAGCTATGCACATGGCAGGAGGCACCAACATAAGCAATATCGGACCGATAAAGGCAGTAATGTTTTCCAGAGGGAAAAGAGAAATTAAAAACGATAAAAGAGACATGCCAATAATCCATTTATTCTGATCGGTGCGAGTATTGACGGAAAAGAAATTGGAAGTATTGGCAATCATGCCGATAGAAGTCGTCAAACAAGCCAACGCCACTGCCAATCCGAAAATAATGTTTCCCGTTTTTCCGAAAATTTCAAAAATATTATGTCTTAATATATCTATTCCGGCAGGTTTGGGAAGATCGGAAACGTAAGTGGTGGTCGCTCCCATATATCCCAATCCGAGATAAACCAAAGAAATCAAAAATAAAGCAATAAAAACGCTTCTGTTTAAAACTCCGGTTTTATCGTCGTGTCGCATGCTTTTTTCGGTCAAAATAGCTTTAATGCTTATCGTAGCGATAATTACGTATCCCAAGGCATCAACCGTCAAATATCCGGTTCTGAGACCGAGAGTAAAACAATCGCTGACAGAAATTGAAGAAGAAACAAAAGGCGCTCTGTGAATTAAAGCTCCGCCGATCAAAATACTTAACAAAAATATCAAAACAGGAGTAAGATATTTTCCGATTACGTCTATAAGATTGCTTTTACTGAGCAGAACCAGACAAGTTACAAGGAAAAAAAGGAAAGAACTTACAGCAGATATATAGAAATTTTGCCCGAATATTTCTGCCGTAAGCAATTCTCCCGTAATGATTGCCGTTCTGGGAGCAGCAAATATCGGACCCAATATAAGTACAACCATCGTTAAAAGATAGAGATGGCTTTTCGGATGAATTTTGCGAGTTATATCAAGGAAATTATTTTTTTGCAGAGCCATAGCCCATACACCCATGGCGGCAAAACCGGCTCCGGTTAAAATAAAAGCCATTATTGCGGCAAAATAATTTTCTCCTGCCTCATAACCCACTCCGGGCGGTAAAATGACGTTTCCGGCGCCAAACATTATGGCAAAAATAGTCATTCCGAGTACCAGTGAATATTTAAAATGTTTCATTCTTTTTTACCTCTTTTTCAGAATAAATTTTAATTATCAGCAACCGTTAAAGACCAAATTAGTTAGTCTTGACTAACCTCTTTTTAATCCTGCGACGGAATGTCAAGAAGCATTTTATTTTTTCTTTTCAAACCGTTGAATTTCATGCTTTTTATTTAAAAGCGAAGTACTGAAAATTTCGGGTCAAAATAGCGTCAACCTTTTTTCGATATTATTTTATCGATATTAAAAGATCATATCTCCGAAAGCAGTTTTTACCGCGATTAATAATAAAAAAAACTTATGACATTTTTGTAAAAGGCAATAATTTTGTAAGATGATCAAGATATTCCGAAAAGAAAATCACAAATAATTCAAAGACCGTAACTGTTTGTTTAGAGATAAATTAGATTACCTTAAAACAACAAATTAACGATTGGCATCCGTTTTGCTGGTTTAAGAAAACCGAATCCCGGTCAGGAAAAAGAAAAAATAAAATGAAAAAGAGGGGAAAAATGAAAAAAAGGATTTTATTTCTTATTTCAGCGATTTTTGCCGTTCTCGGAGCGATAACTTATCAGGAATATAATCCCAATGACGACAGATTTAAAATTTTAGCATTGGAAAAAGCAAAAAAACGTTTGGCTGTATCCGAGAGGGATTTTTTGAATGCCGAAAAATTATATTCCAAGAAGATGATTTCGAGAAAGGAATATGAAGATTTCAAACTTCAATACGATAACGACAAATTAAATTTTCAGCAGTATATGTTGAGCGTAATTTTCGATAAACCGCATTTATCGGTGGAGTCGGCAATAAAATCTCAGCTTAACGACGGAACGATAAACGTTGATTTGACTGTTTCCAACACCTCAGGCGGAAGTTTTTCTCTCGAAGACAATATGTTGGAAGAAGTCGGAGTGTCTAAAATAAACGCAACCGCCATGTACAATATTTACGTTTCGCTCAAAGATCCGGCGGGAAACATCATCTCTCAACCTTACGAATATCACATCAGGGAACTTAAACTGAGGGAAAAGAAAAAAATCAACTTTACTTTATTGAAAGATGCGGAAGCGGTAACGGTTTCCGCCAATTACGGCGATAAATTTACGGAAAAACAAATATATTTAAAACGCAAAACATCGGAAGGGAAAGTAAATATCATGCCGGATATTTTTTCGCAGGAAACGGAAAGCGGTTTTGTGGCGACTTATCGTCTTAACATGGAATTTTTCGGAGAAGGAAGACGGCGTTATCAATTGTTGCAAAAAGGATTGCCGAAATATTTCACTTGCGAATTTATAAATACTCGCAACAATGCGGTTGTGTCAAGCGTAGTTTTTTCCGAAAACAATCCCGAGCAGTCTTATATACTGAAAGTATCGGTTCCGGAAAAAATAAAAGATAACCTCAACTTGGATAAACCTTTGGAATTCAGCGTCCGTCTGGAACAAAACAACTCTCTCAAAGGAGAAACGAAACTGGAACTCATTCCCACCGGAAAAGCATCTCTCAAACTGGAAATGAACAACATGTATTTTTCCGGCGAGCAAGGAGAAACGGTTACGATTTATCCTCTGAAAGTTACCAACGACGGTCTCAAAAAACTGAACAATATCTCGTTTGATATTTTCCTGCCTCCCGATTGGGAATACAAACTGAAACCGGAAAAGCTGGAAGAACTCTTGCCGGGAAAAGAACAAAAACTTTCGCTTGAGGTCATACCGGACAAAGAAGCTCTCAGCGGTATATATCAATTGAGGTTAAAAGCTTCCGCAAAATCCAAAAGCAGAACAATAAATACATCTGAGAAAGAA
The DNA here is from genome assembly GCA_002742885.1 of Candidatus Cloacimonadota bacterium. Taxonomy (GTDB): domain Bacteria; phylum Cloacimonadota; class Cloacimonadia; order Cloacimonadales. The sequence goes on from PDOO01000024.1 coordinate 62,872, forward strand.
ATAAAATTAGAATTATTAACCCGAAAAAATCCGCTTTTGTTGTCATTAATCATACTTGCCGTATTGGCTACAATTGCCGGCATTATTTACGGATTGATAAAAATTTCAAAAAACTAAGCGAGGAAAAAAATGTTTAAAATTCTGGTTCAACAAGAAATTACCGCTCTTTTAAAAAGTAAAAGAGTTTTGTGGTCGGTTTCGATTTTTTTCATCCTCTATCTCGTTATATTTTCAGTGCGAGTAAAGGATTTTAACGAAAGAAACCGAATTTATATCGAAGACGTAAAAACAGCCGAAGACCTGAAAGCATCCGCCAAAAATTACAGTTATACGGCAATTCCCGTCATTCGCAAACCCATGCTTTATTCTGTATTCAATGAAGGATTTACCCATGAGCGCGGTTCTTATATTTGGGCACCGCCTCTTCACATAATCACTTCTTCCGAATATAAAAACAGCTCGGAAAACGGAATTTACGATTTTCCGAACAGAATGGACATCACTTTTTTAATTACGTTTTTCATGGGATTATTCGTCTTTCTGATCTCTTTCGATTCGGTAAATTACGAAAAAGAAAAACATCTTCTCAGATTGCTTTTTTCCTATCCGGTCAAGAGAACGGATTATATATTTAAGAAAATAATCGGCATAATTTCATTGGTTTTGCTTGTCTTTACCTTGCCTTTCTTATTCGGTAATTTTTATCTCATGCTGACAAATTCCGCCGCTTTGACCGCCGATTTCTTTTCTTTTACTTTGATTTACTGGTTTTTCACCGTAATGTATCTGTTTTCGATAACGTTAATCGGAGTCTATGTTTCCGTAATCTGTCGCAAACCGTCCACCTCTCTGATAACCGTTTTGCTGATCTGGGTTACCCTTACCGCAATTATTCCCACTATTTACGATTTTATCGGTAAAGAAACCCTGAACAAAAAAGAAAAGCAGGAAAGTTTATCGGAATCGATAAGCCAAGATCAAATATATGTCAGCACTCACATGAAAGACGTTCCGGACGAAAGTAATCCCAATAAAGTAGGGCACTGGAATTGGAACGGCGGAACATACGTTACAATCGGAGTTTTCGGAGAAAAAAAGATGTACAGACATCATATTAACTATATGAAATGGGTTTATAAAAATCTCTATCCGATACTGCAAAGAATAGAAAGCAATTTGGATGAATATCACAGATTGCGACACCGCTTTGAAAAACTTAAACCCGATATTTTGTTTTTCAGTCCGGTTGCCCAATTTGAATCGGCTGCCGAAATTATCAGTATGACAGGCGCGGATCGCTATGCCGAATATTTAAACGATGCCCGAACTTTACGTTCCCTATGGACGGAAACAGGCGTAAAATACAATTGGCTTTTCTCCAAAAATTATTTTTGTGTCGTCGATACATCCGCTTGCATAATCTCAATAGAAGAATACCTTCTTGACGAAGCAAGAAGAGACAAAGTTTTAAAAGTTCTGGGAATAAGTAAATTTGCATCCAATCAAGAAGAAAAAATATTAAAAAAGATGGCAGACTTGACTTCATCTTCTAAACTCTCGCCTGAATTAGAGAAAATGATTAACGTTTGGCAAGATTTAAACTATAAAAGGATGAATGAAGCTTATAAAAACAAACCGAAATTCGAATACCCGCAAACCCCGGTTTACAAACAACGTTATTTTCGTATATCAGACGTTTTACTGCCGATACTTTTGCGTTTTTTGGTCGGAGCGGTGTTCTCCGCCGGTTTGTTGGTTGCCGTTATCGCCAAATTCAAAAATTACGATATCAGATAGGAGTTTAAAATGTTTGCGACTTTATTAAAAAAAGATATTTTACTGATGCTGAAAGATCTTAAATTTCAATTATTTTCCCTGCTTATTCTTGCGCTTTTTCTTGTCAGTTCTCTTGCGTTCACGGTAAAATTCAAAACCGAACAAAAGGAATTTTTGAAAACCGTAAATCAACAACGGGAATCGATTGCAACTTATACGGGCAATATGGCTAAGGCTTTGGGACAACACATTTATTATCTTGCTCCTCCCCAACCGGAATCTATCGTCATGAAAAAACGAGGTTTCCCGGATGCTCTTAAATCTCCGACGACGTTTTTTGATCCGGAAACCAACAGAAAAATAAGTCAGTTCAAAACCGCATTTGAATTAAATTGGTTATTTATAATCGGTATGTTGGGAAGTTTCGCCGCTTTGCTTTTCAGCTACGATGCCGTATCAAGCGAAAAAGAATCGGGCGGTTTGCGACTTCTCACCGTAAACGGCGTAACCCGCATCAAATGTCTGTTGAGCAAATATATCAGCGTAATGTTTATTTTCTCTTTATCTTTTGCTTTGGGATTTTTGCTTTCCGTTGCCGTAATTTATATTGTTTCCGGCAGTTTCTCCACCGCTTTATTTATAAAGTTATTGCTTTTTACGGCAATATCTCTTCTGTTTATTTCCTTTTTCGCGCTTGCCGGAATAAGAATTTCCATGAGTAAGAATATCAGAAACAACATCGTGGCAGCTCTTACTTTTTGGCTGATTTTCCTGATAATAATTCCCAATCTGTCTGCCGTCATCGGAACCAAAATTTATCCTCTTAAACCTAAAAAATTTTATCAGGATAAAGCCGGTTCTGCTTATAACGAAGTTTTTCAAGGCTGGCAAAAAAAATGCGAAGGAAAAGGCAAAGGCGGCAATAATCCCGTAGGCGGAAACGGAGATTTGGAAAACGGATACCGAGCGCAAGCGGTTTTGGAATCCAATACCGCTCGAACAAAAGTTTGGGAAGAAGAAAGAGGAGAAGCCGTTAAACAAGTCATAATGACCGAAAAATTATCCATGATTTCGCCTTATTCCGTATTGGAAAAAATCGGAGAAATTATCTTTGATCAGGGATTATACCGTTACTTCCGAGACAAAGAACAATTTAAAAACAGATTCGATAAAATAAAGCAAACTTTAATTGCGGAAGATGCAAAAGACGAAATAAGTTATCACCTTTTTTACAGTTGGGCGGCAAGCGACGACTGGATGAATGATTACGATACATTTACGAATAAACCTTATCCCAAACCGGAAGAGTTTCTCATGACATCCTACAGACAAGAATCAATCGCCAATAAACTGCACAAGATTTATGCCTATATCATCCTGTTGCTTTTTTACAATATTGCAATGTTTGCAATCGATACCTTAAAAATACGAAAACTGGATGTAAGATAAACATTAAAGTAAAATAAAAATAAAGGAGTTATCATGCTTAAAATAGAAAACTTGTCCAAGAGATACGAAGACGGCAAACTTGCCTTGGATCAATTATCCTTACACGTCAAAAAAGGCGAAATATTTGTTTTGTTGGGAGCCAACGGAGCCGGAAAATCAACAACCATAAATCTTTTATGTAATTTTATTCAACCTACTTCGGGTTCCGTTACTTTGGCGGGTAAAGACGCTTTCAAAGATTCTTTGGAAGCCAGAAAACATCTTGCCTACGTTTCAGAAAACGTTCATCTTTACGAAAACTTTACCGGATTTGAAAACTTACGATTTTTTGCCAAACTCTGCGGTAAAAATCTTTCTCGGGACGAATTGCAAAATACTTTGCGGGATATAGGATTGCAGGAAGATTTTATTCATAAACAGGTCAAAACTTATTCCAAAGGCATGCGTCAAAAAACAGGTATCGCCGTCGCCATCGTAAAAGATGCGGATTTGATTCTGCTTGACGAACCCTTTTCCGGACTTGATCCCAAAGCGGCTTATGATTTTCAACAGCTTCTTATCGAAATGAAAAATCGGGGAAAAGCAATTCTCATGTCCACGCACAATATCTTCAAAGCCAAAAAACTGGCGGATCACATAGGAATAATGAAAGACGGAGAATTGGTCATGACTCGCAGCAAAGACGATATAGAATTTGAAGACCTGGAAAAATTGTATCTTGACTATATGGAAGGTCGTCTTGTTTCGGGAGATTAAATTTATTAAAAACTTCAAAGAGGATAAAATGTTTTTCAAAAAAAAGCTGAATTATAACCGTTTATTGGCGGAATTCATCGATTCTTTTTCTTTGCTTATCGATCCGGCAAAAGTTTTGACTTCCGTACGGGGACGACTGAAAGAATTTTTCGATATTACCGAAATAACTTATCTGATTCATTCTCCCGGAGCAGGTTATGTAAATTCAGAACAAGAGATAAAAATTCCGACCGGTTCCAATACCGTGAATTGGCTGACCGTAAATTCAACTTTTCTGGAGATAGATAAAGTCATAGAAAATTATATTATCGAAGAGCTGAAAATATTGCAAAATTTGCATCCTCGTTACATATTTCCTCTCGAAGCTCACAATAAAACAGCTGTTCTGGCAATTATAGAATGCCCGAAACAAACTGACGAAACTTTGAAATTTTTCTCGAACGTATTCAGGCTTACCGCTTTGGCATACGAAAACGCCGACAGAATTATCAGAGAAAAAAAGAAATCGGAAAAAGAACACGAAAACGAAAAAATGGCGGTTATAGGACGCATGGCATCGATTCTGACCCATGAAATAAAAAATCCTCTTACCGCTATCAGAAGCAGTATTCAATTTGTGCAAAAGATTTCCGAATCGCCGGAAATAAAAGAAATTGCCGAAGAAATAATAGACGAAGTTGACAGAGTAAACGATATTACAGGCTCTCTTTTGAAATTTGCCCGACCGCAAAAAGTGAATTTGGGAGAAGTTAAAATGATTGAGCTTCTGGAAAAACTGGAAAAATTATATAAACCTCAATTAAATGCAGCAGGAATCAGCTTTTTGATAAAAACCGAAGAATCGAGAGATTTATTGATAAAAGGAGATCCCGAAGCGTTTCATCAAATATTCGTAAACTTTTTGCTTAACAGCACGGACGCTCTTGAAAATACGGATGTTCCGATTATAAAAGTAAAAATAATCGAGAAAAACGGACGCTTTACTCTGGAATGGGAAGACAACGGATGCGGTATTCCGGCAGATAAATTAAGTAAAATCTTCGAACCGTTTTTTACCGACAAAAAACAGGGAAACGGTCTGGGACTTTCCATTACCAAACGCTTGCTGGAAAATCAGAATTATAATCTGAAAGTTACCTCAAAGCCAGGAAAAGGAACAAAATTTTATTTCAACCTGGACGTTGTTAAACGGGGTAAATGGTAATTTGTCTTACAATGTCTGAAATTTATAAAAAAGAGGAAAATTAATGGAAAAAATCCTGATTGTCGATGATGAAAAAAGAATAAGAAAAATACTTACTCTGCTCTTGGAAAGCGAAGGTTACGAATGTACGGTTGCAGAATCCGGAGAACAGGCGGTTTTGATTGGTTCCGAAAAAAAATTTAATCTTGTTTTGCTGGATATGAACATGAGCGGAATGGACGGTCTGGAAACAATGCGTTGCCTAAAAAAAAATCAAACCGATACCCAATATGTTTTTCTTACCGCTCACGGTTCCGTAAAACATGCCGTGGAAGCAATTCAATGCGGAGCATACAATTTTCTGGAAAAACCTTTCGACAACGATGAACTTTTAATAATTGTCAAAGGAGCTTTGGAAATTTGCAAGGTTAAAGAAAAATTACGGATTCTGGAATCTCAACAATATGCGGAATCACCGTTTGAAAAAATAATCGGAAATTCCGATAAATTGAAAGCAGTCTTAAAACTTACCGAAAAAATAGCTCCTTTCGATACCCCGGTTTTGGTAAGCGGAGAAAGCGGAACAGGCAAAGAACTTCTCGTCCGGGCAATTCATAAAATATCCCAAAGAAGGGATAAAATTTTTATCCCCGTAAATTGCGCCGCAATTGCTCCCAACTTGTTTGAAAGCGAATTTTTCGGACATAAAAAAGGAACGTTTACCGGAGCAACTCAAAATAAAAAAGGAAAATTCAGCGAAGCAGACGGCGGAACTCTTTTTTTGGATGAAGTCGGAGAACTGCCGATAGAATTTCAGCCGAAATTATTGAGAGTTCTGGAAAGCGGAGAAATTACTCCCGTAGGCGGAACAAAACCTTTTTATACCGATGTTCGAATCATTGCCGCCACCAATAAAGACCTGGAAAAAGAAGTAAAAAAAGGAAACTTTCGAGAAGACCTTTACTACCGATTGAATATTTTTACCCTTAAACTTCCGCCTTTGCGAGAACGTCGCAACGATATTCCGCTTTTGGCTCAATATTTCTGCAAGCAAATGGCAAAAGATACGATAATAAATAAAAATGCTCTCAAAATTCTGACTCAAGCCGATTGGCCGGGAAATATAAGACAATTAAAAAACGAAATTCAGCGAGCCGTCATTCTCGCCGGCAAATCAATAGAACCGGAACACCTGGGATTTGAACCTCTGAAATCCGATCTTGCCTTGAAAGAATTTTACGACGGATTTAATTTGGAAAAAGAATTGGATGTTATTCGCAAAAATTATTACGTCGCCGCCATGGAAAAAGCCGGCAACAAAAAATCCAGAGCAGCTCAAATACTGGGAGTTTCGTATCGCATATTCAAATATCAATGGGAAAAATATGAAGAATAAAAGTTTTGCAAAAGAATCAAAAAATAAAAATAAGCGAAACAGATAAAACAGGTTATTGGAAAGAAGATACCGAAACATGCCGCAAGAATATAAAAAATCATGACTTCCAAACAGTATTTAATCCTGTAATTTTAAGGTAACTCACTAACAAAAAAGATTAAAAGCAAGATAAAAATCAGGGAAAATATATTATATCGGCATACAACAAAATAAATTTAAGAAAAAAGTAAAAAAACGTAAAAAAATACTTGACCATAATATAATATTTTGCAAACTTCGTGCATATCGATATAATCACAAAGTTTTAATAACACATAACATCTCTCCTTGGTTCTTTTTATGAATCATTGTTATTGTGTTGCCTCCTTTTCGTTTGTGGTTAGACGGGGCGTAAGCCCCGTTTTTTTATATATTAACTTCTTTAAAGAACAACTTTAATAATTATATATATTGAAAACAGTTAAGATTTTTATACAGTTCGAAAGATTTTCCTGTTTCATTATCTTTCCCTGCAAAATAATTTTAACGGCATACTGTATTGCGCAGCGCAACTTTGCGGGAAATTCCGTTTACGACGTTTCTCAAAAAAATAAAAGAAATAAAACCGATTCCGCAACCATGACGAATACTCATCTCCGGACAGGAAAATTGAATAATAAGTTAATTTTCAAAAGTCTTGTTTTTTGCAGTCCGGAAAAATCAATAAATTTATAACTTCATAGTAAATAAAACCTTATGTCGCTGCATGCAAAAATGTTGCATAATGCTTTATTTTTTTATTATTTTTTTCCGTAAAAAAAAATATTACAGTGCAACCGGCATAAAAAATCCTGTTAGAATAAAGGTTAAAATTAAAGGCAAGAGCTGTGCCGGCAATGAGAAATTATTTTTCTTTTGACAATACATTAAAGCTATGAGAATTAAGCATTAAACAAACGGAAAAGCTTTTTCGCATGTTTTGACAAAAGAAGCTTAACTGTTTATTACAGAATAATTTATTATTTCATAAATTGAAATATGCAACTCTTTAGCAATAATAAAAAAATTAAAAAGAAAAAAATGAAAAATAATCCTTAAAAATAAAGTTACTCTAAATTAACTTTTTTTAAAAAAATCTTACCGGAGGAAAGATGTTTAACAAAATAAAAAAAAGAAATTCTCAAATTGTAAAATTTGATAACGATAAAATAACCGAAGCAATTTTGAAAGCAGGCAAGGCTGCCGGTGATTTTGACCGAGATATTGCGGAAAAATTATCTTTACGCGTCGTTACTCTTGCTTCTCAACTTATCGGAACTTCAATACCTACAGTCGAACAAATTCAGGATATTGTAGAAGAAGTGCTTTTGGCTTCTCCTTACAAAAAAACGGCAAAATCATATATTTTATACCGTGATCAGCACAATAAAATCAGAGAGCTTGTTTCAAAAGCAAACGTTGACTTGATTGATCAGTATTTAGGAAAACTTGATTGGCAGGTTAACGAAAACTCAAATATGGCTTATTCTTTACAGGGATTGAACAATTATATTGCCTCTGAAATAAGTAAAGTTTATTGGCTCAATAAAATTTATCCGCCTGAAATTAAACAATTGCATGCGGAAGGCGATCTTCACATTCATGACTTGGGTTTATTGTCCGTTTATTGCGTAGGCTGGGATTTAATGGAACTTCTTTCCGTAGGTTTTACGGGAGTAAGCGGAAAAGTTGCCAGCAAACCGGCTAAACATTTCAGAGCAGCTCTCGGTCAAATAGTCAATTTCTTTTATACTTTGCAGGGCGAAGCTGCCGGAGCTCAGGCTTTTTCAAATTTCGATACTTTACTCGCTCCTTTCATTCGTTACGACAATCTCAGCTATGAAAGCGTAAAACAAGCAATGCAAGAATTTATTTTCAACATTAACGTTCCCACTCGCGTCGGTTTTCAAACACCTTTCACCAATATAACCATGGACTTAACCTGCCCGAAAATTTATAAAGGTCATCCGGTTGTCATAGGCGGCGAAGCCCAAGATGAAACTTATGACCAATTCCAAGAAGAAATGACCATGATCAACAAAGCGTTTTTGGAAATTATGACGGAAGGCGATGCCAAAGGAAGAGTTTTTACTTTCCCGATCCCGACTTACAATATTACCAACGACTTTGATTGGGAAAACCCGACTCTGGAATATCTTTGGGAAGCTACCTCCAAATACGGAATACCTTATTTTTCAAACTTCGTAAATTCGGATATGAGTCCGGATGATTCTCGTTCCATGTGTTGCCGTTTGCGTCTTGACACTTCTAAATTGGAAGCAAGAGGCGGCGGATTATTCGGAGCCAATCCTCTTACCGGTTCCATCGGAGTCGTTACCGTAAACTTACCGAGAATAGGTTATGCTTCCGATAACGAAGAAGAATTTTTCGCAAGATTGGACGAGCTTATGGATAAAGCGGCAGAAAGTCTCGAAATAAAACGCAAGGTCTTGGAAAAACTTACCGATAACGGTCTCTATCCTTACACTAAATATTATCTCAGAAATGTTAAAAATCACTTTGATCAATACTGGAAAAACCATTTTTCAACCATCGGTTTAGTCGGTATGAACGAAGCTTGCGAGAATCTTTACAATTGCAATATCGGAACAGATAAAGGTCGTGATTTTGCCGAAAGAGTTCTTACTCACATGAGAGAACGTTTAGTTACTTTCCAAAAAGAAAGCGGCAACAATTACAACCTTGAAGCTACTCCGGCGGAAGGAACGTCATTCAGATTGGCAAAACTTGATTCCGAGAAATTACCGGGCATCATTACGGCAAATCCGGGAACCTGCCAAAGAAGTCAAAAACCTTTTTACACCAATTCTTCTCAATTGCCCGTAAATTATTCGCATGATGTATTTGAAGTTCTTGATCTTCAAGACGGAATTCAAACAAAATTCACCGGCGGAACGGTATTGCATATTTTCGGCGGAGAAAGAATCACAAATTACGATGCCGTGAAAGAATTGGTAAGAAAAGTTTGTTTTAATTATAAACTTCCTTATTTTACCTTTACTCCGACTTTCAGTATTTGCCCTACTCACGGCTATATCTCGGGCGAACAGGAAACTTGTCCCGAATGCGAAAGCGATTGTGAAATTTACTCGCGAGTAGTAGGATATTTACGTCCGGTTTCTCAATGGAATGAAGGGAAAAAATCGGAATTTGATTTAAGAAAAACATTTAAAATTGCTGAATAAAAAGGATAAATTGTTATGAAGTTCGGTTACTTGGAAAAATTTTCCATGATTGATTTCCCGGGTAAACTCAGCGCGGTTGTTTTTACTCAAGGCTGCAATTTTCGCTGCCCTTATTGTCATAACCCTGAACTGGTTTTGCCGGAAAAATTTACAGAACCTCTGTCGGAAGACGAAATTTTTGATTTTTTGCAAAAAAGAAAAAATCAATTGGATGCCGTGGTTATTACGGGCGGAGAACCGACCATGCACAAAAGTTTACCTGAATTCATAAAAGCAGTCAAAGCAATGGGATTTTTGGTAAAACTGGATACCAACGGCACCAATCCAGCAATGCTGGAAAAACTTTTGGCAGAAAATCTTCCGGATTACGTAGCAATGGATATAAAAGCTCCTTTGAGAAAATATAAGGATGTCGTAAAAACCGAAGTAAATGATAAAGATATTCGTAAAAGTATCGAATTGCTTAAAAATTCATCGGTTGAATACGAATTCAGATCTACGATCGTCGATTCTTTGTTTGACAAAAATGACGTATCGGAAATAAAGACCATGATTCAAGGTTGCGGAAAATATTTTATCCAAAATTTTTCTCCGGCAAAAACTCTTGATCTTGATTTTAAAATGGAAAATCCCGTCTCGGAAGATGATGTGGATTTTATAAAACAACAACTTTCGCCGGTTGTTGACCAAATTATGACACGTTAGTTCTCAGATACATTAAGTCCGAGCTTTCTTTATGACGGTTCGGACTTATTTTTTGCTCTGCGCAATAAACAGATTAAAGCACCCTTCTCTAAAAAATGAATCATCTGCGTAAAATGCCGGTTATTTTGCTTCAAACAGGATAAGTCGTCGAAAAAATTGTTGACTTTTCCAGGTTTCAACTCTCCTCTGTAAATTTATTTTCAACAACCTTAACTCATTTACATACCAAAAACATATTAAAACATAATCGTTGCGCTCCATAAAAACAAAATATCCGGGAAATCGATATTTACAGTAAAAATTTATCGCCATTAACTCCTCTGAAAGCAAAAGTTTAGGGTGAAGGTTAAAAAATATTTGACGCAAAACGGCTTGAATTGAAAATTGTAAATACATAAGAAATAATTTTCATTTAAACTAATTTCTGAATAAAGCATCTGAAAATCTATCTCAAAAAAAATCATGTCAACTGCATGTAAAATAATAAAAAGATTCCTTCGATAAGAGGTTATTATGCTAAAAGCAATCGGACGTTTGGATAATGCGTCCATAAGAGAATTGGATACTCTTTTAGAAGATATTCATAAATATGTTAAAGAAAATAAAAGAAAAAAAGCGGTTGAAGCAATTAATAAAACCGCCAAAACCCCGAATTATTTTATCAGAGAGTACATGGGGAAAAAAATGACCGGTTTCGAAAACAGAGAATTGGTATCATCAATAGCCGAAGATATGTTAAAACACAAAATCTACGGAATAAGAGCAACCGGATTATTTTATTTTTACAACCTTTATTTTAAAGAACCTCAAAAACTTTTCCCTTATTTGGAAAAAAATTTTGAAAATATCCATTGGGAAGCCGAAAGCATCATCAATGAATTGTGGAAAAGACATCCCAAAATAATGAAAGTTGAAATGCTCAAGTGGATTAAAGACGAAAATGAAAACAAACGAGCATTGTCATTTCACGGTATGGAAAACATTGCAGGAAAAGATCCCGGATATATCATGGATTTCCTCACCCATGCAATCGATGACGAAAGTATAGAAGTACAAAAAAAGATTACTCATATCCTTACTCAGGTTGCTCGTTCAAGACCTGCCGAAAGCTATCCTTACATAAGAGAATGGTTGCTGGATGCAGACGAAACAAGATTAAAAACTCTCTGGGTTTCCATGAAAAAACTTGCCAATATAGTCATTCAAAAGAGCAAAAGAGATAAAACTCAAGAATTTATAATGCTTACGCAAAGAACTATAAAAGATTGGCGAAAAGACGAAAACAAAAACGTTTCCTCCATGGGCAACAAGTTAAACCAAATCCTTAACAATAACCATAACGGAAGAACTTTCCGCTAAAAAATGTTAAGAAGAACCGGTATAAAAGCAGAAAAACTGTTATCCGGACTTACGGAGCCGTGCATAATAATTACCAAAACAAATGAACACGAGTTCTTACCGGAAAAACCGGAGCATTATTCTTTTATTAAACCGGATAAATTGCTTGTTTCCACAAAAACAGGTTCCTCCACTTGGCTTAATTTACAAAATTTTCGTTTTCTTAATTTTATTCTTCCCCGGGAAATTTTATGGCAACATCTTGATTTTTCAAGTTCTTTTGCAGCAAAAGAAATACAAGGCAAAATAAAAAATTGGAAAGGGCGCTTCAGACAATTGCCGGTTTTTGAAAATTCCGAATTTGTTTTGGAATGCGAAACAATAACGCAAATGAAATTAAACGACTCAGTTATTTTCGGGAATAAAATTAAAGTCATTTGGAATAGGGTGAATTTATAAAAGAAAATCGGATATTGCTTATTACGGCAAAATATCCGATTTTTTAATTTACTTCTAAAACAATAAAACTTAACCGAAGATTTTAATCCCCGTATGTCTTGGACTTACGCAAATGAAGAAAATATTCCAATAATTTACCTATTGAAACGACAGTTTCTTCCGGCTCATCTTTTGTAGTATCGAAAACTCTTACTTTTCCTTCTTTAGCCAAATTATCTTCGAAATAAACAACCCCGAGACCTTTTTTAATTTGAGATTCCCAAACAATATTTTCAGGTAATCCGTACTCTGATTCTATGAAAAAAGGCATATTTTCTTTTACGAAATCCTGAGTAACCTGTAAAAGCTGAAGTTGAACGTGTTCATTTTCGGCAGTAAAGTAAGTAACATAAGAACGGTTTTCGGAATTAAAAATATTCTTACGCTCCAATTCTTCCGTCAATTGATCAATATCAACGGAAAAACCGACAGCATAATAAGGACGATCCATTACTTCGGAAGCAATCCTGTCATAACGACCTCCCCCGCCCAAGACAATTTTTTCGTCTCCTTTTCCGCAGACAAAATTAAATACCGTATTGTTATAATAGCTGAACATTCTTTCCAAGGACATATTTTCATCCCAATGAATCATAAGATTAGACAGCAACCTTTCCAAATCGGATAATTTTTTTCGGCATTTGAGACAAAGTTTATCGGGCAAACACGCATTATTTATCTCTTTGTCATCATCAATATTTTCATCGCAATTTTTCATTCTGCCTTTAAAATCCCGACAACCGTAAGAAGACAATTCTATTCCGACATCCTCAATTCCCAAAGATTCAAAAAACTTTAACCCCATTCTGATCAATTCAACTTCCGCAAATATTTTATCGGAGCCGATAAACTCGCAACCGAATTGACGAAACTCCTTCAATTCGCCATTCTTTTCTTTCCTGAACATTGATCCCATATAATATAACCTTTTCGGCTTATCGTTATCGGGCATATTTTTTACGGCTGACAGAATCAGCAAAGTTGCCTCAGGTCTTAAGATAAAATTATCTTTCTTTAATTCGCAAAAATAATAATTTTCTTCCGAGTCTTCCGATTTACCGCATTCACCGTAAGAAGAACATTTCTGAATAACGGGAGAGATTATTTCTTCAAAATTAAATAATCTTGCCGTTTTATGAATTTTATCCTCCAAATGTCTCAATCGATAACTTTTTTCAGGTAAAATAAATTTTTTTAAATAATCGTAACCGGGCATTTATACATCCTTTTAATAAAAAATAAACTTGCAGCCAAACCTAAAAAATCAGCAACAACATCCCATAAGGAAAACATTCTCCCCGGAATGGGGATCTGATGCATTTCATCCGCCAAAGGAATCAAAATCATAATCAATATAATTTCTCTGATAACTTTTTTCTTCTCAATCATACGACTTTTCCTCATTCTTATATACAAAATACCGAAAATTAAGTACATAAAGAAATGAGCCGCCTTATCCGGGGATACCGGTAAATCTAATTTAGGCGCCGCCAACTTCGGATAGCTTGTTAAAAGCAAAATAAAACAGCACCAAATCATAAAAATAAATAAGTCTCTATTTTTCTTCATATTTTTTTAAATTCCAATAAACCGAGAACGGCAACATTTTATATTCTGCTCTTACAGGAATGCGACGTTCGTCATCGGTAATCCAAAAATATAAGTCATTTTCTTCTTTAACCAAATTATTTGTAAGCATATCCGTTCTCTCTTTTTTACGGTTATTTTTTTTTTTAAAACTAATTTTAAACTTTCGGCATTCGGCTTCTTTGCCCAATATTTTAATTTTCTCGTTTTTATCCTTTTTTATAAAACATTCCCAAGGAACAGAAGCAACATCCAAAAATAAAGAGCATTCATTGCCTTCAAAAAAACGCAGATAAAACAAAGCCGAAAAGAAATCGCGAGAAGGATAATTAATCTTATATTTCTTCTCCTTTTCCCGGGAGACATTGCTTGTTCTGTAAGCCGAACCGTTTATTTGATTGTAAGAGATTGTTCTGTCTTCTTCATACCCTTTCTGATTTATTTTTTTGATATACAAATAAGGAAGAAAGTCCCCATTGTAATGCAGACAATAATAATTATCCAAATCTGCCAAATAAGAGGCAATTCCTTCGGATTCGGCAAAAACTTCGATAATGCCTTCATCCTTACTGCGCAAATGATTCATGCTTACGTTGACGGTTTCCAGCCCCATATAATTTATCGTAAAAAGGAAATTTTCGGCAGATTCGCAAAAAGAGTAAAAAACAAAAAACAAAAAAATCAAAAAAAACGTCTTTCTTATGCTTCCTCCCCGGAGTCAGTATAAAGCTTCACTCTATCAATCCTTTGACCTTTTATGCTCTTAACTTCAAAAGTAAAATTTGATTTATAAATAAGTTTTTCGCCTTTTTTGGGTACATGATTAAATTCGTCATACAAAAATGCGGCTAAATTTTCATACTCTTCTTCATCTAAATCAAGGTGAAAATCTTCGTTAAGATCGCGCGTGCTGACCATTCCGCTGAGCAAAAATTCGTTCTTGCTTATTTCAATTTTTTCCGGTTCCTCGTCATCATATTCATCCATGATCTCGCCGACAAGTTCTTCCAAAATATCTTCCATACTGATTAAACCGGCAGTTCCGCCGTATTCGTCCACAACAACGGCAATATGTATCTTTTTAGCTTTAAACTGATTCAGCAAAGCTTCTATCTTCATGTTTTCAGTTACGAACATGGGATTTCTCAACAATTCGGACACAGTCTTTTTTTCTTCGTTCAAAATTAAATCTTTTGCATAAATAAAACCGATGACCTCATCTATGGAATTTTTATACACCGGAATTCTTGAATGACCGGAATCAAGAATCTTCTGTTTGGTGCTTTCCATGTCTTCCTCCGCATCGACGGCAACCACATCAACTCGGGGGATCATGATATCGCGGACGGAAATAGACGGAAATTTAAAAATGCTTTTTATGATTTCTCTTTCGTTTTCTTCCAAAGGACTTGCCGAGCTGTCAGAATTCAAAAGATTTTCAAAGTCTTCTTTGGTCAAAGTTCCCGGGTCTTCTCGCAAAACGGAATCTTTCGTAAACAAAAGACTTATTCTTTCCAAAATTATAACAATCGGATAAAAAGCATACTTCTGCAACCTGATAAAAAGCGATGAAAAAGAAGCAATTGTTTCAGATTTGGCAAAAGCAAAAAGTTTAGGAGTAATTTCGCCGATAATAAGCAGCAAAACAGTCATAATCAAGACTTCAGCCACCAAAAAAACTTCCGGATTGCGTCCGAGACTTTTTGCTAATTTCAAGGCAATTCCGGCTCCTGCGGAAGCAGCGGCAATATTTACGACAGTATTTCCCAAAAGAATTGTAATTAACAGTCTCCGCGGATACCTCAAAAGTTTAAGAATACGTTTATGAGACGCTTTTCCGCTTTGAGCCATTTTTTTTAATTGAAATTTTGATAAAGAAAAGAAAGCTGTTTCCGCAGACGAAAAAAATGCGGATAAAATAAGACACGCTATGATCAGTAAATAGTCAAGGTCCACTTGAAGTATTATTCTCCTTTAATATATTTTCTGTATTTTTTCTCTTTTTTCTCCATGATCTCTTTGTCTTTTGTTTTTATGTGATCATTACCCAAAAGATGCAATAATCCGTGAATGAAGAGAACCTGAAGCTCATGCGCCAAAGATTTTGCGCCTTTTTGTTCATCAGCAACGTCAATGTCAATGATAATATCTCCGATAAAGGGAACTCCCGGAATATCCGTCTCAAATGACAAAACATCGGTCTTTTTATTTACTCCCCGATATTTTTTATTAAGGTTTTGAATTACATCGCCGGAACAAAAAGTAACGCAAACATCAAAACGGGTTGAGTTCCTTTCGCAAAATAAAATTTTCTCCCCTAAATCAATAAAGTCTTTTTCGTTTACATACACTTCGGTTTTATTTATAATTTCAATCATTTTTTCTTTTTTTCCGGATATAAAACCCTTTTGCTGAACATGCCTTTCAAAAGCGGCAACATGTATTCTTTTATTTTTTTCAAATCCGAAAAAGTAACGGGAGACTCGTCAAAAGTACCGTTTGCGATAAATTTTTTAATTGTATTGTCAAAAACCTTTTCCGGATCAAAATCTTTTGTTTGGACAAGAGAAGAGGAGGTTGCGGCAATATCATCGGCAATCATAACCAAGACAGATTCCTTGCTTTGCGGTTTAGGTCCCCTGTAAATAAAATCATCCGGATCAACATCTCTTTTTTCCGACTTTGCTTTATTCCAAAAATATTCTATTCGTTCTGTTCCGTGATGTTCTCGAATAATATCCGTTACCGCTTGCGGAAATTTATATTCGTATGCCAATTCAACTCCGGAAATCGGATGATTTCTTATCAAACGAGCGCTTTCTTCCGGAGAAAGAGCCTCATGAATTTCATCCGATTTTTTATTATTCTCGGTAAAAATATCGGCATTGTTTATTTTACCTACATCATGATAAAATCCGCCTACTTTTGCCAAGAGAGCATTAGCATTAATAGCCTGAGCGCCGGAATAAGCCAAATTTCCGACCATAACGCTGTGATGATAGGTTCCCTGAGCTTTTTCTTTCAAAGAACACAAAAGCGGATGTTCGTCATCAAGCATGTCTTTAAGAATTTCTCGACTGACAAGTTTATAACGTTTTTCAAAAAAAGGCAACAAAAGATGAACGGTTGACACTGTAAACAAACCGGAAAGAGCTATGCCGGCAAATTGATTCAAAAGCTCTTCAGCGCTTCCGAAAAGGAAAAGATACCCGGCAAAAACAATAACAAAAGAAACCGCTAACACAATGCCCAATTGTTGCCAAAAAGATTTTTCCTTTCGATATTTGTCTATTAAAACAATAACAATAAATCCCATTACGGCGCTGAGAGAAGTATGTTTAATGTTCCATCCCATAAACTCGCTGACAATAAAAACATGAACAAAATTAAAAATTAAAGAAAAAGGTAAATTCACCAAAAAAGAAAGGAGCAAAGGAACTGTCATCAGAGGAATAAATTGCCATTTCAGTTTAAAATAAAAATTCATGACAATTGACATAATTGCGATAATCAGAGTTCCCCAAATAACGATTTCAAATCTTCCGGGAAAATTACGGTGTTCGCCGGATGACGGAAAAACAGACAAGAGAATAAAAAACAAGATACAATTAAGAACGAAAACTCCTATTGCCGACCAAGCTATTTGACTGTCAGGTTTTCCGACAACCCGATATTTAGCTTCTTTTTTCAAAGATTTAAGTTTTTGCAAAACTTCTTCCGTAATCTCTTGTCCCTTTTCAATTATTTTCTCATTCTGTAAAACTTGCCCGCTGAAAAGATTGACGTTCAACTCAGCTCTGCGTTTCAATTTTTCGGTTTCCCTTTTATCAATAATAAGGTTTTCCACTAAAATCAAACGCCCGATTTCTCTTATTACTTTTCTTTGAAGAGGCAGATTAATCTTTGATCCGATTTTAACGGATGCTTCGTTTAAGGAATACAATTGCTTTAATCGGTAATTTTTTATTTCTTTTCCCTTATTAACCGCCATAACCTTAAGTTCGTAATCATCAGGATAAATTCCTGCTTCAAAAATTTTAGCCATGCGTTCCGATAAAGTTTCGTAAACGGCTGAATAACGTCCTTTATCGCTCAAATAGCGAATAGTTTCTTCCGATAAACGGAAACCGTCTTCCGCCAATTCATCCCTGATTTTAAGAGGATCATTTTCGGTATCATATATTTCGTTAAGGCGCTGAAAAAGGAAATCCATGTTTTGAAAAGCGCTGAAATTAATATTATCGGATATGTAATAAACGGGGTTAACTTTGGAAGAAGCAATTTCCTTTTCTTCTTTCAAAACATCATCTTGTTTGTAAATATTAAAGGTAAAAGGGGCAATAAAATCTTTTTCGGCAATTTGTCCGGGATGAAATTCGTAATCAGGTAAAATGTAACGATAAGGGCTGAAAAAATAAAACAGCGCCGAAAGTAAAAAAGCAACAATAAATATATATTTATAATTTTTGTTCTTATACTGCATAACAAATAAAAGCCTCTCAAATGAGAGGCTCAAAAAGATATTTTTCAGTCTCTGGGAATACGCAACATTTGATTCGGATAAATAAGGTTAGGATCTTTAATTTGATCCTTGTTTTCGCGATAAATTGTCGGCCACTTGGCTCCGTTTCCGTAAACTTCAGGATAAGATGCAATTTTCCAAAGGAACTCGCCTCTGAAAACTTTCCAAACGGCAGGAAGTCCTCGAGGTATTTTGAGAATTTGATTTTCGTAAATTGCATTGGGATCTTTAATTTGATCTCTGTTGGCGCGATAAATAATTCCCCATTTGGCGGGATCATTATAAATCATTTCATAACCTGCTATCTTTGAAAGATAATCGCCTTTTCTAACGGCATATTCATCTTCGTAATACTTTGGTCTGGCTCTTTCAAGATCATTTTCGATACTTCTTATCTTTCTTTTAAGATCTGAATATTTGTCTATATGATCAGGAATATTAGAATGTTTGTTTTTGTTAAATTCATCATATTCAGCAAGAAGTTTTTTAATATTCTTTTTCATCTTCCATATTTCGGAATCAGAAAGAGATGACCAATTTTTAAGTTTTAAGTTAAAATAAGCAATTTTCTCTCTTGCCGTTTCAATATCATGTTCATAGTTATTATATTCGGTCATTATTTGTTTATAAAGTTTATTGTATTCATTTGTTACCGATTCCAAAGAGGCTTTGAGTTCCTTAATTTCGGAATCCATGCGTTCCTGTTTGGCAACTGCGTCGGCTTTTCTTTTTTGCTGAGCCGCAACTTCCTCAACCAAACGATCCCAATAAACCTGACGTTCCGATTTACTTAATTTTTTATAATCGTCTTCTGAAAGATATTTCACTTCAGCAAAAATCGGCAGGCATAAAACTATTGCCATCACGGCAATTGTAAATTTCTTCATTTTCTACTCCTTCTCTTTAATTTCCCGATGAAATTTCTTCAATTTCTTCAATTCGGCTTTTTTGGAATCAAGATCTTCCGTAAGCCGATTTCTTTCAGATTCGCGCTGATCAGCTATTTTTACAGCCGCATCAGCTTCATCGGTAATCGCCTTAAGCTCATCTTTGGTAACAGGCGGAGGCGGCGGGGCGCAAGCTGTTACAAAAACAGACGCTCCGATTAAGAGAATCGCGCCGATTTTGGTTAAACCTTTCATAATTATCTCCTTAACAGTAATTCTGCATTTAATTTACAATGTTGAATTTTCTAAGCTAAGATATTGCTTTTAAACAAAATATAAAATCAGAGCAGGAATTAAAATCAACAATGCTTTTCCAGATGTTTACATCTGTAACATTTGTCAAGCCTCAATTTACGTAAAACGATAATATTTAATCAGTAAAAATAATAAATAATGTGTCTGAATCATTTTTTATTGAAGTATAAAAAACAAAAACCGGCACCCCCCGCTTTACCTGAAAATACCGACAGGCTAAAATAATAAGACATCAGAATTGCCGTTTTATTTTTTTATCGACAGAAAAGTTATTTTTCCGTCGGAACGACTATTCCTTTTATAATGATATTCTGGAAGAAGACAAAAACGGCAAAAGTCGGAATTGAAGCAATGACCAAAGCGGCAAACCCGACTCCGGCGCTTGCCCGTTGCATAAGTTGATAAATATGCACCATCATCGTCCACATGCTTTTATCCTGACAAACAATAAAAGCAAACATAAAATTTCGGTAAGCGGCATTAAACGCTCCCAAAGCAATCACCGCCATAATCGGTTTGGAAAGAGCCATGGCGATTTTGAAAAATATCGTCCTCTCCCCCGCTCCGTCCAGAGTAGCGCTTTCAAATAATTCTTTCGGAAGAGAATCAAAGAAACCTTTCAGCAGAAAGATAAAATATCCGTCCGCCGCTCCGGGTAAAATTAAAGCAAAAAAAGTATTCAATAGATTAAGTTTTTTCATAATCAAAAAATTGGGTATGCCCATTACCATAGGCGGAAATGCCATAGTCAGCATCAACACCAATAAAATTTTATAAGTCGAACGCAATTTAAATCTGCTCATGGCATAAGCAGCAAGCGGATTAACCAGCAAAGCCGTTATAATTGCCAAAAAACAATAAACAACGGTATTAAAAACAGCTCGTCCGTTATAAAGCATAACATCCAAAACCATTTTGTAATTACGGGTCGTAAGTTCTCTGAAAATCGATTTTTCGTTATTCAAAAAAATCATGTAATCGATTTGAGCATAATCCACGGGAATAGACTTAAAATCGTAATATGTCAAACCGTATTCTTTATTCAATTCGTCTATAACCCGATATTTTTTCTTTAAATAATCCAACCAGGCATCGGTTAAATTTTCGGCATTAACTTCAATAAATTTTCCGCTGACCCGGTTTCTTGCGAAGTTTTCCCAATGCTTTCGATAATTTTCGTCTGCGGGTAAAGTTTCAGCGGGATAAAAATCAATTAATTTTTCGTGAGAAAGATGAAAGTCGGTCTTTAATTTTTCCCAGCCCGGTTTTGTTTTAACATCTCCGAATATCTCGCTCAAATAATCATGGAACTCGCTTTGAGCGGCAGGCAACAAAATAATTTGATCCGACGCAATTTCATGTTTAACGAAATTTTCCCAATCGGCAAGAAATTTAAGATTTTCGGCAGGAGCTTTTACAGGAAGAGCAACGTCCTTAAAATCCGAATAACCGATCTTATTTAATTTATTGTAATCTTCAACGGAATCGTATTTTTGATCCAGATAATCCCTAAAATCAAATTCAACCGATTTCAAAAATAAAAATTCGGGATTTGCTGCAGTTTCAACAAAATAAACCCAATCGACAAGTTCGGCGCCGGAAGTCGGAACTTCATCGGGAACCGTTATTTCGGAGAAACCGGCATAATTTTTCCCGTACGTTTTATTCAACAAAGACAAGTCGTCATATTTATCTTTAAGAAATTTTCGATAATCTCCGTTAAGTTCGGAAGTTGCTCCGACATGGCGAATATTTGCCGTATTTTTTACGTAATTAATCCAATGTTTTCTCAAACCGGAATCAGGAACGGTTTTCGGAACAACAACATCATTCCAGGAAGCGTAATCTGTATTCAGCCGTTCATTCATAAAAGCCAAGTTGCTTCTGTAAAAAGGAATCAATTCGGACTGAATAAAATGTCCGTCCAAACTCACAAAAATTTTATCCCGATTTTCCTGCTTGCGTTTAAAATCGCTGAATCTTTTTAAAAATCCCGTATAATTACCGGTAAAATTGCGATTAAGAATATCATATTCTTCCACTCTTACTTCATCCCAACTTAAAACGGCGGTTCCGTACATTTTATTAAACACATTAAGATCGTTTCCGGATTCCGCTTTCATCAAATCACGGAATTTTCTTTCGTTTTTCGGATAAATGCCTCGAGCAAATTCTTCGCTGAGAATAAAATCAAAATCCGAATAGTCGGTATGGGAATTTAAAAATTCATTCCAATCGTTCAACATGCGAGAATCGGCTTGTTGAGGAATTTCTGCGTTTTTAAAAGAGAAAAATCTGTTTTTATATTGAATGTTAAACAAGTTTGAATCGTCATTGTATCTGGCTTCAATATATTTTTTATAAAACATTTCTTTGTCAAAAAAATATCTCGGGATAATATGAAAATCCTGAGAATCCACCGAGCTGTTAAAACTTGCGGAAATCATCATTAAAAAAGGATATACCATGGTAATCGCCCCCAAAAGAAGGATGACGTGAATACAGGTATTCAATATTCTTACATTTAAACTTTTACGTCCGACTTTTCCGATAATAGGCATTATCTTCTCCCCGACTATTTATTTGTTTTAAATTCCATGCGAGACAATTTTCTCATTTGGATAACGGTAAATCCCATCATCATCATTCCCAGCAGCCAAGCCATTGCGGTTGCCATACCGAAATTTAAATAAAGATAGGCTTTTTCAAAAATCAAAAGATCGGCAACTTTCGTAGCTTCATTGGGACCGCCGAAAGTCATGACCAAAATAAATCCGCTTTGTTGAGAAGCGGCAATAAACGCCGAAATAAACTGAATAGTAATCAAAGCCTTTAAACTCGGCAAAACGATATGTCTTATTTTATGAAAGAAATTGGCTCCGTCAATATCGGCAGCCTCATAATTTTCATCCGGAATACCTTTTAAAGCCGCAAGATAGATAAGACATCCGGGACCGACTCCCGCCCAAATCGTGGGCAGAACAACGCAAAGCATAGCCAAAGATTCATCTTGAAGCCATCTTGATTTTTCAAGTCCGAACCACATGAGAATTTGATTGAATCCTCCGGCATCGGAAGGATCATAAAGCAATTTCCAAAGATAAATTACGATAACCCCCGATATAACGGCAGGAAGGTAATAAATAACTCGATAAATTAATTTTCCGTGCGAAACTTCCTGAAGCAAAATCGCCAAAATTACAGGCGGAAAAAACCCCAAACCGAGAGAAATAACCATGTAATACAAAGTCTTGCCCAAAGCCGCCCACCAAACGGGATCAAACAATACATCGGCAAAATTCTGCAATCCCGTCCATTCCGAATTACCGACAATGTTATAATCCTGAAATGCCATAACGGAACCCATTAAAACGGGAACGTATTTCCAAAGAATAATGGAAGCCAAAGCCGGAAACAACATCAAAAACGCCCAAAAATATTTCTTTTTATTCACGTTTGCAGACGGAGTCATCGATACGGCGGGGGTAAAAATTCTCCACACTTTTATGATACTTATCGTAAATCCCGAAAAAAGAATAATCGCAACAACCACTGCCCAGTTATTTCTTTTGGCTCGTTCTTCAGGAGAGATTTTACCGATCATTTTTTCGTTTGTTCGAACAGCCGCTTTATTTAAAATATCAAGAATTTGAGCTTTTCTTTCCTCGGGATTATCTCCGAGTTTACCGTTTTCCTGCAAAGAGATACAATCATCTATGGGATAAGTCATATATTCGTAAACTTTTTGACAATTGTGTCCGTAAGGCTCCGGTTTGCCGTTTGCCAACGCTTCTTCAAAGGTTTCAATCCAGCCGGCAGGCGAATATTTAAGATATTCTTCATACCCGTATCGTTTTAAGAAAACGGGATTTTGCATTTTTCCGTAACCGGCATCAATCATTACTTTCATGCGAATTTTACGAGCTTCCTCGCTGTCGTAAAATCTGATATAATCCCATGCCGCCTTTTTAACTTTGGCGGGATCCCTGTCTCCCATACCGGCATTATTGGTTTCTCCCGCACCGGAAAAAATCCCCATCATCCGACAATTCAACTCTGAACCTCGCAAACCCGAAGGACCGGCAGGAGCAGGAGCAATACCGTAAAGATTAGGGTCAAGTCTTCCTCCGAGACTTTTTTGATTCATGTAGCCCATGCGAATGGCGATTTTACCTTCTTCAAACATGCGTCCCCAATCGCCTTCCCGAATAACGAAACCCTTTTGAGGATTGCCGGAAGCGTCTCTCCAGTCGGTTGTAATCATTTTCAGATAAAATTCCATGGCTTCAACCCCTGCTTCCGAATTAAAAGCAGCATACCATTCTCCTGTTTCGGGGTTTTGCTTTACGGCATTTCCGCCGGCAGACCAAAGATAAGTTATCCAGTCATAAGCAGCTTGCGGACCTGATGCCAAATACAATCCGTAAATACCTTTTTCAGGAACGGTTAAGCGTCTGGAATACTCAAGAAGTTCATCCCAATTATCAGGAGGATTATCCGGATTTATTCCGGCTCGCAAAAAGAGATCTTTTCGATAAATCATTACCCGAACCAAAGTTTCGTAAGGCAAACACCAAGTTTTTACGTCTTTTGAACCGTGTTTGGCGCGTCTGATTACGGGCCAAACGGGATCGGCAACTCTCAGTTCCATCTCTTCCGGCGGCAGTTTATCAATAAATTCATCCAGCGGATAAAGAAAATCATTGGAAATGTAAGTATCGGACTGGCGGAAATTTACGTAAATAATATCCGGCGATACGCCGCCGGCAATTGCCATCAAAGGACCGGCATCCAAGTCCATATTCTCAATCTTTATGCCGGAAAAAGAACGTAATTCAATATCGGGATGACGTCTTTTAAATTCTTCTATAACGGCAATATCCGCTTTGGTAAAAGCATCCGTATTTTTAGGGTCGGGCAAAGCAAAAACTTTTAAAATTGTTTTTTCGGCATACGCATTGCCGAGCAATAAAATCATAGTTAAAATAAGATATAAGCGTAATCGTCTCAAAAAAATCTCCCTTAACTGAAGTTTTGTTCGGATTTCACAACAAAAATAATTAAAATATCTTTTACGAAAACCGCATTTACGAAATGAGGAGACCATTTAATTTCGTCAAATACTTTCGGTAAAATATTTCCGGAGCCGGGAAAAAGAGAAAGCCGGAGCCAATCAAATTATTTGAGGAAGAACTGTATTTTAACTGTCAATAATTCTTTCGTAGTGAGTTTTAAGCCATTCGGCAATTTTTATCGGATCATGATATTCCGTAACAAAATCCCTGGAAATTTTCCCTAAAGCTCTTATTTTTTCCGGATTATCCAAATAAAATTCGATTACGGAAAGCAAATTATCTTTATTCGCTTTGATAATCGGTAAATCTTCGGCAAATTTTTTGGGGACGTGTTTTAAATCATCTTCTCTGATATAACAAATTACGGGTTTCCCCAAAGCCATTAATTCAACGGCAACAGCACCGTACCAACCGAAAAGCAATTGATCGATAAAAAGATCTATTTCTTTGTATTTTTCTTTAACGTAACGATAGGGAATATTTTCAAGCAGAACAAATTCAAAATCGTTTCTTTTATTTTTCAACTTCCGGATTACATCCTCCACATATCGGGTTCCTTTAGTCAATCTGTTGGTGGGAGCATGTCCTATTACTGTTTTTTTATTTTTGTTAACGGCAGAAGAGGGAAGCCACTTACGATAATCAACACTAAGATAAGGAAGAAAAATACTGTTGGGAGCAGTGTTCATCAAATCCGGATTATGGCAAAAAATAAGATCGCAATATTTATTGAATAATTTTACTTTTTTGTTTTTTTCGGAAGTCCAATTTCTCGGGGCATACCAATATTTTCGAGGAATATTACAAACGGAACAAGCATTATAATCATAATTTTTTATGCAAAACGGCGCATCTCTTACCTCACATCCCTGATAAGTGATAACCATTTTTTTCCCGGCATCTTTCATTCTTTTCAACTCATTAAAAAACGTTCCGAAATAAGGTTGCATCAAAAAAGTATTTCCGTCCGTGAAGGAAAGTATATCATATTCAAATATTTTTTTATTGAGACGAAACATTTTATAATAAAACAAATAAAATTCATCATAAAACTTTCCGGGGCGATTTATAACAAAACTGATATTAGATAATTTTTTATAACTGTTGCTTCCGGTCTTATTCTTAAAAAAAAGCAAAGCATCGCTTTCAAGCCCGATTTTTCTTTCATATTCGGCGCAACTCACAGCCAATCCGCAAGTATCATAAGGTCCGTGCAATATTTTCATATCGTTAAAATCTCCTCGGGTTCAAATCTCCCCAAACCAAAAGGTCAGAGTGTTCAACACAATGTGTCTTTACCGTCACTGTTGCGATACAATTTATCCGTTAATTAATTTTGATAATCCATTAAAACTTTAAAGTCCGGTCATAGTTTTTTCAGCTTGTAAAAAACGATAATTACCGCCAACCTCTATCGCCAAATGTAAGATTTTCATAAATTTCCATTTATATAATTTAAAATATTAAACCTCACTGAATATCGCTTTATCGCCTAATCTTAAATCGGAATCATACTTATATTTTTCAATCAACAATACACCGCCTAAACAATTTATCAAAAGTGTATCATCACTGAAAATCTCGACAATTTCTCCATAAGAAGCATTAAGATACAATAAAGATGTGTCAAAGACTCGAACTTTTATAAATTTTATAATTTTTTCATCAATAAAACTGTAAGCGCAAGGATAAGGCTCAGAAGTAGCTCTTACAAGATTATATATGTCATCAATATACATATTTTCCCAATCAATTTGTCCGTCTTTATTTGTCCTTTTGGGGTAATATAACGGGATTCCGTTTTGTCGTTTAAAAGAAGCGTTTTTGTTTTTCAAATCGTTAATATTCCTTAAAATCATATATTTTATAGATATAGCATATTTTTTATAAAGAGTGTTTATATCATCAAATACATTTATATCAAATTTAAACCAATCTATAATGTCTCCGTCATCGGCGCCGCTTTTCATAAGAAACAATTGCATGATAAAACGTTTTTTATTTTCTATCAAAGACCAATTAAGAGGAGACCTGCCTCTGTATTTAGGCAAAAAATCAGCGCCGCCATGAGTACCTAACGCGCCTATTTTCAACGAATCTAAAACTTCTTGCGGGAATAATCTTTGCCAACCTCCCTGAACCAGTAAATCAAAGCCGTTTTTTTTGAAAAAATCTATATCCTTTTCAGATTTTAAATCAAACCTTTCACAATAGTACACAGGTATATTGTTCTTTGCTGCCATAGCAGTATAATCATAAAAACCGCTGACCTTATTTTTAATTGCCGTTTGTTTATCTATAGTAACAAAATATTTAAATTTTACCCCATTTTTCAATAAAAATTCTATTATCTCCTTACCGCCTATGTGATTCCCGCACATCACTATGTTTAAATCATCGTTAAATTTTACGTCTGCTAAACAATGACTTGTAAATTTTGAATTATTCAAAGTTTATCTCCTTTGCTTTGCCATACGCTCTTTCAGTCCCGACAACCTGCTGTTGCTCAAGAGCAAAATTTATTTTCATTGCGCTTATAAATTTTTCTTCCGTTGTCTTTTCGCTTCCGGCTATTATCCACCATACGGGATGAATCAGCAACTGTATTTTGGGAAATTTTTTACTTTTTATTATATCAAAAGGATCTTCTTTAAAATTCATATTTGAATCCGATAAATACTTAATATCTTTGAAGAAGATTTTATCATAAGTATTAATTTGTTTGATATTAATCTTATTGTCAATAACATGTTGTGAAGGCTGATGAAAAGAAACCGCATCAATATTTGTATTAAAATTACTTTTAAATATCTCTGTTTCGGTATTAATTAAGTTTTGCAAATCTTCATTTTTGGAAAAATACCCGTCATCATAATGCAAACCGATACGATGCCCTAAAGAAATAATCGCCTTTATAATCTCATTGTTAGCTCTGCTGAAAACATTGTAAAACGGACTTCTCAGCATAAAAAAATATGTTGATTTAACACCTAAATCATTTTCCGTTTTCGCCATCTGCAGCGCCAATTGCGGGCTAATGTCAATATCATGGCGCAAAATAACAGAATAATCGGATACGGAATTAAAAAAAGAAAAATCATAACCGTTTTTTCTTATTTCTTGAATCAATAATATGTATCTTTCTATGTCATATTGCATCTTTGCCGCCTATTACCCGCGCAACGCCTTTTTTAAAACTCATCAGCGGACTGCACAATTTCTTTTTCATTATTGATATATCTGCTATTAAATCATTTTGCATATTTTCATTAATTTTAAAAATCGGTTCTTTATGCAATATCTCTCCGATAATTAAACATATCTGCTTTAACGAAAAAATTTCATTTCCGGCTATATTAAATAAAAACTCGCCCTTCAAATCAAGAATTTTCACTGTCGAATTTACCGCATCAGTTATATAAACAGGATTGATTTTTATCCCTTCATCCCCGTTTAACATTATTTCTTTTCCGTTTTTAACGTTATTTATAAGACGAGGAATTAACATAGATTCATTTTGCCCTGCGCCATACATAAAAAACGGTCTGATTATTGCAAAAGTTTCAAATAAATTGGCATAATTTTTCAAAAGCATTTCAGCGCTTAATTTACTGTTTAAATAAAACCCTAATTTTTTATTTGCATTGATGTCTAGAGATTCTTTAACCAAACTGTCCAAATTAGTATATACACCACCGCTGGAAGCATATATAAACTTTTGTATATTATTTTTAATTGCCCATTTAGCTATTTTATTCGGCGCAACAACATTTATATCAAGCACATCATCCGCGCCATCAGGAAATTCTCTGAACCTGTTGGATTGAGCAAGATAATAAACAGCATCCAAGTTTTGAGGAAATAAAGATTCATCTATTCTTGAAAGATTCATTTCTATAATATTTATATTTTTATTTAATTTAAATCTTATATCTTTTTTATTTTTTATTAAAGCAAAAATTTTATTGCCTTTACTTAAAAATTCTGCTAAATATCTTCCCAGCAATCCGTTAGCGCCCGTAATTAAAATATTCATCAAAATTATTCCCCGTAAAATTTTTTTATAAATTTTTCAGAATCAAGAAATACCGTATTTTTGTATAATTTATTTATTTGATTTTTACAATCGGAATTCGGAGAATACCCGTAATGCCTGTTTTCAACCGGTATGATCAAACTTTGCATTATTCTGTTTAAAAAGAGCTTGTAACCGATTTCAGAATATGACAATTCCTCAAAAAAAGCATACTTAAAATTAAATCTCCCGAAACTGTTATCGAAATATGCGCTTCTGACAAGTTTCTCAACCCGGCATAAATCTTTTAATTTTATTATATCGTAAGCAGATAAATATCTCTTTTCGTTTGCATGTTTATAGACGGCATTGCGCATCAAATCCAACAGAATCCATTTTTTAACTTTATCGTCAAATACTTCAACCGCAACATGGCTGTCATTGTAATAATTGAATTTATCGCAAGTTAAAAAATAAATTTTTCGCATTTTTACATTCATATAGAATTTTTCCGTCAAACTTATAACAAAATCAGCCTGACAGCCGCAGGTCATGACTAAATTTCTCTTCATTGCTTGTCTATAAAGTACATTATCAGGTTTATACGAATCAGTATCTCCTCTAACAAACATAAACATCAGATTTTTGATATCTCTTATAATATCATCGCTTTTAATAAAAAACTGTTTATTAATATTTCGAGACGAATTGATCAATCTATATAAACCGGGCGAGAAGTTGTTAAATCCGGCAATAATTAATTCATCAATCATTAACAAACTGTCATAATCATCATAATTCTCTATTAAAATATATTCATTATTATCAATTTTATATAAAACCCATTCATCATCCGATTTACTTCGTAAACGTTCAAATTTTATCAGATTTAAAAACTTCATTAATGAAAAAATGATATATTGAGGTACAATTCTCTTTATTGTTCTTTTCAGCAAAATCAATCCTTTAAATATTTTTTCTGAGCTTGAGTTTAGAAATATACAGGCGTAAAATGATTAAAAATACCGATGCAACAGAAATAGCCGAATCGTATTTTAATTTAATCATGATTCATCAGTCCTTTTTCAATTCCAGAATCGCTTCTTCAACACAATTTAAACCCAAATATGTTTCTTTATAAAAAGGGTTTATCGGATTTTCAGTAAAATTTATATGCCCTTCATGCTCACAATGAGTTACCCGTAAATTATTTTTTTCGGCAATCTTTTTAAGATATGATAAATCAACAATTCTGTTTTTGCTTGCCCCGGTCAAAGATCTTAACATAAAATTAAACATAGCAATAAAAAGGTTAAATTTCAATTTAAACAGTCCCATGGAAAAACCCATTCTGAAATACCAGCCCAGATTATTGTAATTCAAATATATCTTACCGTTTTCCGTCAATAACGAGCTGAATTTTTCCAAAGCTTTATCCATTTCCAAAAACATAAAAGCGCCGTAGCAGAAGATAAAATCAAATTTTTCCGGGCTTTTAAATTCTTCCATGGAAGAAAGTTGAAATTCAATATTTGCCTTGTGAACTGATTTTAATTTTTCTCCGACATCCAAGCGGCATTGTCTCATGTCAAATGCGGTAACCTTTCGGTTCAATTTTGCTCCGGCAATTGCCCACTGCCCTATTCCGCACCCGACATCCAAAACATGGTCGCAACCCTCGCAACCTATCTGTTTAAGCTTTTGTTCATAAACGGAAAGCGGACGCTCCAATTCACCGCTAAAAAACTTTTTTTCGTAACGATTTACAAATTTGATATCTTTATCGGATAATTTCCATGAGGAGTCGGCTTTTTTCATATTTTCTCCATTTCCGTAAACGGAACATAAATTTTATCTTTATATTTTACAAATTCAACTTCTTTATCTTTACAAATAATTTTTTTGATCTCAGAATCAAGCAAAGTCAAACCCTCGTAATTTAAATCATGGCGACAATCAGGCAACGAAGACAGGAATACGCTATTTCCTTTTTTCTTTATTTTGATATTTTTCATCATATAAAGATAATCAAGCCTGCGTCTTTGAGTCAAAATCAAAAGTCTGCCGGAATCGGACTCTTTTTTCAAAAATTCCCAAGGTTTTCGCAACTCTTTATCAAAATACTTTTTTTCCAAAAATTTCACGTTGTCTTTATCTCTTATGTAAGCAAGATGCTGATAAACAGAAACATCCCCGTTTTTGGCATAAAATTTTCGCCAATTTATTTTTTGTAATTGTTTTCCCAAAACAGTATGATCAGGACCTCTTTCGGTGTTTCTGTAACGTCTGAAACCGATCAATTTGCTGCCGTCCTTTAATTTCCAATCAAAAACGGATTTACGGGGAATACCGTATTTTAAAGAATCGTAATAATGCCAAAAATCACGGTTGTCATAAAACATGTCGCTCCAAAAATATTTAACGCCTGCAACTTTAAGAATTTCGCCGATATAATACCGGGAGTTCGGATCGTCTCCCCGATGATAATCCAAATTACCGATATTTGAGACATTGGAAGTTCCGCCGTGATTTACGAAAACAGGTAAAATAAGCTTATTCTTTTTTATCTCGTCAACAATATTTTTAAGCATACCGGGAGTAAGCGAATCAGGCTTTAGAAAATCTCCCGTATTATGCATGGTATCAATATAACCTTTCCGGATAAGTTCTTTTAAATCATCGCAAAAATCACTTTCGGGAGAATCGGCTCTGCACTCTCTGAAATAAGCAAAATTGTTCTTATTTTCAGTATAAAAGAAAAAGCTTGAAGATAATTCAAGCCCGAATCCTTTTCCCCATTCTGTTTCATCCCTGCCGTTTATCAGCTTCAAAAAAGATTTGAGAGCAGAAAAACCGAATCCTTCAACATCATTGGAAATACTTAACATTCCCGAATAATCAAAAGGCAAAGGACGAATTAATTTATGATTTGATTTAACCGAATAAAACATTGTTTTCCTTTATCTTTTATGTTTTTTTTATCATATAAATTACATAAACCTATGGGCATAAAAAATAAGCAATACTTATTCCATGCAGACATTATAATTACTAATAACTTTAAGTATAATAAGTTAGCGATAAGAAGAAAACTTAAACTCTTCCTTTTAAAACTGTTGCGGAAAATATTTCCGCCTTATTTACGCTTCCCGCTTATGCAAATAGATTAAGAGAAAGGCATAAAAGAAAATACAAATATTAATTCAAATATTTTGAGATGTCTTCAATAAATTTTTCTTCCGAATGATTCTCTAAAATCCATTCGTAAGCTTTTTCTCCGGTATTACGGAAATCTTCAACCGTATTATCGCATAAAATACGCAATAATTCTTTTTTATCTGATGCTTCATAATAATAATCCGGTAAAGGTTTA
Source organism: Candidatus Cloacimonadota bacterium (assembly GCA_002742885.1). Lineage (GTDB taxonomy): Bacteria > Cloacimonadota > Cloacimonadia > Cloacimonadales. The sequence continues at coordinate 94,971 of PDOO01000024.1, forward strand.
TTGCGCATCAGGTAATATTCTCTGTTAATATGTATAACAACCGACTTTTTACAAGCCATGGCTTCCATTGCAGAAGTACCGTAAGTTCCCCAAATCAATTGATCTATAACCAAATCAGAAATTCGGAAAAACTTCATAAGAAGAGATTTGGAAAGGACTTTACCCAGAAAAAAAACATCTTTTCTTACCGATAACCTCATTTTGGCGTCTTCAAGATCCGTTCCCCAACCGGAAAAGAAAAATTGAAACTTATCATCCGGCAATTCTTTTATTGCCTCAATAACATGATTATGACCTTTTATTTTATAATCTACTCGAGAAGGTATGAAAACAATTGTTTTATCAAAATCAAAACTGATATTTAAAATATTCTCTATTGATTTAATATCAATATCAGTATCATCAGGCAAAGGAATCGGAAAATTTATATTTACATATTTATTTTTATCAAAGTTCTTAACCGACGTTACCAATCCGGCATCGCCGTTTAAAACCAAACAACAATTTTTCAAGGCAATTCCGCAGAATTTAACACAGAAAAAGTTATACACAGACTCGAAAAAACCTGTACCGGAGAATTTTTCAACTCCCAAGGCAATACGTAAATCCTTTCCGTAAGGATAAATAATATATTTTTTCCCGGATAAAAAAGCCGTCAGCAAAGTGAAAATACCGTTTACAATGATTAAATCATACTTTTTCATTTCATTCAGCACTTTTAAATATGAAAAATGTCGAAATAAAAATATATAAGTCAAATAAAATATTTTCATAAAAAAATAACCTGATCTGCCGAATCCTGAACCGAACCCGGACGCTTCTTTGACAAAATCAGGTTTATTCCATGCTTTATTATTGTTAAATTCCTTAATAATTTCAGCATCGGCATGATAAAAATCGGCATATTCAATTGTAAGATCCGCATCCTGCCAAACAGGTTGAGACAGAAAAGAATAATCTTCTTTATCAATAATGAAATCCGCATCAAATCCGTTTCGGCGCAAAACTTTTGTTACAATATAATGATTATTGGCAGTATTTCCGTATAACAATATTTTCATTAACTTCTCCGACCGGGAAAATTTAATTTACGGTTAATTTATCTTCCTTGCCTCTTATATCTTATGATACAGGGTTTTCTTTTCGTCATGACTGTATCCCTCTTCATTAAGCATATTTTTCCACGTTCCGATATTACCGTAACGTTTAAGAACATTTTTACAAATATTTATAAGCTCTGTTGCCGTATCTCTTATGCTGTCCTCATACAATTCGACTAAAGCCGCAAGGTAACCCATGGCAATATGAATCTCTCCTATTTGAATCAAATATGAAGCTTTTTCCAAAATAAACAGAGGGTTTTGTTCCAATAAATCACCTATATCAAAATTACTTACAGAATACTTTTTGCCCATGGTATAACCGATTGACAAATTTTTGGGAGATTGTGACTTCATACTCCAAAGCCAACTGCATTTTTTACATCCGAAACCGCAATCCGTAAGATTCTTAAAATCATGTTCATACATTCGTTTGCGGAATAATTTGTATTCATCTCCGTTCCAAATATCCTCAAAAGAAGAATCGTTTATATCTCCCATAAAGATATTTTCCCGAGCTTCCACAAAACAATAACTTATTTTTCCGTCATGGAGAAACGTAACAGCTGACCAAGGATAAACGCAAGTCGGAAATTTATCGGTATCAAGCTTGTCGTAAATATTAAGATTTCCCTGCTCTATCTCGCCTTGAAAATTAAAAACATGATGCACGTCCACCGAATTTAAACCGCGATATTTTTTGAAAAAAGCAATTGCGTCTTCCAAAGGTTCATGAGCATTATCTTCCTGAAAAACATAATCAATAAAAATATGCTTTTCTTTATTCAAAGAATAATTTAATTCGGAAATATCTTTGAGATTGGCAATAACTCTGTCAAAAATATCTGTTCCGTGGATTTTTTTATATGTTTCTCGATTAATCGAACCTATAGATACGCCCAAAGAATCAATATAAGGCAAAACTTCCTCAACCCGTTTTTTATTTGCCAAAGCCCCGTTGGTATGAACCGCAATAAAAACATCCGGTAATTGAGAGCGAAGATAGCGGGCAAATTTTGCCAAGTCCTTATTAATAAAAGGTTCTCCCTGCTTAAAAAGATAGACTTTTTTTACGGAAGACGGCAGATTATCAACTATTTTCTTAAAAACAGCAAAACTCATCACTCCCTGTTCTTTTCTCATGGTATATTCGCGAGGACAAACCCTGCACCTGCTGTTACACATATTAGTAACCGAGATATAGCATAACCACGGAGAATAATTAAGCTCCGTATCCCCTGCGCTCCATCTGTAAACCGGAGATTGTTTACAGTCTTCAATAATTTTATTTAAATCAATTTCGGTATTCAATTTTATCTTCCTTCCATTTTTAGTTTTATTCAAATTCAAATTTAATGCAACTCTCTATTAAATCGGCATTTTTTACGGCTTCTTCTCTGTTCCTGCCTTTAGTAACGACAAAACCTACTCTTTTCATGCTGTCAATCAAACCCGTAAATTCGTCTCCGACTTCGGCAGTAATTCCGAAAGCCGAAACAAAATCGGATTTAACCAAATTTTCATCATATTCAATCGATTTAATAATTCCCGTTCGAGACGGATTAAAAAATCTGTAACAAACTCCTAAATTTTGTTTTTTAACTAAATTCGGCTTGCCGCCGCATAAAATTTCGGCTAATTCTTTGGGAGCATTAATGCCCGAATTTTCCTCTATAATTGTATGAAAAAGATGACCGCCTCCGCATCTTATGCCCATTTCCACCAATCTTATTTCAGAACCTTTAACTATAAGTTCCGCATGAGAAGCTCCGTTAATCACTCCGAGACTTTCGGTTGCTCTAATAACTGTATTTTCTATTTTTTCAATAATTTCAGCACTGAATTTTGCAGGAAAATTCAAAGATGTGGCGACAAAATATTTTGATTCGGGTTTTTCTTTATCGCTTATTGCCAAAGGATAGACTTTACCCTGAAAAACCAAACTGTCAACCGTAACCTCGGTGCCGTCCATGAACTCTTCCGCAATATATCTGCCGTTTTTCACATAAGCCGATGCGTGTTCAATGCTTTCAATAAGCTCATCCTCATTAAAGGCAACTGAAATTCCCCGTCCTCCTCCCCCGGCATCAACCGGTTTTACAACTACAGGAAAATTCAATTTTTTTTTAATAAGCTCAACATCGTTAAGACCGGAAAAAATAAAATATTCAGGTTGAGGCAATCCTTCATGAGACCATACATCTCTCATCAATCCCTTATCATTACCGCAAATACCGCTCAAATAAGACGGATTGGTCAACCCCAATTTTTGAGAAACATAAAATGCGGATCGAGTTCCGAAATCATTAACCGCCATAATTCCGTCTATTTTCAATTCTTTTGCGTAATTATATAAAGCTTCTTTATCAACAATATCAATTACGGCGTACTCATCGGCAAATTCAAATCCGGGAGCGTCAGGATTTTTATCGGATACAATTACATAATAACCGTTACGCTTTAAATTTTTAATTATATCGATATAATAAAAACCGGCTCCGAGGATCATAATTTTTTTCATGTTCCGACTCCGTATAAAACAATTAATTATTTCTTATATTTTTTCAAACAAACCGTATCGAAAGTATCCCATTTTCTTCGATCTAAACAATCAAACCAAATATCTTCCTGCTCTTCAATGAACTCCATTTTTTTCAGAAAATCGGCATTAATATTCTTTTTAGGTATTATAACAACTCCCGAATCATCACAAACGGCAATACTTCCGGAAAAATACTCTCTGCGTTGCTCCAACATTAAACGGTCAAGATCTTTATCTTCGGTTTCAACGTTAAAACAACCGATAGGACTGGTTCCGTTACACCATATAGGATAATTTTCTTTAACAAGAGTATGAGCATCCCGAACATTTCCGTTCGTAACAATACCTGCAACCTGACGATATAAAAGCAAATATTTTGACACTAAATCTCCGAAAAGAGCTCTTCCGTTTGAACCTAAATCATCAACAAGAACGATACTGTTTTCTTCTGCGTCTCTTATATTTTTATGCAAATTCCAATTAGATTCATTATCGCAATAACAATAGTGAATTTTTCCTGCTTTAAAATGCTTTCCGTTCAAGGCTCTTGCATTTTCAAATAATCCTCTTTTCCCGAGGCAATCGGCAATCTCCGTTGAAGAAACTCTGTTCTTCTTGATATAATCTATTATTTTATCAATCATCATAACTCCTCAAGATGTCTTTAAAATATATAAAGAATACTCGTAATCCAGATAATCATTTCTCAAAACAACTCTTCTGGAAAGGCTTTTGGCTATTTTTAAAGCTTCCTGCTCATTCATGTGAAATGCTCCTTCATGTTGAAAGTCAGTAAAAGTACTCATAAAATCAACCGAAACACCGAAACAGGACAATGAATACATTTTTTTTATCATAGCTTCAATATATTCCAATTGATTTTCGCCTTGAAGTTTAAAATTAAAAATCCCGTTTTCCAAAACCAAATCAAATTTTTCCTCAAAATAATCATCGAGAATATCAAGACATTTCAGATTAAGTTCAGGATATTTCTTTTTCCCTTCATCTATAAGAAGCGGGTTAATATCAACCCCGGTATAAGAAATATTTTCGCATTTTTCAAGTATATATTTTCCCATATCTCCGAATCCGCATCCGACATCCAATACCGATTTAATTTTTCCTCTTTGTAAAAAATTTTCCAGTTCCAAAGCAATTTTAAACCTCAATTTCTGTCTGTTCTCATCTCCTCCCCAACCCAATGTTTTCAAATCAAAACCGTAAATATTAAACCTCTTGTTATATCTTTCCGTATATTTTTTTCTATCAATCTTATTCATGACATCCCGCAAAATTATTCAAATTATCAAATAAAATATTTTCCTTTTTATCATTAGAAAAATTTTCATACGTTATTCTGTTTTCAATTAAATCAATAACATCGTAAATACTGTATTCGGGAAAATCGGAACCGATGCATATTCTTCGATCAAAAGTTTTAAATAAAAATTTTATATCGCTTAAAATATGCGTATCTCTAAATCTCATAATCGTATTAGACAAATCCAATAAAACATTTTCATAACTTCTTACCATTTCGGATGTTGCCAATATATCGCAATATCCGCCGTGCAAGAGAATAAGCTTGCAGTTTTGAGTTTCATCGCATATTTCGTGAATAACGTCGGAAACCGGTCTTTTAAGAGGTTTTGAAGGCGGTTTATGCACTGTACAAAGCAAAGAAATTAAGTCATATTTTCCTGCAAGTTTTACTGATTTCCTTATTTTATGATCTGTCAAATCAGTGTTTAAAAGTCTGGGATGTATTTTTATTCCCCGGAAGCCGTTTTGTTTATATTTCGATATTTGTTCTTCCAATTCGCAATCTCCCGTTTCGGAATGAAATATAACAGGCGCAATCGGTATAAATTTATCAGGGTATTTTTCGCAAAATCTAAGCAAATAATCAAGATCATCGCCCGGCATGCCCGCCAATAAAGTTTTTTCCAAACAACCGTTAAATTCCTTTAAAAGCCTCTCCGCTCCGGCATCATGTCCGGTATTGAACCAATTACCGTCTTTTTTAATATGAGACAAAGAATCAAAAATTTTCATAACATCCCTTAAATAATTATTTAAATATCTTCTGACGCCATTCAAAAGATAACAATGACCGGATAAGCAGTCTTCTGTTTTGTTTTAATACATCAGATTATTATATCGATGCAGTCCGCTTATTTCTTTTTAGTCATTTTTTACTGCTTATTTTATTGATAGAATGGAAATATAATTATTCTGAATAAATGAAGTATCTTGATTTAAAACAGTTGTATTATTTATACTTTTACCCATATATATCACTCCACTCTTCAAAATTCAACAAACTCCATATAAAAAGTCTTCTGTTTTCTTTACCTTCTAAATGTTCATTTATGAGTTTTTGGGTGGCTTTTTTATCCATATACTTATAAATATTTGCATTTTCATTAAAAAGTTTCTCTTTTACAAACTCTATACTGTCGCCTTTAAACCAACTGTTATCAGGAGAACTGAATCCTTGTTTAACGGCTTTATGAATATCTTCCGGGATATATTTACTCATTGCTTTTCTTAAGATTACCTTGCCGTCATTTGTTTTTTTTAGTTTGCCTATTTCATTTTCATTCATTTTTTCTACTTTTGATAAGTTAGCAAGTTTAAACTCAACAGGAACTTTTTGTGAAAAATCAACCAGGTCATTATCCAAAAAAGGAACTCTTGTTTCCAAACCGTGAGCCATTGAAAGTTTATCATCCACCACAAGAAGTCCGTGTAAAAATGTCTTTGCTTCAAAATATAAAGAATGATTTATATAATCTTCAGTACTTTGATTTTTAATCGGTTTTTTAAATACATCGGCAAAAATATCCCTTGTCCATACATTCTTTGTATCTTGTAAAATAGGAGAAAAGATATCTTTTATTTGCTTATTAGGAATAAGTCTTTTCCAAAAACCGTAATATTTGTCTATATAATCGTCAAAATTATCATTATTAACCGCTTTATAATACCGCCACGGATAACCGGCAAAAAGTTCATCCCCGCCTGCCCCGCTTAATACTACTTTTACAAATTTAGAAGCTAATTTTGCCGCATAATAATTAGGATAGCTTTGTCCCACTCTCGGCTCTTCAAGGTAATATGAAAAATCATTCATACACCTTTCCATATCACCTGATTTTAAAACCATTTCATAGTGTTCCGTTTTAAACTTATATGACATGTATTCAGCTTTTGCGCGTTCATCAAAACTAAGTTCCATACCGCTTGCGCTTGAAAGATCAAAGCCGACAGTAAAAGTTTTTAAAAAATTATTTAATTTTTGAAAATACCTTGAGGCAATAGCCGTAATGGAACCGCTGTCCATACCGCCGCTCAGATAACTTCCCACAGGAACATCAGCGATAAGCTGTCTTTCTACTGCCTGAATAAAAAGTCTGTCAAGTTCTTCTATATATTCTCTTTCATCCTTTATAATTTCAGGTTTACTGAAATCAAAATCCCAATATTGTATTTTTTTTATATCTTTTGAAAGTAAATCAATCTCAAAATAATGCCCGGCTTCTAAAATTCGTATATCTTTGTGAAGCGTTTTATCGGTAAATATATTCTGAAAAGTAAAATACTCTATTAATGCTTCTTTATCTGTATCGGCTTTATACTCCTTATATTCTAAAACAGATTTTATTTCACTGGCATATATAAAAGTTTCAGTGTGAGGAGTAAGAGTATAATACACCGGTTTTATGCCGTATCTGTCGCGACAAAGATAAAATTTTTTATTAAAATTATCATATAAAGAAAAAGAAAACATCCCGTTAAATCTTTTTACGCATTCTATACCCCATTGTATATAAGCATAAATTATTACTTCCGTATCAGTATTGCTTCTAAATTTATGACCGTATTTTTCAAGCTCACCTCTCAGTTCCTTAAAATTATAAATTTCGCCGTTATAAGCTATCCAAATATTTTTAGATAAATCACTCATAGGTTGATGACCGTCATAAGAGACATCTAAAACAGAAAGTCTTCTGTGCCCCATATAGAGATCATAATCATGAGAATTTAACTCTCTTTGCGCCGAAGATGATTCTATGGCGGGAAGCATATCTTTTATATTTTTAAATCTTTCGTCTGTAAGATTTTGATAAAAAGAAACTTCCCGGTTATGCCTTGCTCCGGTATGGAAACAAAGATAACCGGCATCATCAGGACCTCTATGGGAAATTTTATCCGCCATAGGTTTTAAATATTTTATATTGACCGATTTTTTATTTAAAGCTAACGCTCCGGTAATACCGCACATTTTACAATCCGATATTTTTTAATTGCGCAAACAGATAATCAATTTCTTCGTCTTTCATAAAAGGATAGAAAGGCAAAGTAAAACTTAACCTGTCGGCAGCATAAGAGACGGGAAAATCCATCTCTGAAAAATGATATTTATCTTTATAATATTTTTGAATATGAACGGCATGAGTTCCCTGTCTGGAAGCAATTCCGAGATTTTCCAGTTTTTCCATAACGGCATTGCGTTCTTCGTGAAGTTTCAAAATTTCCGATAAATCCTTATTTCTGATTGCTTTTTCCGTTTCTTCAGGTTTAAACCAACAGACAAAAGCTTGGTATCCGTGTCTTTTATTTTCAAAATCAGAAAAAGAATGCAACCAGGAAACATCTTTAATTTTTTCATGAAATTTTTCGGCAATTTCCTGTTTTTCCTTTATAATTAACGGAAGTTTATCCATTTGCGCAACACCCAATGCTCCTTGAATATCCGTCATTCTGTAATTAAAACCGATATGAGGATAATCCGTCAAAAGAAAAGCTCTGTTGCCTTCATGCCTTTCCAAATCAGATCTCAAAGCTCCGTGTTCTCTTAAACTTCTGACATATTCGGCATAATCATCATTATCGGTGATAAGCATTCCGCCCTCTCCGGTAGTTATTGATTTTCTAGGATGAAAAGAAAAAATCCCCATGTCGCCGAAAGTTCCGCAATGACGATCCCTCGAATATCCCGCTAAACCGCAGGCGCAATCTTCTGCAACTTTCAAATTATATTTAACCGAAAGTTCGTAAATTTTATCTAAATCAGCAGGCAATCCGAAGAGATTTACGGGATAAACAGCTTTTGTTTTTTCGGTAATCAATGACTCGATTTTATTGGCATCAATATTAAATGTATCAAATTCAACATCACAAAAAACCGGTTTTGCTCTGAAAAAATCAATGGAATTTGCCGTGGATATCCAAGTAAAAGCGGGAACTATTACTTCATCGCCTTCCTTAAGTCCAAAAACTGTCGAAGCAAGAAATTGACCTGAAGTACAGGAATTCAAAGCAATGGCATGCTTCGCTCCCGTAAATCGCGCAAAACGTTCTTCAAATTCTTTTACATATTTTCCTTGAACAACCCATCCGCTCTTTATTACCTCGGAAAGAAGTTCTATTTCTTCAATACCCAAAGTTGGTTTTGTAACCGGTATTTTCATATAAGACCCTGAGTTATTTTATTTATTATTTTTCCTTTCATCACGCCAGGCAATAAGTTTAGTCAAGCCGTCCGTTAAAGAATATTTATATTTAAATCCAATTTCTTCTTCGGCTTTTTTTATTGAACCTATGCGATTTTTAACAAATTGACGGGCATCATCCTGTTTGTAAGGCTTATATACGACTTCAAGATTTGATTTTTTCAACTCCAATATCTTATCGCAAAGCTCTTTAACCGAAGTTTGTACTTCCGTACCGGCATTATAATAACCGAAATCAACATCCGATTTTAAGGCGGCAACATTGGCGCGAGCAATATCTTCGACATAAATAAAATCATAAGCTTGAGAACCGTCTCCGTTAACCGCAGGCTGTTCTCCCCGATCTATTTTATTAAGCATATTCGGAATAACCCCGCTGTAAACCGCATGCTGATCCTGATGAGGTCCGTAAACATTCATATAACGCAAACCTATTACGGGCAACCCGTATCTGTCATTAAATGCCGTACACATTGATTCGCCGGCAATCTTTGTAGAACCGTAGAAATTTTTATTGTTAAAAGGATGTGTTTCCGTCATCGGAACTTCGGCTGCATCTCCGTAAACCGAGGCGGAAGAAGAATATATCATTTTTTTTACTCTGTTCTTGACACAAGCTTCCAAAACATTAAAAGTACCTTCAATATTTACATGAAAAGCTGTCCTGGGAAAATCCTTGCAATGTAAAAGCCACATAGCCGCCAGATGAAATACGAAATCAACTCCTTCCATCGCCTTATTCAAAATATCGGTATCGCGAATATCGCCGCCGTAAGGATAAATATAACAACGCTCATCTTCCAGATAATCTTTGATATTATCCATTTTTCCTCTGACAAAATTATCAAAAATAACAACTTCTCCGACATCTTCTTTTAACAATTCTTTTACCAAATGAGATCCTATAAATCCCGCTCCGCCTATTACCAAAATTTTAGCATCTTTTAAATTAATCACAATTCCTCCGAAATTTTTTTGACTGTCAATAAAACAATTTAAAAAAAATAATTTTACGTAATAATAAAAACATTTTAAAACTTAACGGAAATTAATTACATTTACCGTGTTATATAAAGTTGTAATGAAATTTTTGCGCCAATCATAATATTGTGCAGTATTCTTTGATTTATGCAATAAATAAGGGGAAATATTTTCCTGTTCTTTCTGATTTTCAGAAAATTTTCACGGTCTGCCGAAAAAAATGAACATATAAATTATTTAAATTCAAAACACCGACTAATCGATAAATTCTTCAAACCAAAGTTCCGTCATCAAAAATTTGAGAGCCTGAGTATGTCGCTCCTTGCCGGCAAGAATTCTGTTATAAATTTTTAAAACTTCTTTTTTGCAAAATAAATCTCTTTCCGCCAATTTATAAATTTTAGCCCTGATCATATCTTTCAACGATTTTTTAACGATCGTCTCCAAAGGCATTCTGAAGCCCTTTTTTTTCATATAAATATTTTTCGGAGGAAGATAAGATTCCGCATTTTTTTTAAGAATATATTTACCTGTTTTGCCCTTTACTTTCAGGGAAGACGGTATTTTAAAAGAAAAATCAATCAAATCATCATCCAAATAAGGATAACGACCCTCAACGGAAAATCTCATCATGAGCCTGTCGCTTCTGTATAAAAAATAGTTTGATAAATAATTATTTAAATCGGCAAATTCCATTTCATCATAATCATCGGAAAATTTTCCGTCAAAAGGATATAATTTTTTAACTTTTTCATAAGTGTTAAACGAGCCGAAAATATCGGGATTAAAAACTTTTTGTTTCATGTCCTCAGAAAAATAACTCCAATTTAAGGAAACGAAATCAGTCGGAGAATTCATTTTTGAACACTCGTAAAGTTTATTGCAAAAAGTATTTTTATCTTTGATAAATCGCAATAAAGGCGAAATCATTCTTATTGCTTTCCATTTATTCAGCATGATATGATAATTGTAACCGCCAAACAATTCATCTCCTCCGAGTCCGTTAAGCACAACTTTTATATCACGTTTTGCGATAATTTCCGCCAAAAAATATTGAGGATCAATAAACCCCGTCGGTTCTTCATAAGCCCTGATCATATCAGGCAATATTTCTTCAAGATTTTTGATATTTACTTCATCCGCAATATGTTGCAACGGATACCTTTCGGCAACGGCTCGGGCTTCTTCAACCTCATTACCTTCTTTTTCATTTCCGTAAAAAGCGGTGAAAGCCGATATTCCGTTATGATATTCGGATGCAATTGCCGTCATAATCCCGGAATCAACGCCTCCGCTCATGAGAGACGAAACAGGGACATCGGCAAGCAATCTCTTTTTAACGGCTTTATGCAAAAGCTCATCCAATACGACAACGGCATCTTTTTCTTTTATGCCGGTATCTTTTTTACCCGCCGGAAACCACCGATAGCGTTCTTTGATAATTTTTCCGCTTGCCGAAATCTTATAACAATGCCCGGGTTCTATACTTTTAATTTCGGAAAAAACAGTTTCCGGACGAGGAGTTACGCCGAAACTGAAACAATCGTAAAGTCCCGAATAATTAAGTTTTTTCGGAACAATTCCGGAAGAAACAAGAGTATTCAAACCGGAAGCAAAAATAAACTTATCGTCATCCGAAAAATAATAAAACGGTTTTATTCCCAAACGATCCCTGGTCGCAAAAAGTTCTTTTTTTTCGACATCAAAAACAGCAAAAGCGAACATTCCGTCCAAACGTTTAACAAAATCCTCTCCCCATTCCGAGTAACCGGCAAGAATTACTTCCGTATCGGAATTTCCGACGAATTTGTATCCTTTATTCAGCAAATCTCGTTTAAGTTCGCGATAATTATATATTTCTCCGTTGAAAACAATCCAAAATTTATTGTTTGCATAAGATAGCGGTTGATGTCCGGATTCCGATAAATCAATTATCGATAAACGTCTGTGTCCCAAAGCCAAAGTTGCTTTCATATTGCGAAATTCTGACTTGGGCGAAAAATCCAAATTCGAGTTCCAAACATTTGAGGGCGTATCTTTCCCTCCCGTAACTTCAAGCAAACCGTAGTTATCTCCGAAAACAACAATTCCCTCGTCGTCGGGACCGCGATTATGCATTTTATCGGTCATTTTTTTTACGGCAATTATTTCTGATTTATTGTTGTTGAAATTAAAAACTCCGCATATTCCGCACATTTAAGCAAGCTCCTCTATTTAAACGCGAGCAATGAAACATTTATTTTTCTTATTTAAATTACAAATCAATTTACGGGTTCCGATTTTTTTCCCGTATTCGTAACTTATTTCATGATAAAGAATTAATATTTTTTCTTCTGATTTAAATTTATAATTGTTATTTTTCGATTTAAAAATTAAAACATTATCCGAAACACGTTCAATCTTAATATCCGGATGAAGAATAAAATAAATATTCCCCGGTTGATCGACTTCATCGATTATTGAAATATTATTAAAATTATCATTAATAATTTCTCTTGTCCAAATCACATTCTTAAAACAGACCTTTGTTTTTATCTTATCATTCGATTTTTCCAAATATTCAAATTTTATTTTTCTGTTTTTTTTATGAAAAGCATCTTTAAAATCTCTTTGCGATTCGGCAAATTTAACGGTATTGTGAGCTTCTTCTTCAACAAAAGAACGCCTTACTGAAAAAACGGGATTATATCTGAAACTGCCGGAATCCGTAAATATTTGCGATCCGTCCAATTCAAGTAAAATTTGATTAATATCCGAGTGCTTATGTTCGGCAAAAAGAGGTTCATTTTTAACTGCTCCTCCCCAAAAAATAAGACTGTTATTTTGTTTTTTGCGAATAAAAGCATTTATATCGGGGAAAAACAGGCTCCGGTCATTTTCGATATAAGCAGTTTTTTTTAATCCGAACGAGAATAATCTGAATAATCCGGAATTTTCATCCGGCTTAAATCCGGGAATATCGTCATCGGGATAACATGCTTTAAGCAAAGTAAACAACGGCGTTAAATTATTTTTAGGTTCATTCCAATCCAACCATAAAATTTTACCTGAATCGGTATCTCCGATATTGGCATGAGAGCCGTCGCTGAAAGTAAATGCAAATGCCGTTTTTCGTATTTTTTTAAATTTTTCCTTAAAAGAAAAAGAGAAATTTCTGTCTGAACTCATTAAAGCAATTTCAGCCAGTAAAAAAATCTCGATTTCTTCAAATAAGTAATTGGTCGAACCCTCATAAGAAAACCCGTCTTGATAAAATTGCAAATTAATTTCTTTCTCAAACTCTTTTACGGCAAAATCAGTCCATTCATCGGCAATTTCGTTATTTTTAAAGTTTACTCCCAACCAAATCAAGCCCAATAAATCGAATAAATAATGATTATTGGAATTACCCGGCATTTTTTCCAAATTATTTCGTATATAAATACCGCAGGAAAATAATCGGTACATCCATGTTTTTTGTTCTTTTGCCGATAATTTATTTTTTATTAATTGAAAGGTTACGGATAAATTAACGGCTCTTATTGCCGTTTCCATGGCATTTTCCCATAAAAAAATATCTGTTTTCAACCTTGCGGAGAAAATTTCTTTGATTAATTTCGTCCTGTTGCAAAGAGCGAGAGACAGCAAGAAATACAGTCTGGAAAACTCCCGAAAATCTTTAATGTCTCCGCTTGAAAATTTATTTTTTTCGCAAAATAAGGGTAAATCATTTAAACTGTATTCTTTGTCAAAAATAAGATATTTGTCGGGCAAAACGTGATCAAATCCGCAGATATTTTCGATATCGGAAAATTTCAAATCATAATTTTCGGCATATTTTATTTGCCTTTTTATTTTAATTCCTCGGATTCGATAAAGCAATAAAGTTATATTGTTTTTATACTTTTGCGGAATGATTTTGTGAGCAATTCTATAAATTTTACTTTTCATTTTCAGATAAAATTAATTACCGGAAAGAAGATATTGCGTCAGCTATTTTATTCCAGCTGAAATACTTTAAGGCATATTCTCTTGATTTTTTGCTCATGTTTTCAATTATATCTTTATTTTGGATCAATTCTCTTATTGTTTCGATTAATTCATCGGTATTATCCGGATTGTAAGTTTTAAGCCATCCGAATTCGGCAAATTCTCTGATTCCGGCAATATCAGTTGAAATTACGGCGTTTCCGGAAGCGGCGTAATCTCTTAATTTTAAAGGAGAAGTTATGCCGTCCAATTCCTTTATTTTTGGAGCAAAAGCAATATCGGTAATGTTCATCCATTTATTGATTTCGGAATAATCCGCATTTTCCCTGAAGATAACGGAATCCGATAAATCATTATCATTTATAACGGTTATCAATTCATCTCGGTAAATTCCCGAACCGATGATCAGCAAAAGCAAATCATTGTTTTCTTCTCTTATTTTTTTATAAGCATAAATTAATTGTTCTATTCCCTGCCATTTAGACAAATTTCCGGTAAATCCGAGAATTGTCTTATCCGTATTCAGTAATTTATTTTTTAAATTTTTCCTTTCTTGCGGAGTAAAAGGATAAAAATGATCTGTATTGGTGCCGTTTTCCGCAACATAAATTTTTGATCTTTTAATTCTGTTTTTTATTAATCTTTCTTTTATTCCCTTAGTCATTACAATTACCTTATCGGCGAAAAAAGCATCAATAATCTGTATATTTTTACCGATAATTTTAATTAATAAATTTCCTTTTTGAATCTCAATTTCTTTTTCGACCCAACCTGCCTGCTCAGCGTATATTTCGGTTCTTAATCGTTTTATTTTATTTATGAGCTTAATAAAAAAGCAGGGAAATAAGCGGAATCTTATATAAACAAAATCATATTCATCGGATGAGATAAAAAAATAATAAACAATCTGTAAAAAAGAAAGCAAAAAGATATTAAACATATTCTCTCGATAAGTCAGAGGTAAATGGAAAATTGTATCGGCTTTGCATTTTAAGTTGCCCAAGTTATTTCCCGGAACAATCAAATCAACGTCATTTCCGTTTGCTTTAAAAGCATTCGCCAGCTCATAAAAATGAATTTTACCGGCATCATTTTTACCGGGATCTATTAATCCTGCCATTAATACTTTTTTTTTCATAACCTCACCTCGTAACTTCTTCAAACAAATCCAAATATTCTTCCGCTTTAACGCTTATATCAAATTCTTTCTTCATAACATTTTGAGAATTTCTGCTTAGATCATCGTACTCTTCAGGCGTAAAATTAACGACTTTATTTATAATTTTCGCAAATTCTTCTGCATTGTCAAATAAAAATCCGTTTCGCCCGGGGACAATAAATTCGTTCATTCCTTTGCAACGGGCAGAAATTATCGGCGTCCCGAAAGAATTTGCTTCCAATGCCGATACAGACAATCCTTCAACCTCAGAATTCATAAGCATGAAATGCGATTTTTTCAATAAAGCGAAAGCTTCTTTTTTATCCAACCAACCGCAATACCTGATTCGGGAATCTTTAATTTTATTCAATAAAGCCGTAATCCTGCTTCTTTCTGAACCGTCCCCGATGATGTAAAAATTAAAATCAAAATCAATTTCATGCATATATTCGATCAATTCATAAACTCTTTTTTCAGGAGATAAACGTCCCAAGAAGATAAAATTAATTTTATCGTATTTTCTTCTGTATCTTTGCTTTACCCTTATACCGTTTCTTATCGTTCGCAGCTTATTCTTTATACCGGGAAAATCATTTTCAGCCGTTTCGGATAAAGCCGACCCCACGGAAGTAAACATATCGGCTTTTCGAACAATAAAATCGGCAATTTTTTTAAAAAGCAGGTTATATCCTCCCGTATTGCCGGGCATGTGAGAAGGAACGTCGCCTCCTCTCAGAGAAACAATGCAAGGTATCCCGAAAAACATCTTTCCCGTAACGGCAAGAATTGAAGTCGGCATTAAAAAGAAAGATAAAATTACATCAGGTTTCCAAAAAAGGCATAAAATAAAAAAGGGTAATTTTGCCGCTGTCAAATAAATTGCCATTTGCAAAAGAGAACTTTTTGATTTATGTTTTCTAAAGGCGGGAACTCTTATAATCTTTAATCCGTCAACTATTTCAAAAAAAGGCATGCCCTTAAAATGAGACGAAACAACAAGCGCATCATGCCCTTTTCCTACAAATTCTTCCGCCAAAAGCTTTGTTTGATTTCCTGCTCCGCCTCCTGCAGGCGGGTATTCATAATTCAAGATTAATATTTTCATTTTATAACTTACACCTGTATTTTAATGCAACTGATTTCTTATAACAATTAAATATGAGAGGAACGTTCTGATTAGAGGAAAGAAATAAACCGAATAATTTTGAGCATATTTATAAATAAGATAATTTAAAATCTGATTACGGATTTAAACAAAAAAAACAAATAAGAAAATATTTCTTAATTGAATCAAGAAATAAAAAAAATGACAGGTATTTTCTTCGTAAAAAACGGCTGTTCCTTTCGAAACAGCCGTTTAATAACCTAGAATCTTTGCTTAATGTCAAAACTTATTTTAAAACGAGAATAATCTCCGGCATCATTTTCTTCGTCGGCATAGCCGTACACATTAAACCGAGAAGATAATTCTGTATCGGTCAAAACTTTCCATTTTACGCCGAGACCGTAATCATAAGTCGCTTTGTCAATATCAACTTTTGATCTGCTTCCGTCTTCTTCTTCGCCGCCGAATAAAGTATAACGATAACTCGTAAAAGGTTTAATTTTATTTTCCATAAACGAGAAATCAAGTTTTGCGTAGAAAGAAGAGTATCCGTTGCTGAAATCATTATAACTCGAATAATCCGAATGCCCGAAAGTATATTGAAAAGTAGAGACAACCGGATAATCAACAAAATAACTTGTTGCGCCCAGAGTATAAGTTCCCCTGTCGTTTTCATGTTTAAGCATATTATCTTCATAATTGTTAAATCCGCAGGAAAGAGTAAATCTGGTGGGAGCTTTAGTTATCATATCAGCAAAATATCCGGCAGTAAAGTTAATATCCGAATTGGTATTGTCGTGAATAACATCAGTCGTATCAGACTCCGCAACCTTGTCTTTGGTTCCTTCAGATCTGCTGTCGGAATAACCTGTTCTGAAAAAAACATTTCTGAAAGGAGAGTACATGGCGCTGATATACCAGTTTGAAGATGCAGTTGTTATTTCTTTATGATCATTAACATTGTCGGATATTATATTTGCCCCGCCGGACAGAGTAAGTTTGTTATCCAATAAGTTTAAATTATCGCTTATCGAAAAGGTTCTTGTGTCCTGCGGGAAAGAAGTTGAAGAAAGAGATTTAAAACTTCCTCCCACTTCCGTGAAAGAAAAAGTTAAATAATTTCCCCAAAACAAACTGTTCAAATAAGCTTTATAAGCAAAATTGGAAGTATTCGGCAAAATAGGAACAAGGTTTTTGTTTATCACAAAAACATCTTCCCAATCCGAAGGATTGAACGGAATATCGTCATCAATAAAAGTTTCCAATGAATCTTGGGTAATGACTCCGTCATTAATATCGTTGTTATACATACTGAATGCCGATTCGGCTCCGACAACCAGTCTGCGATCAAACATTGCCCATTGAAAATCAAAACCGGTAACAAAATTGTCTTTTGCCTTGGCAATATACTGTCCCTTTTCGTTAATGACATACTTTTCATCCAAAGAACTTACGCAATCTTTATTTTTAGCTATACCTATACCGAAATTCAAAGTATTTTCATTGCCGAATTCTGTTCTGATTCCAAAGGTATTTCGTCTGAATTGACCTCCTCCGTATTTAACGACGACGGAATCGACATAAGATGAACCGTCAATTTCTCTCTTAGAACGCCCGTAAACAGCTTGCATACGGAAATATTCCCAATTCAAAGCGGTATGAAATCCGCGAATATTTTTGGAATTAATTATAAAGTTACCGAGATTAGGAGAATAATCGCCGACATTTAAAACGGCATGAGGAACTTCTAACTGCAATCTGTATTTGTTGAGAACCTGCCTTTTGGAAGATTCTCGGGATGTTAAATAGAGAGAAGACTTAAACTTCAGCCATTTATATTTACCGTTAAATCCGAGATTGGAGTAAGCAACTTTACGAGTTTTATTCTTTTCTTCAAGA
Source organism: Candidatus Cloacimonadota bacterium (assembly GCA_002742885.1). Taxonomy (GTDB): domain Bacteria; phylum Cloacimonadota; class Cloacimonadia; order Cloacimonadales. The sequence goes on from PDOO01000024.1 coordinate 113,245, forward strand.
TTACTGTAATCAATGTTTTTATAATACCCGCCTGCTTTTAAAGAACCTACCGTATTGAAAGGAAGATCAAAGTTCAGTTTATTTTGTTTAACGGCAACAAACCAAGATTTGGATTGAAGCTCTTTACCGTCTTTGGTTTTAGCAAAAACTTTAAGATTTATGCTTTTCAACTTGTAATCGGAAATTTTAACAACCGCAACATTGGTATAAACTTCAACATTTTCAACGATCTTAACGCCGTTTAAATTAACCTCTACCGAATTTTCGGCAATTTCGTCCGCAACCGGCAAGAACGACACGACAAAAGTAATATCGCCGCTTTCGATCACGTCATTTTCATTGGGCGAAAGGAGAATAAATCCGTCGGAATAATCTTCTTCCGGAGCAATATTAAAAGTAAAAGGACTCAATTGAGGAGCAACTTCCGGAGCGGTTCTCACACTGCCGTCATTCAATTTTACCTGAAGATAATATTGTATTAAATGCTTTGACGCATCAAGATCAAGAGAAACGCTTATTCCGTTTTGTTTGATTTCGCTGTTTTCAAGTTCGTATTCAAGGTATTGTTCGTCATTACCGTAACGATAGAATACCTTGGCTTCCGAAATCGTATCGAAACCGTCTATTATGTTAAAAGTAAGATCAATTTTATCTTTGCCTGAATTTTGAGGGACATTGTGATTGATTATCAATTCGGCATTCAAACCTGCGAAAGCCAAAACTGCGATTATAAACAACAAACATTTATTTTTCATAATTAACCTCAATTAAGTTCAATTATAACTTCTTTTTCGGTTCCGTCTTTTTCAACTTTGAATCTGATTTCTTTCTTTTCGGCATATTCGTTTATTTCTTCCAAAATGTTTTCGGGAACATCTTCTTCCGTAAATTCTTTAACAACAATCTCGCCGCTTCCGTCAGCCATTCCTGTTTGATCAGCTCCTACTTCGGAACCGGTTCCGTCGGGATTAAGCATTTCCACCAATCCTTCAAAAGTCATGACAGCGGTTTCTCCGTTCTCTTCAACCATAACAAGAAATTGAGTTCCTTTAACCGATGCCACGGTCGTGGGTGTTTCGATTTGGAAAGAACCTACTCTTTTTTTTACTTTTGCAAAAACGTTTCCTCTGCTGAGATAACTGTTTTTCTTTAATTCTTTTCCGGCTCTTTCAGCTTTAACAGTCAAATGGGAATTGGGAAATATTTTTAACAAGCCCCCCCCGTCGGTAAACTTAAGAGCAGCATAAGAATTATCAGAGCTGGAAATTTCATCTTGATTAAAAAGTACTGTTCCGGCAACGCATTCAACATTTTTTTCGGCTCTTTTAATTTCTATATCGCCTTTTATTTTTGTTATAACGGCAACAGGGTCCTGAGCAGACAGCAATGATATTGCCAGAACCGAGAGAATTAAAATAAATTTCTTCATCATTCCTCCTATTCAATCGTAATGCTTTTAACGGTGATTTCATTATTGATTATTTGACCGAGAAGTTGAAAAAGTTCCGTCGGAGAAACAGGTTCTCCCATGAAATTAATTTCATCGGTAATATTATAACCGTCAAGCAAGAGCTCTTTCAACTCGTTAAATTCAGGATCATTAAATGTTGCAATAATTGAAGCAATCGGATCAGTATTTACATTACCGTTTCCGGCGCTTGAAAACTTAAAGAATTTCATATCGCTCTCAAGAGGCTGCTGACTGATGTCAGAGTATTCAAAATTATGAACAATTTTCCAGCCGTAGGTTTTACCTTCAGTCAAAACAGGAGCTTGGGAAGGATAATTGTAATTTTTTGATTGAATCGGTTCGCTTACAAATAAAGGTTCTTCGTTTTCAACTTCTTCCTGATTCATCATGCCTTCTTCAACTTCATAAATTTTAAATATAAATTCACTCATATTTGAAATCCAAGAAAAATTAGGAAAAGGAGAAGCAACCAATTCCGGGAATTGAGCAAGCAATCTGCCGGGAGAGACCAAAGAGATTGCGCTCTGATTCACAATTTTAAAATTGAAAACAATAACGTTTGATACCGTTTGACCGGAATCATTATCGTAAGCGGATATTTCGATTACGTAATCACCGTCAGGATACATTCCGGATTCCAAAATTATATCTTCAAAATCGCTGTTGCTTTCCATTATCTCGTCAAAATTTATGCCGGAATAAAAAAGATCCGAAAATTTATTGGTAATAATATCGGAGGACTTTATCATAACTCCTTCTTCAGTCAAAGGAAAAGCAGCTCCGTTTTCCGCCGGTCTGATATTATCCAAATCAATAAGAGGGGTATCGCTTCCTGACCAAATTAATTTCATGCGCAGCGAATATTCGTCGCCCGGAACAGGTTCTGATACGGCATTCATGCGAACCCTGAACAACTCTATCTGACCTCCGGGATTATCAGGATCCATGGAACTGGCATAGAAATAAGTAAACAACGGCTGAGGTCCTTTTTCAACCGTTAATCGAATACGATCTTGAGCATTAAGGACAAATGCAACAGTCAAAACGACAATAATTAAAAGCTTTTTCATTTTAATCTCCTTTTTTAGTTAAAATTTGCATTTTTCAATATGTTTTTTATTAAATCGTCAAAACCGATACCCGCTTTTAAAGCGGCTTTGGGAGTCAAACTCAACTCCGTCATTCCGGGCAAAGTATTTATTTCCAGAAAATAAAATTTTTTGCCGTCATAACGAAAATCAATTCTCCCGTAATTACGACATCCGATGTAATCAAAAATCAGTTTTGCGAATTTCTTTAAGGACATTCTTTCTTCATTTTTCAAGAGTGTTTCCGTAATATAATCCGTACATCCTTTAGTGTATTTATTTTTATAATCATACCAGCCGGATTGAGGACGGATTTCTATTTCAGGCAAAACTTCGCCGTTCAAAACAGAAACAGTCATTTCTTTGCCGTCTATAAATTCCTGAACCATGACCCGATCCGAGAATTTAAAAGCTTCCTTTACGGCAGATTCGACATCCTCTTTTTCGGTTACTATCGATACCCCGAAAGACGATCCGCTGTCCGCAGGTTTTATGACAAAAGGGAGTTCATAGTCATCAACTTTATCCTCAGGAGCGATAATTCTGAATCTCGGAACATCCAATCCGATACTTTCCGCTATGCTCGAAGATAAAATCTTATCCATGGCCGTTGCCGAAGCAACTGCTCCGCTTCCGGTATATTTTATTTGCATAAGATCAAGCAAACTCTGAATTTTACCGTTTTCTCCCCAACCGCCGTGCAATCCTATAAACACGACATCGGGTTTTTCCCTTTGAAGACAAGAAATAAATTCGGATATTTCATCAACGCCGTTTAAAATATATTGAGTAACGTCGCAATCCATTCTTTTCAGAGACTCGAAGATTGCTTTAGAAGAAATCAAAGAGACCTCTCTTTCTTCAGAACTTCCGCCCGACAAAAGAATAATTTTTTTCATTAATCGACACTCCTTAAAAAGTTAAGTATTTGAACAAGCTTCAATATGTCAAGTTGTTTATCAATAAGAAGAGTTTTCGAGTTAACTTTAATGATACAAAAGAGTTCAGACATAAACAAAATAAAAAAAACATTAATTCTCGATAAAAAAGAATATAAGAAAAAGGCAATATCCATAAAAAGATATTGCCTTCATTCACACAAACACAGCCCGTAAAACATAAAGAAAAGTTTTTTTCTCCTCAAAATAAATCTTTTCAATAAACCTGGTTTCAGAAAAGAAAATTAAAAAAACGGGTAATAAAACCGACTTTGGCTCCGTCTCTTACCGCTCCCTTTCCCTTGTAAGTGATTTTAGCATCAGCTATATTATGCGAATAAACCGAATTATCGGATCTGACATCCTGAGGTCTGACGTAACCTTCCACCGAAGTTGTTTCTTCTTCTCCGTTTATTATCACTGAACGTTTTCCTTTAATAAAAAGGTTTCCGTTTGCGTCTATATCGGTAATTTTAGCGGTAATCTTACCTTTTAAGGTTGCTTCTCGCGATGTGGAAGCTTTACCTTTTTGAGCATTCTTGGAATTTATTCCGAAAGAAGAAAGAGGAATAAAATCAAGAGGACCCTGCCCGGCGGAAGAACCGAACCCGTGATTAAAAGTTTTATCCGTTTGCGATCCTGCCGAAGCTTCGGCAGTCGTATATTCTAGAATTAAAATCGTAATAACGTCGCCGGTATCAAAACTCTTGTGATCCGAATACAAAGATGACGAAGGTTGGGCGTAAACAATACCGAAAAATGCAACAATAAGTACAAAAAACAATCTTTTCATTTTATTCCTCCAATTTTATAACGGCAAAATTTCTGTTTTTGACCAAAGCCTTAAATTTTTTCTTTGATTCCGGATTAAGACATAAAACGGTTTCTCCGATGTAAGCGTCTTTTTTGGCAACCGCATCAATTTCAAGTTTAACTCTGCCTGACTTAACTGCCACTTTCAGTTTTTGATTTCTCAAAACATCAGGTATTGTTTCTGTGTTTAAATCTGTTAAAACAGTTCCTTTTCTAAGAAACCTTTTGGCTCTTATATCCGTCAAATCATTGTAAGAATCGATGCAATTATGGATAACAGGCGTTTTTTCTTCTTTCAAGACGACATGATTTTTCAGCGCTCCGTGTCTTTTCACGTCGGAATCCAATACGGCGACCTTGTTTATAATTTCTATTTGCACCGGAACCGTAAATTTAGAGACAACCTCTTCAAGGTGAAATATTTTACCTTTTATTTGCGCTATTTTATAATTTTTTTTAAGGTGAGGTTTTTCAAATTCAATTCTGTAGTTTTCGACGGGAACTGCTATTTTAGGAAGCCTTTTCAAAGAAATTACCATCTTATCGGATATTTTGAAAGTCTTGCGAATAAATTTTTTTATAAGTTTAATCAATTCATTTTCGGGAACTGTTTTTTGTTCCCAGCGGATAACGCATACACCGCCGTTTACTTTTATGTAACGTCCTGTTTTTTGATAGATCAAATCTTCCAATTCAGAGGCATAAATATTTTTTGATTTGAGAGAATAAGGAAGATTAATGATTTCTAAATGTTGCAAATCTTCTCCGAGAGAATCGTTTTCGGAAATAATGTCGCAAAGTTCCGACAATAAAATCTCTGATTTTTTAACAAACACACGACTTTTCAATTCCAAATCCAAAGCAGAAAATTCAGCGTCCCAAAGGAAGATAAGCAAAATAATAATTCGTTTCATTTTACTTTACCTTTTCAATCCGAGAGCGGTTTGAATCATTTCGCCTGCCGTTTTAACCGATTTTGAATTTAAATCGTAAGCTCGTTGAGCAGAAATCATTTTAACCATTTCCTGAACCACGGAAACATTGGAGGCTTCTGTATATCCCTGTTCAATCGTACCGAATCTTTCCGAACCGGGCGTTCCGGCAATCGCTTCCCCGGAAGCAGATGTTTCGGCAAAAAGATTTCCTCCCAAACTCTTCAATCCGGCAGGATTAACAAAACCTGCCAATTCCAGTTGTCCTATTTCTTCCGTTTCGACCGAACCGTAAATTTTGGCAAAAACAATGCCGTCTTTACTTATTTGCACTTCTTCGGTATCTGCCGGGAAAGATATTTCAGGATCCAGGAAATAACCGTTGGCATTGACTAATCGTCCGTCTTTATTAAGCTTAAAAGAGCCGTCTCTGGTATAAAAAATTTCTCCTTCTCCGTTTACGACTTTAAAAAATCCGTCTCCGTTTACGGCCATATCCAAAGGATTTCCGGTAGCGTTCAATGTCCCCTGCGAAAAACTTTTTTGCGAAGAAATCGGTTTTACTCCTACCCCGACAGTCAATTCCGTCGGCGTATTTATACCGTACGATGTTGCAGACCCGGCTTCGGTTAAAGTTTGATAAATCAAATCCTGAAATTGAATTTCGGCTTTTTTGAAACCGATGGTATTTACATTTGCCAAATTATTGGAAATATTATCGATATTCAGTTGCTGAGCCTGCATTCCAGTGGCTCCGGTGTATAAACTTCGAATCATAATTCCCTCCCTTATCGTCCTATCTGATTAATTTGTCGTAAGGTATCATCCGCAGATTTTATAACTTTGCTGTTTGCTTCATAATGACGTTGAGTCGCAATCATATTTGTCATTTCCGATACAATATTTATGTTTGATAATTCCAGATAACCTTGTAAAATACCGGAAGCAGAGATATCTTCAACCTCGGCTCCTTCCTTCGGTACGTAAAAATTTGATCCGACCCGAACAAGCTGATCGTTGGAAATTTTTTTTATCATCAGTTTATTTATTGCCTCTCCGTCAGCCTGCACGGTTCCGTCCTTACCGATAACGACATCATTGCCGGTTATTTTAACCGGACCGGCTTCTCCTTTCACCGCAAATCCTTCCGCCGTAACCAGATTTTGGTTACTGTCCAATGAAAAATTTCCGTTTCTGGTATATTTATCTCCTTCCGGAGTTTCAATCGTAAAAAAACCTTCTCCTTGCAACGCAATATCCAAAGAATTACCGGTATAAGTCAGTTTACCGACAGAATAATCCGTATAAACGGCAATTTGCCCGGCAGGCATTTCCTTGACTATTCCGTCTCTGGCAAGAGCCTGTTCCGCACCTGTCAATTGTTGAAAGAAAACGCCTTTCTTCTTAAACCCGGCAGTATTAACATTAGCTAAATTGTTGCTTGTAACATTTATCTTATCCAACAATAACTGCATAGCAGAAGAGTTTTGGTGTAAACTTCTTATCATGATGACCTCCGCCTGCCAATAAAGCAATTAAAGCGCCGGACAAAATATTTTATTTCTATTTGTTTGAATATAAAGACGTTATAAGTTAAATTAATTTAAAATAAGTTTACAAAAAGGAAAATATTTCCCGGAATATTTGAAATTGTTCTCAACAATAAATCATACTTCCGATGAAAGTCTGTCTTGCTTCGACCGATAAAATTATTTTTTCCGTTCTTCTGCTGTTGACAAATTTTAATCAGCCGGAATTTAAGAAAATAAAAATTAAGGGGACGCATTAAAAATGAAAAAAGCAACAATTATATTATTAACCGTATCCATAGGAATAAGCATCAACGTAAATGCTTTAAAACGAGTAAAATTGAAACCTGCCGCCTTTTTAAATAAAGAAATTAACGAATCGTCAGCTCTTGTTAAAAGCAAAAATCAAAAAGATTTGTATTGGTCATTAAACGATTCGGGCGGAGAACCTCGCATATTTCCTCTCAGAATTACAATCAAAGACGAAGAAGTTACCTGTCAAAAAGCCGGAAAAAGTATTTTGGTTAAAGGAGCCGTAAACACGGATTGGGAATCAATGAGCGTCTTGTCCGACGGCAAATTGATCATATCTGATTGCGGAAACAATCGCAACAATCGGAAAGATTTGGCAATTTATATTACGAAAGAGCCGAAGCCGGATTCAGATGAAACAGCCGTGATTATCAATAAATACGAAGTTTTTTATCCCGATCAAAAAGATTTTCCGCCTGCCTCTATGGATTTTGATTGCGAAGCAGTTTTCGCTTTTAAAGACGAAATTTATTTCTTGTCAAAAAACAGAAAAGACGCTTTCACGAAATTGTACAAATTGGAAAATCCGGATCAGACAAAGAAAAACAAGCTCAAATTATTGGATAAATTTGAAGTCGGAAGTCCGGTAACAGGAGCGGAAGCAAATGCCGATAACACAAAAATAGCAGTTTTGACTTATGAAAATATATGGATATTCGAATCGAATACGGATGATTTTTTCAACGGGAAAAAATATTATTTGCCGATAACCGCCAAACAATGCGAGGGAATTTGCTGGGACGGCGAAGATATTCTTATAACAAACGAGCAATGCGAGATTTTCAGAGCAAAAACGTCTGACTTTCAAGAAATTAAGCCGTAACTTATTTCAATAAAAGGCATTTTTCGATTTCTGATTTTGTTGCCGAACTCAACTTAAAAAAGTAAATCCCGGCAGTAACTTTTTTACCGTTAAAATCCGTCTGATCCCAAAAAATATTTTGTTGTCCGCGAAGAACTTCATCCGAAATCAAAGATTTTATTTTTTGTCCTTTAAGATTAAATACGGTTAAATTAACGCTTTCTTTTTTTGACGCATGAAAGGAAATTTTTATGTTTTCGGAACGATTTTCATGCAAACGCAGGAAAGGATTGGGATATAATTTTAAGGCAAAACCGGCTTCCGGAGAATTTTCTTCATTGTCGATAAAAATATCGTCAATCTCTATTTCGACCGATTTTTTATGGCAACATCCGTTCGGATTATCATGTCCGAAATCAGACGATAAGGTTACGGCATAAATTCCGGGTTGCCTGAAAATATGAACCGGAGATGCCTCATCCGATGTTTCTCCGTCTCCGAAATCCCAAAGAAATTCATCAAGTCCGGAAGAAATATTTTCAAATTCAACCATGTTTTCTTGTTGCGTATAATTGAAGTCCAAAAACGAGTTATAAACATTTATTCGCCATTCTTCGAGATGATTCAAAGTAACCGAATCCGCCAAAGCCTGAAAATGCAAAGCATCTTCCGGATCCAGAGAAGCGTAAACATCAGAACCGGATGAGGGACGTTGAAAAACAGCATTGTAAAATACGCAGGAAGCAAGATAAGAACCTTTGGCGTTGGGATGAATGTCTCCGGTCGAACCCCACAACATTGTATCAAGATCATTCAGCCAGGAAGCTCGAAAAGCTTCGCCGACGGGAGCAAAAAACAAACGTGTTTCGTCCGCCCAATAAGTAAAATTATTTAAAATCAAATCCATTGTTTCGATAAATGAGGCGACATTTTCTTCCGAATTGCCCCATACGCCGTAAGAGATTTCATAGAAAAGAACTTGAACGCAAGGATTGTACACATAAATTGAATCCAACAAAACGTTAATTCGTTCCAGCGTAATTTCAGGTTCGTAAGAATAACCGGGAGATTCTCCGGAACCGGGCTGAATAACGATATAATGCCAATTGCCTTGTCTGAAATATTCGTAAACTTGAGGATCTTCGCAATGATGAACTATCCCTGTACCGCCCGGAGCGTACACAGTTACGCTGACACTGTCATTTTTACTGTCGGCAATTTGTTCAAAAACTTGCGGCATCTGATTAAAATAAGTGATGCTGTTTCCTATAAATAAAATGTCTTTAGGTTGAGCAAAACAAAGAGTTGCCCCGATAAGCGTTAAAAGAAAAATATATCTGCGGTTCATATTCCGTCTCCCTTTATCATCAGTTAAAACATGAACCCAAAATTTTAATCTCCCGTTAAAGGGCAACTCATAATTAAAATATCTTATTTTTCTGCAACAGGTTCAAACTTGTAAATCATTTCGTTTTCTTCGGTATCGACAATCCAAATGCAATCATTCCCGTCAATCGCCAAAGCATCTGCTTTTTTGTTTCCCAGACTGTAATTTCCGATAACTTTTCCGTCAGGATTGATGATTTGCAAGACTGACTCAGCCTCGTCTTCTTCCGATTTTGAAGGTCTTAATACGGAATAAAAATTATCTTTCGAATCAACCGCAGCCATACTTGAAACAGATTTTATTTCCGCAGTATAAACCATTCTGGCGCCGTCTTTTTGGCTTTCTATCCCGGTTTTAGAAGATTTTTGCAACAAAGGTCTTTTTATTTCAGCTGTTTTTTTCCCGTTTTTGTATTTTGAAATAATTCCGCTCTCCAAAGTATTTACGTAAATTTCTCCTTTCGAGTTTACGCAAATATCAGACATGTTCCGTATCAGAGATTTAAAGTCAAATCCGCCGTTGCTCAGAAATCCGAAATGTCCGACAGGTTCAAATTTATCGTTTAAACTGTGAAGAAGAAAGAGAGAATCTGTTTCGCTTATAATCCAGCTGTCCGTTACAAATTTGTCCCCGACTCGCAAAATGCTTTTAAGATTGGTCATGCTCGTAACAGTTGAAGAAACAGGATTTCCGTCTAAATCAAAAGTATAGATTCTGTGATTTCCCGAATCGCAAACAATAAGTTTATCGTCAAAACACGCAATACTCGAGAGAACCGAAAACTCGTAAGGTCCGTTGCCTTTTTTACCTGTTTTTTTTATGAATTTGCCGTCTTCGGAATAATGAAATATCTCGGCATTCGAGCCGTCGGCAATAAATAATGAATTGTCCGGAGCAACGGCAATTCCCGTAATGCTTCCGAAAGGAAATTCATCTTCGTTTTCGCTTGAAATTTTGACGGATACTTGCAATTCTTCTTTGTTTAATACAAGATTTTTGTTGGTTGCAAACAATATCCCGTTTTTTACATTGCTTTTAAATTTCAGTTTTTTAGCAGATAAACTTAGACAAACCATAACGACAAACACCGTAAAAAAATATTTTTTCATAACAAACTCCTAAAAAGATTATTTTAAATTCACAAAATAAATACGGAAAAACCCGGCAGGTTACAAAATATTTTATCTCCTGAATAATAAGCCGTATCTTTATCGAAGATTAATAAAATTAAATGAGATAAATTATAAAATTCCCTCCAAAAAAGTCGGGGATTTTTTTTATATCTTATGCTAACGCTGTTTTTCATTCTTTTGCGCCGAGAAAAGAACGAAACAAGAAAAACTCACGACGATATTTTTATAATGTCGGAAGCAGGAAGTTCATGACCGAATATTTTACATCTTATTTTTACTTTATATGTTGCAGGGATAAAAAATACAAATATCCTTAATTATTTAAAAACAACATTTAACTATAGATTTTAACTGAAAAATAAATTAACTGCTCAGCAACGACAAAAGGCTAAAATTCCCTTCCTCCGAAGATCTGCAGGCAAATTTACAATAAACTTCCTTCATTGCTCCGGCAACACCTGCAGGGACTGCCTCCTGTCTGCCTTTTATCTCCCTCGCCCTCCGGGAGAGGGTTAGGGGTGAGGGTTTTAGACATCCTCAAAACCGGCGAATGTTAATGAACAACGGAATTAAAATCTCCTCAAAATCAGGCAAAAAAAATACAATTTTTTATTTTCGAACAAAATATCATTCTAATGTCAATTATTAAAAGTAAATAGTATAATGAAAAATTGTTTTTGATAATTATTTCTAAAAAAGTAAAAATATATTTGACACAAGCAGACCGAAAAATAAATATTGGATATATAATTTTATTTTTTAATGTCTCAAATGAAGATATCATGTTTCAGTAATTTTTTATGAGGAACTAAAAAATGGAAAAGCTTTTTAATAA
>PDOO01000040.1 GCA_002742885.1 Candidatus Cloacimonadota bacterium
AAAATTATATTTGATAATACCGTATCTTACAATTTAAAGCTGTCTGACAGAGAATATATTCAAAAACTTTATAAAAAAAGGGAAGATTGTGATGATATACTCATAATTAAAAACGGTCTGGTTACAGATACATCTTTTTGTAACATAGTTTTTTATAATAATCTTGAATGGATTACGCCAAACTCCCCTCTTCTTAAAGGCAGTATGAGAGCAAAACTGTTAAAAAACAGTATCATAAAAGAAAAAAAAGTAACTCCGGATGATATATACAAATATAAAAGCTATAAACTTATTAACGCTATGAGAGATATTAGAGATATTAAATCAAACTCTACAGATACAATTAAATTTTAATACCGCCAACCTGTTGCAGCCTAATAAAAAAAATCTTTTAAATAATGATATATTACTTTCTATTTCTTATTTAATAAAAATCAGGTTCAATCATCCGTAAACATGCAATAACATTATTCATTGCAGTTTTACAGGTTGTCTTAAAATTGTTTTCATTTTTTCAGGAACAGTTTTTCTCGGGTCAGAAATATAAATCTCATGATGCAATCCATTTTCAACAAGTCCGTTTTTTTTCATAAAATCTTTTATTTTATTTATTGTTTCGGATTCTGTTGAATATGATCCGACATGCATAATTTGAACACATTGTCCTTCCGTAATATTTTCCAATAAGATTTCTTTTATTTTCTCAATTCTTTTTTTCTTAATCATGTTTACTTTTGCTTGTTCAAAGTTTTCTGAGTTTACAAATTTAGGAACTCTGATTAATAATTTCCAATACCATTCGCTTCTTGGCGCATCCAAAGCATTTTTTTCTGAATTAACTCGCCAAAGTCCTTCAAGTTTTGGAACAGAAAAATCCATTTCTTGCTTTTTGCAAATATTTTTTATTCCGTAAGCAAGCGGATAAAGAGCTTCAACTGCTTTTGTAAATTCAATTCCGGCAGGTTCGCCTTTTCCTGAAATCGTTAAAAATTTTAATTCCCCGAATTCTTTTATTTCAGGTTTCTTTTTAGCAGAATAATATTCTTTGTCTTGTTTTATCAAATCAGTTTTTTCCATGCTAATCTCCTTATGTTATATTGGCAATTACAGAAAGTTGACCGTAAAAAACTTTTTATTTCGTCATTCAAGATTTTACTGAACGCAATCAGACAGCAAGTATTATTTTAAATCATGACGCATAATTTAACTTACGTATTTTTTATATCCTTATATTTTCTATTAATACAATTACAATTAATTTTAATAAAAACAAAAAAAGCCCCGATAAAAATCGAGGCTTAGATATAATTGCGTAAGCAAATAATTACTTTATAAAAATCATTTTTCTGTTAACAGATTCTGATTTTGTTTGCAATTTATAGAAATAAACTCCGGAACCGACTTTCTTGCCAGATGAATTTGATCCGTTCCAAGTTACGGTATGTTTACCTTTGGCAAATTTTTCGTTTCCGATCAGAGTTTTAACTTTTTGACCTTTTGTGTTGTAAACAGACAATGAAATATTTTCATCTTTCGGCAAAAAAAAGTTTATAGTTGTTCCGTTGCGAGTTTCTCCGTCCGCAAAAGGATTAGGATAATTTTGCGATAAAGTCAGAACATTGGGCAATGCGATGTCTTCATCCTTATCGGCAACAGGATTATCTCCGTAAAACCCGTTTCTCATGTAATTTCCTCTATACATAATCCAAGGAATCAAGTTTCCTTTATCGGTTTTAATATCCGTAACGGCAATCCCGTGATAATGCGCCGAAATGATTTCGTAATCTCCGTCCCAATCCATATCGGCAACTGTTGCTCCGCAATATCCGCTAAGATTTTGCATGACGGGAGAATAACCTGTTTGGTTTCCGTTTTTCGTGAAAATATAAATATTGCTGAAATTAGTTAAAGTGATTATTTCAGTTTCTCCGTTATCGTCCAAATCGGCAAGCAAAGGTCCGAAAGGCAGATTTTCTGAAACAGAAACAGGATATCCCAATTGCAATTCACCGTCATCTTTAAAATAATAAATCTCTCCTCCGCGCGTCGTAACATAAGCGTAATAATCGCCGTCTTGTTCCAAAGCAATTTCATTGGAGCTTGGAGAAGAAAGTTGATATTCCCAATTTTTATTTCCGTCTTTATCTGTTTGAAAGAGTTTATTATTATTATCGGCAATATAGATATTTTTGTTTCCGTCAATTACCGGAGCAGACACATAATAACTTTCCGTACTGAAATCAAAGGAAGAAACAATCGTTCCGTCATTGTCTATCATTTTCAGCTCACCGTTAAAAAGCGGAGCCAATATTTCAAAATAACCGTCGTTATCAAAATCGGCAGCGGCAAGCTCAGGAAATACCAAATTTCCCAAATTAACGGGAAATCCGGGCAATTCTTCTCCGGACGAATCAAAGACATGAAGATCTCCGTCAATTCCCGAGCTGATTATTTCCTGTTTATCGTCTCCCCCGATGTTGGCAAGAACGGCAGTAACTCTTTGTTCTGCAAGTCCTGATTTTGCAAAAATAATCTCTCCGGAATTATCTTTAGCAATAATTTTTCCGTCCATGGTATTATAAGCGTAATCCATTAAATCATCATCATTTATATGTCCCATTGCCAAATGAGTCTTGGTGATGGTTTCATCTTCTTCCATAACGGAAAAAAAAGATGAGTTATTTCTGAATTTGTAAATATCTCCGTCTTGGCTTAAATCTAAAATTTCCCGATAGTCTTCTTCAATATTATACAAGGCAAGAGGAGAAGAACGGAAAACTTTTTGATTATCGGACCAAGGCCAGGTATTTTGATTTAACGAAGTTATAAAAGATACTTCATAGTCTCTGTTAAAAACGGAACCGTCAGCTTCGCCGTGAACGGAAAGTTTAAAAACAAAAGGTTCTATTTCAGCATCTGCATCAATCTCAAACGAAAAAGATTCCGAGCTTTCAACAGTCTGACCTGAATTAATTGCTCCGAAGTTTATAACATTATTGAATATATTTATATTGGTATTTTCCGAAGTTAAAACAACTTGAGCGGAAGAGCAGTCATCCCATTCCTCGCCGTTTCTTAATGAAACAGTCAGAATTCCTGATTCTCCGGGATTTATAACGCCGTCATTATCGCCTGAAGAATCGTCAAATTCATAATCAGCCAAATCAAGTTTGCAATATTGCCCGGAGGGAGTTTTAACTGAGGAAGTCGGGTCTCCGAAAAGCGTCAATTCATAATAAACCCAACGCATGACGGAACTGAAAGCAGCCTCGTTTATAAGTTGTTCTTTCGAATAAACCAAAGCTTTGCCGTGTTCTCTGATATTTTCTTCAAACAATGCTTTAAAATATTCTATATCATAAAATTGCGATGCTCCGTTCGTATTTCCCGGAGAATACCATCCGTAACGGGTATTTCCCGTAAAAGCGTAAAGTCCGTGTTCGGAAATTACCAATCTTTCCGCAACAGATTCTCCCGGACCGCTTTCTCCCTCATCAAAAGCTCCCGGATAGCAGCCTTGCGAATAAATAAATCCGAATTCGCTGTTTTTGAGCGCATTAACCGTTCCGTTGGTTAATCCGAAAACGAAATGTGTGTTTGCATGTCCCATGTGATTTCCGACCGCAAATCCGTCATCAAAAGCTTCCGCAACTTTTTGAGCAGAATAATTATTGTCTCTCATGTAACGTTCTTTGACGATAAAATCATTCGGAACATAAGGTTTTACTTCATCTTTGTAATCTCCGCCCCAGGTTACGGGGTTATTGTTGAGATTTTCTCCCAACATATAAGCAATTTTATTGGAATAAGTATTTGATTCGGCATAATATAAGTTTTTGGCAAAGAAATTTTCAAAATCAATTTCCGAGTCTCCGGGCAAACGACCGACGGCAATTTCCGGATAAAAATCAACATCATCGTCTTCTTCTCCGTAAATATCGTTTCCGTTTGCATTCCAGTTTCCGTCCAAATTAGAGAAATAATAATCCGTCGGAATATTTGAATCAACCGTATCTCCGACATAACCGTAACAACCTCTGTAAGGCACAACTTCATCATCTCCGCCCAACAAAACATACTCCAAAGGCTCGGAAGTCGAAGCATAAGTTTGATAAGCGTCAATAATATAGTTGCGCAATTTTTCGGCATCGTCGTTACCGTCGTATTCGGCAAAAATTTCTTCCGTAAAAGTTATTCCGGTATGAATGCCTTCAGCTTCTTTTCTTTCAATAAAATCATCGAAAAGAGGAGCGAAATCTTCTCCGGTGACAATAATAAATTTATAGGGATCGTTTTCGTCAGGAATCCTTGAGTTTTGGCGAGAAAATGTTTTTTCGTAAGTTTCAAGATTGGTTTTATCCGCTCCAGGAAGTTTGATTTTTCTTGAAAAATCTTTCAAAAGTCCGATATTTTCTTTTTCAAACAAATCCGCATTTTCTTCATATTCCAAAACAACGGAGAATCGGTCAGACCATGAAATAATATTTTTCGCCGGATTGTAAACGTAAGGAAAAACATTGAATAGAGCAATTGCCAAACCGTTTTTAAATTGAGTTCCGATATAAATTATTTTCTCTTGCGGAAATTCTTTATCAGACTCGTAAATTTTCGATTTCGGCGCATAACCTGATTTTCCGGATGAAATCGGAACCTGTAAACCTGCCGGTTCCAAATAAGAATTTATCATATTTTTTGTTTTTGAAAATTCCAAATTAAATTTTTTAATTTCCATTCCCATCGGGAGTAAAATTTTCACGGGATAATAAGGTAAAAGCGGTTCTCCGGGATTCATAAGTTTCGGCAATCTCGCTGCGTTTTGTCTTAAAACTTTATCGGCGTTTTCAACTTCAAAAGTAAATCTCTGTTCAGCGAAAACGAAACTGATCAGAAACAACAAAACGGCTGTAATCAATAATTTTTTCATTAATCCTCCAAATAAATTTTTGCTGTATTTAAATTTTTAAGTTTAAGTTGAGCCTATCAAAAAAAAACAGGGATTTCTCCCTGCCCAATAATAACGGGAAACGTAATAAGATAAACCTTTTCCAAGTTAAGACAAATATTATTTTATCTGAAAATCAAACCGAGAAAATATAAATTGCCGTCTCAGTAAAATTTATGATAAAACAATAAGTTAAAGTATCTGATTTCCCTTTCTCGTTATGTTTCATAAGTTACGCCGCATAAATCAGTCAGAATCGCAACCTTTGTTTTTCTTTGAATTCTCAAAAGAATCAATAATCATTTCAGGCGTTACGGGAGAAATTCCCGCAACTCCGCAAACCGCCCCGGCGGCATGATTGGCTATTAACGCCGATTCTTTTATATCGCAACCGCTGACCAGACAAAGCGTCAAAGTTCCTATAACCGAATCTCCCGCTCCGGAAACGTCAAAAACTTCCAAAGCAAAAGCAGGAATAGTATAAGGTTCATTTTCATCAGAAAAAACGGTAAGCCCTTTTTCTCCTTGAGTAATCAATAAATATTCGGCTCGTATTTTACTCATCAAATCGCAGCTTACTTCAATAAATTGTTTATTGTCGGTAATTTTTAAGCCGGTATTTTTTTCTAATTCGTGCAAATTAGGTTTAAACACCGTAACATTTTCATATTCAAAGAAATTATTAAATTTCGGATCAACGGTTACCGGAATTTTCAATTCGTTGCAACGGGCAATAACATGTTTTATTATCCTTTTAGATAAAATTCCTTTATTGTAATCTTCCAAAATAACGGCATCCGTATTACTTATAAGAGACTCAAGTCTTTCTATGACAAGGTTCTCGGTTTCATAATCGACAAAATGCCTGTCTTCCGTATCAATCCTTACAATTTGCTGTTTATGAGCCAAAATTCTGGTTTTAATCGTGGTTCTTCTTGACGAATCGGCAATTATATTATCCGGATTTATTCCTTTTTCAATGAAAAGATTTTTCAAAATTTTACCGTTTTCGTCATTTCCGACCAAACCGATAAAATACGGATCAGCTCCCAAAGATTTTATATTGCTGACGACGTTTGCAGCGCCCCCGAGACGATATTCTTCGCCTTTGACATCAACAACCGGAACGGGAGCTTCCGGAGAAATACGCTCGACTCCTCCCCAAATATAATGATCAATCATCAAATCGCCGATAATAAGAATTTTTTTCCCCTTAAATCTTTTTATAACTTCGCGAATAAATTTTTTATCCATAACTAACCTAATCAATGGGATAATTCCCCGTAAAACATGCGTCGCAATAAGAGCCCGGTTCTTTGACGCAATCTTTCAAATCATCAATATTCAGATACTTCAAGGAGTCGGCTCCCAAATATTCGCAAATTTCTTCCACTGATTTTTGATTGGCAATCAATTCTTGAGATGTAGGCGTGTCAATTCCGTAAAAACATGAATTTTTTACTTCAGGCGAACCGATTCTTAAATGAATTTCTCTGGCTCCGGCTTTTCTGACTAATTTCACAATTTTTCTTAACGTGGTTCCGCGAACAATTGAATCATCAATCATAACGACGCTTTTTCCTTCAAAAAATCCCGGTAAAGTATTAAATTTTTGTTTAACGCTTTCATCCCTTATCGTCTGCTCCGGTTTTATAAAAGTTCTTCCCACATAATGATTTCTGATTAATGCCATTTCAAAGATAATATTTTTTCTTTTGGCGTAACCGAGAGCAATAAAATTAGCCGAATCGGGAACAGGCAAAACGGCATCGGCAACAATTTTGTCATTATCGGCAAGTTTTGCTCCGATCTTCTCTCTGACGTCATAAACTGCTTCTCCAAACTCAAAACTGTCAGGTCTTGAAAAATATATATGTTCGAAAATACAGTGTTTGTCGGAAGTTACCTGTCTGAAATCGTTGGGATCATGTTTGATTGAACGTCGTCCTTTTTCGTTTACGACAATAATTTCGGCAGCTTCCATTTCATATTTTTTCTCAATTCCCAAAATATCCAAAGCGCATGATTCGGAAGCAACTACAAAAGTGCCGTCTTCAGTTTCTCCGTAAACCATGGGTCTGATGGCAAGCGGATCCCTGAACAAATACATTTCGGTTCTGGTAGCCAATACGGTGGAAAAAGCCCCTTTGAGAGTTGCCGTCATTTTATGTATTGCGTCTATCATGGACATATTTTCCTTTTCAACATAATAAACGATGAATTTAAGAATTAATTCTCCGTCGTTTCCGCTGGCAAAATATACGCCTTTAGCTTCCAGTTTTCTTCTGACTTCGTTATAATTGACAATATCTCCGTTACTTGCCAGACAGAAAGAAGGTCCTGCCAAAGTTTCAACCACATGAGGTTGAGAATTAAATTTTGATGATGAACCGCAGGTAGGATATCTGACATGACCGACAGCCAAATTGCCGGTAAGATACTTTAATTTTTCAGCCGTAAAAACTTCTTTTACCAAACCCAGAGATTTTTCAAGTCTTATTACTTTGCCGTCTGAAACAGCCATTCCGCAACTTTCCTGACCTCTGTGCTGTTCCGCAAATAATCCCAATGTTGCCAATTCGGCTGCTTTTTCATGGTTATACACCCCGATAATTCCACACATTTAAATATTCTCCCGTAAATTTTATGCCGGTTTTTTCCCGGTTTTTTTGAAACTTATTTTATTTTCGTTACCGTCTGCTAAACGTTTTATGTTAGATTTATGTTTTATAATTATAAATAAAGCGGCAATTGCCGTAAAAATAAGATATTCCTTAGTTTTGAACCCGGATATAATATTTTGAATAAGTTCGGAAAGGAAAAGAATTGCAGCTGCTGAAACAGACCCTAAAGAGACATATTTTGTTACCGCAACAATAATGATAAAAGAAAGAAAAGCAATACCTACGGAAACCGGAGTTAAAGCAATAAAAACTCCCAAAGAGACAGCAACGCCCTTTCCTCCCTTAAATTTCATGAAAACGGAAAATATATGTCCTGATATTGCCGAAAAAGCAAACAAGATCAGAATCGGATCCGTTGATTCCAATCCGCAAAAAATCTGACCGCCCCTTACAGCGACAAAACCTTTAGCGGCATCAAACAACATGGCAATAAGACCGCTTTTCCAACCCAAAATTCTCAATGCATTGGTTGCTCCTACATTGCCGGATCCATGCTTACGAATATCAATTCCTTTAAATTTTCCGAGAATGAAACCGAAAGGTATTCCGCATAAAACATACCCGACAAGAATGGAAATTATGATATAGGTCATTTAATTTTCATCTCCTGATTTTCTGCCTTTGAATTTTAATTTTACAGTTGCTCCCGTAAACTTGAAATACTCTCGCAACTGATTATGCAAATATCTCTTGTAATGTGTTGTAATATGCTCAGGCGCATTGGTAAAACAAACAAAAGTCGGCGGATGAACGGAAACTTGAGTCATGAAATAAATTTTAACGTGCTTGCCGCTTGAGTGAGAAGGCGGGAATTTTCCGACAACTCTTTCCAAAAATTTATTAAGCTCGGCAGTAGGAATCCGCTTTTGACTTTCATCGTAAACTTCAAGCGCCAAATCAAGAATTTTCCTGACGCGCTGACCTGTCTCAGCTGATGTAAAAATAATTGGGGCATAATTAAGAAAAGGTAAATCATGCCTTATTTCTTCAGTAAATTTTTTGTGAGTGCGATTATCTTTTTCAATCAAATCCCATTTATTGGCAACTATTACTATATCGCGATAATGTCTGTAAGCGTAAGAAGCGATTTTTTTGTCCTGAACCGATATTTTTTCTTCGGAATTCAAAACCAAAATAGCAATGTCCGACCTGTTTATGCTGCTGATAGTTCGCATGTTACTGTAATATTCTATGCCGTATTTTATATTTTTTTTTCGTCTTAGTCCGGCAGTATCGATAAAAGTAAGATCACGTCCGTGATACTTCATCTTTGAGTCTACAGCATCGCGAGTAGTGCCGGCAATTTCCGTAACAATATGTTTTTCTTCTCCGAGAAGACGATTTATAATAGATGATTTTCCGACGTTCGGTTTGCCTATAACGGCAATTTTTATGTCTTCCGCTTTTTCTTTTTCTTCATCTTCTTTCACGACAACCGTATCAATTCCGGAAACTAAAGCATCAAGAAAATTACCTGTGTTTCTTCCGTGAGCGGCAGAGACCGGAAAAGCATCGTCAAAACCCAGTTGCAAAAAATCATAAATATCAAGTTCAAATTTTTCGTTATCGACCTTATTGGCAACCAGCATGACTTTTTCGCGATAAGGACGCAGCATCTTTGCCAAATCAACATCAACGGAAGTTGTTCCGGTATGAGCATCCACAACAAAAAGAATAAAATCAGCTTCATCAATGGCAATATTTGCCTGGAATTTTATGGCTTTATCAAAATTCTCTTCGGAATTGGGCACTATTCCGCCGGTATCAACCATAATAAATTTACATCCGTTCCATTCGACTTCTTCATATTTTCTGTCTCTGGTAACACCTGCTTCAGCGTCAACGATTGCAACGCGTTTTCGCAACAACCTGTTAAATAAAGTCGATTTACCGACGTTAGGTCTTCCCACAATGGCAACAATACTTTTTCTCATTTCATCTCCAATCTGATTTTTGCAATTTGCAAGATACATATTTCCGAAACTCACGATTTCACAGAGTCAAATTCTTTAATGCGCTTGTCTTGTCAATTAAAACGGATGCCGCATAATAATAATTAATTTCATATTTTCTTTAAAGTTAAGAGGTTGCGTAACGGAGGATGTTTTAATAATTATTGAAAAAAACTTATGCCATTTTTACTGTAAAATCAGTCAAGCTCTGTATAATCTAAAAATTTTTTAACCGAAAAAGATTTGCCGTGGGCGGGATAAACGGTTTTTATTCCGTAATCAATTAATTTTTTCCAACTTTTTTTGAGAGTTGCAAGGTCTTCCGCAAAAAAAGGCAAAGCCGGTTTGCAAACCATGGGGAAACGTTTATCGCCATATCTCCGACAAAAGCTTCTCCGGAATCCAATATAACGGAAACAGAGCCTGATGAATGCCCGGGCGTAAAAACAATTTTACCGTTTATTCCGAATTCAGATAATGATTTCTCTTCCCCGTTGACAATAATATCTGCCTCGCAAGGTTCAATTTGTTTATTTTTATTGTATATATTAAGAATTTTCTCTATTATTTTCCCTCTTGCAGTAAGGCTTGAAACAATTAAATGCTTCCCGTTTTCCAATATATCCAGCTCTGCGGCATGAACAATAATTTTGGCATTTGTATATTCTTTGACGGATTTGGCGCAACCTATATGATCCCAATGACAATGAGTTATAACAACCGCAGATATTTCTTTAGGATTAATTCCGTTCTTTTTTGTTTCTCTCAAAAAAACGTTAAAAGAATTATACGAGCCGGCATCAACAAGAATAATTCCCTTATCCTTGATAAGATAAGAATTTGAAAAACCTGTTTTTAATGTTATTATTTTCATTTTATTATTGGAAGGAAAAACCTTTTCTTTTCAAAACCTCTATTATATTTTCAGCTTCTCTTTTGATATAGGGCGAAGAGTCGCTCAGACAAAGTTTAAGATTTTCTGCCATCAGCGGAGATATTTCTTTTTCGGGTCGCCATGCCCATAGACCGGCGGTTCTGTGGCTGATATAAAAATTTAAACCTGCCAAAGCATTCATGCGTATCGATTCGGATTCTATTCTTAAACATTCAAACCAAAAAGGCAACAATCTCTTGTCTCGAATATTTTGAACGGCAAGAAGAGCATTGGCAACAGCGTATTCGTCATGCAGATTAATATCATCCGTTATATATTTTATAATATTTTTTTTTGCTTTTCCCCTGATGCCTCGGATTCCGGATATATCTGCATTTATTATAAGAGAGTTAAGCGTTAAAGCAGCTGAAAATCCTATTGTGCCCGGTTCGTTTGAATAAATTCCTGATCCTGATTCACCGGAAATATGATGAGAAGTTTTTTCTTTTAAATGAGACGAAACATACCTTTTGTCCCCCAGTAAAGGAAGAATAAGAGGGATAAGTTTATAACCTTTTGCAGTACCGAAAGAAGATGTTTTCAAAAGAGCTTCCGCAATATTCTCTGGATCTCCGGATTCAAGCAACACTGCGGTTTTATTTAATTCAGGATTATAATGCCAGATAAAATAATTAACGATAAAAGCTGAGACAATAAGTCCGACAGCAAGAAAAAAACCTTTATAACTTTTTACCGGAATTAATATTTCCATGCTGATATTCCTTTAGAATTTCAAATAAGTATATAAAAAATATCTTTTTGCGATAATCAACTTTGCAAATCCAGATGTTGCGATAATTGATTCAACCCAAAACCTGATTACTGACGTTAATACTTAATTGCAGTACACTGTCGGAAACAGCCGAAAGAACAGCACGGAAAGCGAAATTTATATCCGAGAGACTGTTATAAATATCAGCAAATAAAATAAATGGAGCCGGGAAAGGGACTCGAACCCTCGACCTACTGATTACGAATCAGTTGCTCTGCCAGCTGAAGCTATCCCGGCTCTTTATTTTTTATTTTAAATATCGGATTCTTCCGATACAAAGTTAAACACGGATCGTTTCAAATGTTTTTTCAAAATTTTTTCTTCGGCTTCCGTACCGTTTATCGTAAAATAAAATCTTTTCGGAGCTTCAATTGCAAAGTGAATGCTGCGACCGCCGCTCAGATCAGACGGAAACCAGTAAGCAATATTTTTAATTTCGATACGATTCCCTCGAATCGTCAAAAAATCAAATTCATCAGAATCATTAAAATCATATTTTACAATAATTTCAATTTCTTTTTTTTCCGGATTATATTCGGTAAGAACTATCTCGTAAACATCATTTTTTTTGAGAAATTTATACGTTTGTTCGGGCGATAAATTTCGTCCGAGATAACCTTCTCGCATAGTAATGAATTTATCAACCTCAACGATTTTTTTATCAACGATAATTCTTTCAAGATTAATATTTTTATCAATCGCAAAAAGACCTTTCTCGTAATCCTTAACTGATTCTCTGTCAACCGTAATCTTGTCATTAACCATAAAAGATTTTTCTTCGGGAAGATAAATCATAAAAATATCATGTTTAAGAAGAGGCAAAAGAACTCTCTTTCGTCCAAGTAATCCGAAACCTTGTTTTACCGTATTAAAACTGCATGAAAAAATCATAAACAACATTAAGACGGAAACAAGAATATTTCTCATATTTTTCCTCTCTGAAAACTTTCGGACAAATTTTTATTTATCGTTTATTAGTCAAGTTTTCGTTTATTTTTTCCAAAAAAAATCCGACAATAAATGATAAAAGGTAAAAAAGCTTGAAAGATATTACAACCGTAAATTATTTTGTCTCAGATTTTATTTAAGCATTAAGTTGATAAAATTAAGATTTTGCAAAAAAAGGAAATAAATGCTGAAAGAAGAGATAAGAAAAACAGCTGAAGAAATGCACTTGAAGTACGGCTCCTGCTCACAATGCGTGTTGGCATCTCTTAAAGAACACGGTATTGAAATAAGCGATGAAGTAATCAAAGCAAGTCATATTTTTGCGGGCGGAACAGCCGGTTGCGGCGAAGGATTTTGCGGAGCGTTGAACGGAGGTTTAACGGCAATAAGCTGTTTTAACGGAAGAGAAAGAAATGAATTCGGAATATCTGATGCCAAAGAGAACAAAAAGTTGGGAAAACGCCTCATTAAAAAATTTCTAAAAGAATATAACGGTTTATTTTCATGCTCCGAAATTCAGACTTCATTTGTCGGCATTTCTTTTAATCACATGGATAACGAAAAAGTTAAAGTAAATTCGCAACATAAAGACAAGAAAAAAGCATGTAAAAAATCTTGTGCCGAACTTACCGGAAAAGTTGCCGAATGGACTTATGAAATATTGGATGAGAATGAATCTTTTTGAAATAAGAAAAAAACTCCATAAAATACCGGAACTGGGTTTTCTGGAATTTAAAACAACCAAATTTATAATTTCCGTCTTAAAAAAATATTCGGAATTGGAAATAGTGGAATTTGAGCCGACCGGATGTCTGGCAATTTATCGGAAAAATCCGGGGAAATTTAAATTATTCCGTTCCGACATTGACGCATTGGCAATAAATGAGCAAACAAATTGCGATTTCCGATCCGAGCATCAGGGCAGAATGCATGCTTGCGGTCATGACGTACACATGACGGTTCTTCTCGGTTTAATCGACAAAATCATTACCGAAAAAATTGAGGCAAATTATTTGTTTTTATTTCAGCCCGCCGAAGAAGGTTTGGGCGGAATGAGAAAAATTTTGGGGACAGGAATCCTTGACAAGTTTGACATAAACGAAGCTTACGCTTTGCATGTTTCAGGAAATTATCCGACAGGTACAGTCGCTTCAAAACCGGGAATATTTTTCGGTATTCCGCGAGAGTTTGAAATAGAAATAAAAGGCAAAGGTTCTCATGCCGCCTTTCCGCAAAGCGGCAACGATGCCGTTTCGGCAGCTTGCTTCCTTATAAACCAAGTTCAAGTAATGCTGAAGAAAAAATTTTCGGCAACTGATCCCGTTATCTGTCATTTCGGTCAGATAAACGGAGGAACGGCGCAAAATTCCGTGGCTGAATCGGTTCAAATAAAAGGAACGACAAGAGCTCTTGCCAAAGATGTAAGTTTTGAAATAAACGCTATCCTTTTCAATTGTTTGAAATCAGCCGAATTAATGTACGGAGTAAAGACGAAAATAATATTTACCTCATATTTTGATCCGGTCGTAAATTCGGAGCATCTTTATAAAAAGCTGAAAAAGATTTTGCCTGAAAAATATAATTTTGAGGAAGCCGAAACCGTAATGACCGGCGAAGATTTCGGTTTTTTGTGCGAAAAATTTAACTCCCTGCTGTATTGGTTAGGAGTCGGAACGGAAAGCGGAGACTTACATGCTTCGACTTTTTTGCCGGACGAAGAAGCTGTTAACGTCGGAGTTGACGTGATGTTCAGACTTGCCGTTCAAAATGAATATTAAAAAAAAATACAATAAAAAATGCAAATTGCATTGGAGGAATTATGAAATACAGAGTCTTGGCAATTAACCCGGGTTCTACTTCCACAAAAATCGCCGTTTACGACGATACCAAAGAAATATTTACTAAAGTGTTGCGCCATGATCCCGCTGATCTCGATAAATTCGGCGGTATGATTGAACAATTTGAATATCGTAAGGATCTTGTTTTGGACGCAATGAAAGAAAATAATGTCGAGATAACCTCTCTCGAAGCCGTTGTCGGAAGAGGCGGATTGGTACATGCCGTTCCGGGCGGAACTTTTGCCGTTAACGATAAAATGAAAGAAGATTTGAAAGATCCGTCTTTATGGGGCAGAATTCATGCCTCTAATCTCGGAGCTTTCATCGCAAGCTCAATCGCCGACAGTCAAAATATTCCCAGCTATATCGTTGACCCGGTTACAGTGGACGAATTTGATGAAATTGCTCGTATTTCCGGAATTCCGGAAATCGAAAGAAAATCTCTTTTCCATGCTCTTAATCTCAGATATACCGCTCGTAAAGTTGCTTCCGATTTGAACAAAAAATTTGAAGAAACAAACTTGGTAGGCGTTCACATGGGCGGAGGAATTTCCGTAGTCGCAATAAATTCAGGAAGAGTTGTCGATGTGAATAACGCCTTATTGGGAATGGGTCCGTTTTCTCCTCAAAGAGCCGGAGCTTTACCGATAGGAGATTTAATAAATATGGCTTATTCCGGAGAATGGTCTAAAAAAGATTTACAGACTCGTCTGACCAAAACAGGCGGATTAACCGCTTATCTCGGTACCGACAGCGGAATAGAAGTTGAAGAAAGAATTCAAAAGGGCGACGAAAAAGCCAAGCTTATTTTGGAAGCAATGTGCTATCAGGTTGCCAAAGAAATCGGAGCCTCGGCATCCGTTCTTTCAGGAAAAGTTGATGCTGTATTCTTAACCGGAGGTCTTATTTACGGAGACAGAATTTACGAAGAAATCCGTAAAAGATCAGCTTATATAGCCCCGGTTCTTCGTTTCCCGGGAGAATTGGAAATGGAAGCTCTTTGTCAAGGAGCCGTAAGAGTTCTTAAAGGCGAAGAAGAAGCAAAAGAATATAAATAAAATATTTCTGATCCCCGATTCATTTCGGGGATTTTTATCTTTAACTGAAAATAAGTTAATTCGTAAAATTTCCCGACTTTTTATGTTCAGCCGCCTCGCAATTTCATGATTTTTCATTTTTTCGGACAATAATTAATTTTAGGGTATTTTAAAGGAGATATATGATGAGCTTATATTTAACAAGCAAAGATTTTAACGAAAACGATTCAGTTGAAAAACATGATTATTTATATCTGATTTTTAACAGAGGTTTCGGATGACCTTTCTGTCGAAAACACATGTTGCAGGCGCAACAAGACCTGAACAGATTTGAAGAAAAGAAAATTAAAGTTATTGCTGTTTGCCCGGAAAATCCGAAAGCAGTCAAAAAATTTGCAGAGAAACACTCATTATCATTTGATTTAGTGTCTGACAAAAAACATGAAATTGCCGATAAATACGGTCAACAGGTAATATTTTTTAAATTGGGACGAATGCCGGCTCAGATAATTTGCAATAAAAAAGGCAAAGCGGTATTTAAGCATTACGCAAAAAATATGAAAGACATAGTTTCCAACGATGAAATTTTATCTAAATTCTGATTTTTATTTCATCATTATTTTCTCTCTTCATTAAGAAGGTTACAGAGAAAAAAACATAAAGGAATAAATATGACGAAAAGCAACTCGGGTAAAATTGTTGTTTCTCAAGATTTTCTTGATTTAAAAGAACAAATCAGGTATTTAAAAGAAAAACTTATCGCTTCGTTTGCCGAAAAAGACAAATTACTGTTTGTTTAATGCGAAATATTAAAAATGTACATGTAAGAAGCGGGACATTGGGAATTGGAGTGCTATGAGTTAATGACTCAGTATCGAAAACTCAAAAGAATTTCGGAAATCATCAGAAAAAAAATAAACAGACAAGAAGAAATATCTCTAAGCGAAATACAATTTATTCTGAAAAAATAATTTTCCAAAGACTAAACTGAACTTAAAGAAAAATTAAAGAATATCAATACGATGACAAAGCAATTGTCGCAAAAAAACGAAGAAGCGTCAAAACAGGATATATTCCCAAAGCGGATAATCCTGTATTTGCAAGAATTATGGATGCCGGTAAACTTCTTTTCGGAAAAATAAAAAAAGGGAAAAATCGAAAATTGGATTAAAATAACTATCGATATTTATCTTCGAGAATAAACTTTTGGGATATAAATCTTGAAAATATTAATTTTTTATCTCTATATATTCAATAAATAAAAAATACGGATATAAACAATAACCGACAGAAAATATTGATTTTACATAAAATTTTTCCTTAACATTCCGAAAGCATTTCTCCAAAATCCTTAATTTGCTGCCTCAGAAAAATCTTAAATCAGCCTTGACATGATAAAACTGTTTCAAAATCTGCCGTCGTAGGTTTTGGTTCATCCGTTTTTGCGGATGCTAAGATGGAATTCGGTGAAAAGCCGAAGCAGCCCCCGCTACTGTAAGAAAGGACGAACGATCGTTGCCACTGTGAAACGGGAAGGTGATCAAGTAGGATGATATTCGAGTCAGGAGACATGCCAAAATCGAAGACCTGATGCTTTCGGAGGGAAAGTCAGTCCGGTTCCGAGATACAGGATAATTGTGTCTGAAACGTGCTTGCATTCCCTCCTTGATTTGGTAAAAATTAAGGAGTAAAAAAAATGAAATTACAAGAATTTCAAGGTAAAGAACTGTTCAAAGATTACGGAATTACAGTTCCTGAAAGTCAATTTATCCCCAAAAACGAAAAAACAATTAAAATTAATTTAGAATATCCTTTTGTTGTTAAAAGTCAAGTATTGGCAGGCGGAAGAGGCAAAGCCGGTTTAGTAAAATTCGTAAAAAATCAAGAAGAATTCGACGGTTGCATAGAACACATAATGACCAGCGAGCACAGAGGCGAAAAACCGGTCGGCGTATTGCTTGAAGCCGCTGCGGAATTGGACAAAGAATATTATTTATCCATTTTGGTAAACCGCCAATTACGTTGTCTGAGTTTGATTTTTTCAAGTTTCGGGGGCGTGGACATAGAAGAAGTTGCCAAATCAAATAAAGAACAAATTCATACTGTACACCTTGATCACAATAATTCAATCGAAGATTTGAGAGAAGATTTATTTTTGCTTAAAGATAATTTGAAAAATGACATACAATTCGAAACGTTTGTCGTATTCTGCTCCAAACTTCTCAAATTATTTACGGAAAAAGATCTTATGATGATTGAAATAAATCCGTTTATTTTTGTCAATGACACCGAAATCTCGGCTCTTGACGCAGTTGTCGAAATAGATGATTCGGCATCATTCCGTCATCCGGATATTTTCGAAGAAGCCAAGAAAATAGAAAAATACACAGCAGAGACAAAAGAAGAAAATCCTTTTGGCAATCATTACGTTGAACTTGACGGAAACGTCGGAATACTCGGTTGCGGAGCCGGAATCGTAATGGCATCAATGGATATGATAAGAAGCTTCGGCGGAAAACCCGCAAATTTCCTCGATATCGGAGGAGGAGCAAACAAGAAAACGACAGTCCAAGCTTTGGAAATTCTGCATGAAAATACCAACATAAAAAGTATCTTCATAAATATCTTCGGCGGAATAACTTTCTGCGACGAAATAGCAAAAGCAATCATAGACTTCCGAGCAACTCGCAAAAGAACTCTTCCTCTTATTATAAGAATGATGGGAAACAATGCTAAAGAAGCTATCAGATTATTAAAAGACAACGGTATTTTTGCTTTCAACAACATGGAAAAAGCAGCCGAAAAAGCAGTTAAACTCGCCAACAAAAAATACGACGATTTCTTTATTTCGTCTCAATCAAAAATTTTGGTTCAGGGAATCACGGGAAAATACGGTTCTCACCATACTAAGAAAATGATGAACTACGGAACCAAAATAGTTGCCGGCGTCTCACAAAACAAAAACCATACGGAAATGCACGGAGTTCCCGTTTACAATTCGGTAAAAGATGCCGTGAAAAATCATGATATAGACGTAAGCGTTATGTTTGTTCCCGCTCCTTTTGCCAAAAGCGCGGCTTTTGAAGCAATAGATGCCAAAATTCCTTTGCTTGTTATCATAACCGAGCATATTCCGGTTAGAGACACGATGGAAATAATCCAATATGCCAACGAAAACGAAACAAAAGTAATCGGTCCTAACTGCCCGGGAATGATTAGAGTAAATCAGGCAAATCTCGGTATTATTCCGGGACATATCTTCCAAAAAGGAAATGTTGCCGTTCTCTCCAAAAGCGGAACTTTGCTTTACGAAATAGCCAGCGGCATCAGCCTTAACGCAGGCGGAATCTCTACGGCAATCGGTTTGGGAGGAGATCCGGTAACAGGAACTTCCATTTTGGATGCGATTCAATATTTCGAAAAATCATCCGAATCAAAATATATAGTTTATATAGGAGAAATCGGAGGCGGCGAAGAAGAAGAACGTCTCAGAGATTATCTCGCCGATAACAATTCCAAACCCATCATAGCCTTTTTTGCCGGTCAAAGCGCGCCTAGCGGAGCAAAGATGGGTCATGCCGGAGCAATCATTCAAGGCGAGAAATCAACTATTGCTTACAAGAAAAAAATCTTGTCGGAAGCAGGTTGCCATATTGCCGATCTTCCTTCCGATATTCATAAAATCATCAATAAATTGGAGAATAATTAATGAGTTATCTTTTCGTCTTATTCACGATCATTCTTTTTTCCACTCTCGAAGTAACGGGAAAATGGATTGGCGGTGAAGTTGATCCCATATCAATAACTTATCTTCGATTTTTAACGGGAGGATTATTCCTCCTCCCCTTTGCAATAAAATCAAAAGCGGAAAAACAAATTAAACTTTCCGGAAAAGAATATGCAGAGTTGTCGATTCTCGGAGTATTAAACGTAACTGTTGCCATGTTTGCTTTGCAATTGTCCATTTATTACGGAAAAGCTTCCATTGCGGCAATTCTGATAAGCGCCAACCCGATTTTTGTCGGAATTTTCGGCAGAATAATTCTCAAGGAACAGGTTAATATATGGCAAAAAATCGGTATTGCCGTCGGATTGACGGGAGTCGCAATAATTATTTTCCGGGAAAATTCTCATGTTGCCTGCAAAAACATGGAATTGGGAATTATTTTCGGTTTGATTTCAACCGTTTCATTCGGCTTATACACCGTTTTGTCCAAAAAATATATCAAACAATACGGAAATGCCGTAACCAACTCCGTCTCTTTCTTGGCAGGCGGACTTTGTCTTTTGGCAATCTATCCGCTTTTACCTTTTGAATATCAGCCCAACATATTCAATTTAAAGAATATTGTTGCTATTCTTTATCTCGGAATATTTGTCTCAGGCATTGCTTATGTTTCTTATTTCAAAGGATTGGAAAAAATATCCGCAGCCAAAGGCGCTGCCTTTTTCTTCCTGAAACCGATTTTGGCTACGATTCTGGCTTATTTCTTTTTCGGTGAAAATATAAATAAAATCCAGATACTGGGAATTGCCGTAGTACTTTTAGGAATGATGCTGCAACAACGTAAGACAGAGGCAAAAAAATGAAAAACGAAACAACAAAAGAATTAATTAAAGACTTAATAGGGATTATTATCGGAACTTTTCTTTGCGGATTCGGATTTTCCTTATTTCTGATTCCTTACAAAGCTTCTCCGGGAGGCGTGGGCGGTATTTCGCAGATATTCTATTATTTGCTAAACTTCCCTGCAGGACTCAGTATGTTGGCGATAAATATCCCGCTTTTTCTTCTGGGGATAAAAAACTTCGGTAAAATGTTCGGATTTAAAACCGTTTTTGCCATGATCAGTTTAACATTTTTTACTGATATTTTGTCGCCGGATATATTGCTTAAATTTGAAACGATTAAACCTTTTCTTTTCAAAGTTTCAGAGCAATCTTATTCATTCACCAGCGAAATATTTTTGGCTGTAGTTGCCGGCTCCATTATTGTAGGAGCAGGCTTCGGAACAGTTATAAAATTTAACGGATCAACTGGAGGTACGGACATTCCGGCTCTCATGTTAAGAAAACATTTCGGGATTTCCATAGGTAATGCTTATCTTATTATAGATACGTTAGTTATATTCTCCATAGGAATAATATTTAAAGATGCAAATCTCATCCTTTGGGGATTATTGTCTCTTTTCATAAGCTCAAAAGTTTGTGATTTCATTATTGAAGGTTATTCATTGGCTAAATCGGTAATGATATTTTGTTCAAATCCGGAATTGATGCAAAAAAGGATAAAAGAAGAAATTAACAGAGATTCTGCTCTCGTCAACGGTTACGGAACTCTTATGCAAAATTCAAAAAATTATGTATATGTGGTCTTAAACAGAAGAGAATTGCCTAATCTTAAACATACCATAAAAGAAGTTGATGCCGATTCAGTCGTTACAATTCACGATATTCATGAAGCTATAGGAAAAGACTTCAAAAAACTGTAATTTATAACTCTTGAGCCGCGGCAATATATTCCCAAATTAAATTCCGTTTCCCTTCTCAAGTCGCGGCTCCCTTTAATTCATTTTTTTCAGCAGGAAATACTCAAATTTATTTCACTTTTTCGTGTCAATTTAAAATTACAATCCTCTAAAATCATAAATAATATATCAGTAAAACCGTTAAGCATAAAAAGTCATAGTTTTTCGGCTCTTAATAAATTTTCCTGATAAGCAAAAATTTATCCTGAATAAATAAGTTGTTTATTGTCAAATCGATAATCAATTATATATTTTATAAAAATATCAGTAAAAAACTTAAAGAATAATCAAGGAATAAATTTTATGATAAAGCGACTTTTTTTTGCATTATTTTTAATCTTGTATTTTTCATTTTTGCGAGCGCAAAATATTTATCCGCCGGATTCCGAATATACCGAACCCGATGAGGTTTTGGAAAAACTTCAAAATTGGGCAGATTCTCATTCCGATATATTTTATTGGACTGTTTTGGGTTACACCGAATACGGCAATAATCCGATTTACGGAATAAAAATATCCGATAACCCGAACTTGGAAGAACCCGGGGAGCCGGCTCTTTTATTTTGCGGACCGCATCAGTCTGAAGAGCTTTTGGGAACCGAAATAATCTTTGCCGAGATTGAAAAAGCATTGGAGCTTTATTATGAAAACGATACTTGGAAAAATATTATTGATAATCGGGAAATTTGGTTTGTTCCTTATGTAAATGCTGACGGATTTCAAGTCGTAAACGGCGGTAAATACCATCTGAAAAGAAAGAATTTTGCCGACACAAACGAAAATTTTATTTTGGAACCTGATGACGGAGTTGATCTGAATAAAAACTATCCTTTCAATTGGGAATACGACGAAAATACTTACCCGGAATCGCCTTATTATAAAGGCAAAGCGCCTGAATCGGAAAGAGAAATACAAATAATGACGGAATTTTTCGATAAGCAGCGTTTTGTTTTTGCCGTATTTTATCACAGCTCGGCAACCGGAGCTTTTGCCGAAAAAATTTTTTATCCCTGGGTTTACGAAAACGACATCTCCCCCGATTTTTATTATCTTAAACAAACAGCGGAGTTTATCTCCAGATTTTTGCCGAAAGATTACGAAAGCGGAAATTACGATTACAAAGTTCATAAAAATTCCAAACGCGGATTTGCGCGAGATTACATTTATTCCGAATACCAGACAATGCCTCTGACCATCGAAGTCGGAGGAGTAAAAGACAATATTGCGATTATCAGACCGGGTAATGATCAATTAACAAAAATAAAGAAAAAACACACGGAAGCCTTTATCGAAATCACAAAAAAAATATCCGAAGAAATTATTGCCGTAAAATCTAACTTAAAACCTGATTCTCGCTTACTTGCAGAAGAATCTTTTCATCCCTCCGTAAAAGGTTTAAAAACAGATAAATTCGGATACGCTTACAGATGTTTTCCAAAATCAATAAAGCAATATAATCTTTCTTTTAACGGTCATAAAATAAAATTGCTCAGAAAAAATAAAAACGTATTTCTGAAATTTCCGATTGAAGAGTCAAAAGAAATTTATCAAGTTTTCAATGAAGAGATATTTGTTTCTCACGACTTTTTCGAAGAAATTACGGATAGCCTTTCCCCTGAAATTATCTTTCATCGTCAAAGAAAAAACAGTAAAATAAAAGGAAAATTCATCAAATCCGGAAGATATGTAATTATAGATTCGACTGCTTCCGAAAATAAAACTGAAGTAAATATTCAAATGTGCAAAATAATCACCGAGGGTTATAAATATTTGACGCATTACAGAAATAATGATCCGCGTTATTATGCATTGCGAGAAGGAGAAAAAGCTTCGGTTTCGTTTTTAACGGCTGATCTCAATAACATAAAATTGACAGGTCTGTTGATAAGATTTTCACCGACGGAAAGCGGGCGTAAAATAAAAGTAAGAATTATAAATGACAATTCTCAAAAAATAATCGCCGATACCGTATGTACCGTAAGTTTACGAGGCAATATGAATATATACGATCTTTCTCTGCCGGGAGGAGGACGATATTCGGCAGAATTTTATCCTGCAGACGGAAAAGAAATACAGGTTTTGGGTTCTCCTGTTGACAGATTTAATCCTGCTTCTCTTTCTGTCCGATTAAAGCGTTCTCATTGGGAGTACGTTACGGACAAAGAATTTGCCGTTATGTTTATGATTAAAATAAAAAAGGTAAAAAAATGAAATTTAAAGCGGTTATTTTTGACATGGACGGAACTTTAATCGATTCCATGGGTATTTGGGAAAACGTGGATATTGAATTTTTGGGTAAACGAAATATAGAAGCTCCTGATAATCTTTTTGATGATATGGAATCCGGCAACACCTTTTTGGAAATTGCCGAATACTTCAAAAATAAATTCGATTTACCGGAATCTCCCCATGAAATAATGAAAGAATGGTCTGAAATGACGGCTTGGCATTATGCTAACGATATAGGATTAAAGCCGGGAGTTATTGAGCTTCTGGATTATTTAAAACAAAATAAAGTAAAAATCGGTATCGGTACAAGCAATACCAAAGAACTCTCAGAGATGTGTCTTAAAAACAATAAAGTTTTATCTTATTTTGAAACCCTGATTGCGGGATGCGAAGATATAAAAGGAAAACCATTTCCTGATATTTTTTTGAAAGTTGCCCAAAATTTAGGAGTAAAACCGGAAGAATGTCTTGTTTTGGAAGATGTTCATGCCGGCGTAAGGGCAGCCAAAAATGCCGGTATGACCGTTTTTGCAATTGAAGATAAATACGCCTGCAAAGAAAAATCTCTTATAATGAGAGACTCTGACCGATACTATAAAAACTATGCTTTATTATTGGAAGACATAAAAAAATCAATAATTTAAAAAACAGGAAAATCATGAAAAAACTACTTATACATATATGTTGCGCGCCGTGCTTTATCGCTCCCTACACCCATCTAAAAGAAAGCTCAGAATATAAATTATACGGCTTTTGGTTTAATCCCAACATTCATCCTTATTCCGAGTATTTAAAACGTCGAGATTGTCTGAAAGATTTTGCGGACAGAGAAAATATTCACATGATTTGGAAAGATGAGTATAATTTGGAAAAATTCTTGCAGAATGTCTCTTACAGAGAAGCAAATCGTTGCAGTTATTGTTATTATGAACGGTTAAAATATACGGCAATCGTTGCTCGAAAAGGTAAATTTGACGGATTTACTTCAACTCTGTTGTACAGTAAAATGCAGAATCACAGTCAAATGAAAGAAGTTGCAGAATCTTTGGCAAAAGAGTATAATGTACCGTTTATTTATCAAGATTTCAGAGAATATTGGAAAGAAGGGATAAATTTATCCAAAGAACAAAACATGTACAGACAACAATATTGCGGATGTATTTATTCGGAGAAACTGCGTTATTTTAAAGAAAGCAATGTGTTGAGATAATCAGAAAATAAGATTCGCCGGATTATTTGAAATCAATTTTATTAAAGGCATAAAAATTACTGCCGAGAGAAAAAATCAATCGGCAGTAAAATTAATTACCTGAGAGCAGAAATTTTATCTTCAAAGAAAGCTTTCTTTCGTACTCCTGAAATCGTATCTTTCATTTCTCCGTCTTTGAAAATTATAACGGTCGGAATACTCATAATATCATATTTTGAAGCCAATTCTTCTTCATTGTCAATATCGACTTTAAGTATTTTTATATCCTGATTTTCTTTTGCCAATGCTTCTATTTCGGGAGCAATCATGCGACAGGGACCGCACCAGGATGCCCAAAAATCAACCAAAACAATTCCCTCTTGGATTTCACTGTAAAAATTCTCCGCATTAACTTCTTTTAAATTCATTTTTTCTCCATTATATTTATTATTTTATTATTTCCTGAGACCCAAATATCAAATAACTCAGAGTAATTATTCCAAATTTTTATTTTTTGTGATTTTGTCCAAATAAAAATCCTGGGAAACCGCAAAAAAGATGAATTAAAGAGGCATAAATTATATAAACTGCGTTTGATTGATTCTTATAATTAAAAGCATTAAATATTGTTACGTTTAATATCATAAATAAAACACAATCTTACTCATTAAAAACCGTAAATAAAAATTAAATACCGTAAATTTAAAGTGGACAAAATTTACGTCATTCAAATTATTATTTCACGATATATTGAAAATAAAAAAATCAAAATAAAAGATTAATATCTATACATTTTTTTTAATAAACAGGCAAAATAAATTAAGGCAAAAAGGAGATAAAATGGATTATCAAAAATATACCGAAAAATCTGTAAATTACATTAAAGAACTCTGTGAAATTCCTTCACCTTCGGGATTTACGAAAAAAGCCGAAGCTTGGTTGATGAATAAATTTCAAGAATTGGGATTTAACGTTTATCAAAGTCATAAAGGCTCCGTAATTGCCGAAATCGGAGGCGAAGGAAATCCTCTTGTTTTTGCCGCTCACATCGATACTCTCGGGGCAATGGTACGTTCCGTTAAAAGCAACGGACAAATAAGAATCACCAAAGTAGGAGGATTTTCCGAAAATTTCATCGAAACAGAAAATGCAATAATTCATACCAGAGAAGGCAAAGAATTTACCGGTACGGTACAGGTAATACACCCGGCAACTCATGTTTATTCTGATTCCGGGACCATGAAAAGAAACGACGAAAACGTGGAAGTCGTGCTTGACGAAAAAACAAAATCAAAAAGCGAAACGGAAAAACTCGGAATTTCAACAGGTGATTTTATATCGTTCGATCCGCGTTTTGTTTATACCCAAAGCGGATTTTTGAAAAGTCGTCATCTGGATGATAAAGCAAGCGCAGGTCTGCTTGTCAGTTTAGCGGAAGCAGTAAAAAAAGAATCAATTGAGTTATCAAGAAAAGTTTATCTCGTCTTCACAAATTATGAAGAAGTCGGACACGGAGGAGCAGCAGGCATTCCGAAAGACATCAAAGAAATGATTTCCGTTGATATGGGTTGCGTGGGCGATGATCTGGAAGCAGACGAATACAAACTTTCTATTTGCGCCAAAGATTCCAGAGGACCTTACGATTATGACGTTACCAATGCTTTAATCAACATCGCCAAAAAGGAAAAACTTAATTTTGCGGTTGATGTCTATCCTTATTACGGTTCAGACGCAGACGTAACTCTCGCAGCCGGATATGACATAAAGCACGGTTTAATAGGTCCGGGAGTTTTCGCTTCTCACGGCTACGAAAGAACCCACAGAGAAGGAATAGAAAATACTCTTAAACTTTGCCTGAAATATATAAGCAAATTTTAAAGATGAATATTTTTTAACGGGGAAAAACTATTCCGAAAAAACAAGCGGGAATAAAAATGAATAAAATTTATATGAAAAAAGCAATGGAGACAGCCGAAAAAGGAAGAGGAAAAACCTCGCCTAATCCTTTTGTCGGAGCAGTTATCGTGAAAAACGGGAATATCGTTGCCGAAGGATTTACCCAACCTTGGGGGCAAGATCACGCCGAAGTTCAAGCTTTGAAAAAAGCCGGGGAAAATGCTTACGGAGCAGATATTTACGTTACGTTGGAACCGTGTTCTCATTACGGTAAAACTCCTCCTTGCTGCCGGGCAATTGTTTCAGCCGGCATTAAAAACGTTTTTATCGGGATAAAAGACCCCAACCCCTTGGTATCAGGAAAAGGAATCGAATATTTGAAAAATGCCGGGGTAAACGTCAAATGCGGAATTTTGGCGGAAAAAATATCCCGGCAACTTGAATTTTTCCTTACTTTCATCAAAGAAAAAAGACCTTTTGTCATGATGAAAAATGCTGTTTCTCTGGACGGAAACATTGCTTCCGCAAACGGCGAATCAAAATGGATAACATCGGAAGAAACAAGAAAAAAAGTTCATATTTTACGTTCGCAATATGATGTTCTCCTTACCGGAATCGGTACTGTATCGGCAGATAATCCCATGCTTAACGACCGGGTTTCGGAAAATCCCAATCAACCTGTCAGAGCAGTGTTAGATACAAATCTTCGTCTTCCGCGAGACTCAAAAATAGCCCAAACGGCAAACGAACAGCCTGTTTGGGTTTTTACGAAATCAACCGATAAAACCGCAATCACGGAATTGGAAAAACTCGGAATCAGAGTTATAGCACAAAAAAACACAAACGAAAAAATATCAATTAAGGAAGTTTTATCATATATTTACGAACAAAACCTTTATTCCGTCATGGCAGAAGCCGGTCCGGGTATAAATTCTGCTTTGCTTGATCAAAATTTAATCGATAAATTTCATTATTTTATCGGCGGTAAAATAATCGGCGGCTCAAATTCCGTCTTCGGGAAATCAGCAATTTATTCTATGCAACAAAGCGTTTCCTTTGATATCAGAGAAATAAATAAAATCGGTTCTGATATTGAAATAATCGCTTACAAAAAATAAAAAAATCCGAAATAAATGAGAAATCGTCATTGGTTAATCTATATCGTTTTATTTTTATTTGCCGTAAACGCAATATATTTTATCAATAAAAAATTCAGAACGATCGAGAAAGTAATAATTTCTTCCATAGAAAAAAAAATTGAATCATCATTCGGCGTAAAAATAGATATAGAAAAATTTACGCTTAACGATCAAGAAATTACTTTTCAAAATATTTCAGCAGAAAACAACATATTTAAAGCTGATATTGATATGATTTTTATCCGATTCAGCCTGAGAAACATAATATTTTCCGATACCGATCCGATCTTGGAAAGCATAAAAATTTACAATCCGGAAATTACCGTAACCGATTTCTCTATGCCGGAAAGCAATGAATCAGAAAAGGTCAGTTTTACGCTTCCGGAAAAACCGTTTTTTTCAAATGCCGGTATTGTAAACGGCAAGATTATCATTCAAAAAAAATCATATCATTTTTCTCTTTTTAAATCAATCCCGGACTTTAATCTTAATCTTAATTGGGGTGACAGTCTCAAAGTTTCTCTTACCGCCGATTCTCTAAATGCAATTAAAGCTTACGGATTCGTAAAAGATAAAAAATACGATTTTGATTTGGACATAAAAGAACTCGGGTTTGAAAAAATGGAAATAACGGAAGATAATTTTCCGTCTCCTCGCATCTCCCTTAAAGCAAAAATTACGGACAGCGAAATAAACTATACGGGAAAAATAGGAAATGTTTCAGTACCGGGAAAAATAACCCGAATTGAAGATATTACGACGGATGAATTCAGTTTCAAAGGAAACGATTTACAATTTGATTTTCAAGCAAATCTTGTTAAAACAATTTACGGAAACGCTTCTCTCAAAGGAAGCATAACAGATTTAATGACCAAACCTCATCTTTTGGCGTTTGTCGATGCAAAATACGAATATAACAAATATGATGTTTATTCGCAAGGTAACCTGGAAGCCGTTTACGATTATTATTTCAATACAGATTATCCGACAACATTTTTGCTCACAGGCGATTCAGTTAAATACAGAGATATAAAAGGCGAAAATCTGAAAATCAAAGGTTCTCTTGATGACAGAGGAATTTTTTTCAATGAAATAAGTTT
Source organism: Candidatus Cloacimonadota bacterium (assembly GCA_002742885.1). GTDB lineage: Bacteria > Cloacimonadota > Cloacimonadia > Cloacimonadales. The sequence goes on from PDOO01000040.1 coordinate 28,189, forward strand.
TTATTGGCAAAATAACAAAGTAAAAGTAAGCGGAGTTTATCCGGATTACAAAAATTTCGATCTCGCTGTCAGAGCAGACTCGGCTTCTTTCAGACCGGGAGAAGTTAATATATCAGGAAATTTCCGGGCAAATATGAAGCTGAATAATGACGGCAATATTTTAATAAATAGCGCTTCACCCGATCTTAACGTTTCATTTAAAGATATTCATTTCCCTGAACTTAATGCTCAATACATTATCTCAAACGACAATTTTTCTCTTAATTTAAAAGATGAAAAATCATCAATATCTGCCAATATTAAAGGAACGCCGGGTCTTCAAAATATCTCAGGAAAAGTTAATTTTGATCATTTTTCTCTGAAGGAAATGACCGATAATATCTATAATCTTCCCAATCTTACGGGGAAAATACATATTGCAAAAAATACTGATCGAACAGAAATCAAATCAAATATCCGTATTTTTGAAGATAAATTCGGTAAACTTGACGGTCTTTTTGCGGGAAAATTTATTGCGGATCACAAAGATAAAAAAACATTTTTCTACATGAAATCTCAATCGGCAGTATATAATTACGAAAATTTTTCTGCGGATATCTTAGCATCGGGAACCTTTGATTCTCTCAAAACTGAAATTTTTAATATTAACGACAAAATTGATGTAGAGGTTTCATGCAGTAAAAAAGACAAATTCAAATCGCGTATCCGATTAAAGGGAAAGAATATTCCCGTAAAAAATTACATGAAATATTATTTTGAATACGAAAACTGGAAAAAATATACCGGTAATGCCGATTTTGATATTTTGTATGACGGTTACGATAATGATAAATTATCGGGAAAGGTAAAATTAAACAACCTGAGCAACGGCTTCTTGAAAAAAATAAATTGTAACTTTTCCCTTAACGGAAAACTTTCTTCAATTAATATTGATTCTCTGAAAATAAAGAATGAAAAAAATGAAATTATAGAAGCCGACATTTTCCTTAATCCTTCCGAAAAACAAATCAAAGCCGTTGCCGATTTTTCAAATATACATCTGTCAGATTGGTTCAAAAATTTACCCGTAAACGGCAATATAAGCGCTTATGCAGGTATAAATATAGGAAATAACAAGCAAACAGCTGATCTTAAAATGACGGCATCTCAACTTTCAATAAACAAATTTATTGCCGATTCGGTTGCCGTTAATCTTTCTCAAAAACAAGATTTTTTGGAAATTGAACAATTTGAAATCAACAGCAAAGACCTCAGTTTAAATATGGAAGGAAATCTGGGATTAAACTTTTTCAACAATAATTATAAACATCCCGAAATGCAGACAAAATTAAATATTGAGGGCGATCTTTTGAAATCTCTGGTTCCTTTATCAGATTTTATTTCAGATGCAAAAAGTAAATTTCGCATAAGTTCTTTTTGGTCAATAAGCGATAATAACCTGAAAATCGATTCCATGGATTTTGCTGTTTCCAATGCTGAAATGATGCTTGGAGACGGACAAAATAAAATAGATAACTTTGATTTTCAATTCAATATCTCAAATGATTCTTTAAAAATAAAAAATTTTTCGTTTGAGATGGGAAAAGGTAAAGTTTTTGCGGAAAATGAATTTAAGGACAAAAGAAATTTTCGGTTGCTTAACGTTAACATGGGAACGCTTAAAATTTCATCAGATAAATCGGGCATACCTATTCATCTGCCGGGTTATATGAGGAAAAATGACTTTGCGTACTTCGGTATTAAAGGACGAAACGACAATTATTTTAAAATTCTGGGTCCGAATGATCAAATAGATATTGAAGGAAATTTGATAATTACTAACGGAGATATGATTTATCCTCCTTATACGAAAAATATTCTTAATTTTTTCAATTCTTTTAAAGAATCAGCTTCATTTCAAAATGATGATTTAAATCAATATCCGTTTAAACTTGATTTATTGCTCAAATTTTCGGAAAATAACCGCTACGTTACCTTCCCGCTTTCTCTGAAATTAAACGAAAGAAGCTTTATCCATATTATATACGACGATAATTGGTTTGTCCGAGACATGCTGATTCGATCAGAAGAAGGTTCTCTGGAAATGTTCGGAACAGATTTTGAGACGGACTATGCCGAGGTAACATTCGGGAAACTAAGAAATTATGCCAGTGTTTACGGAAGTTTTTACAGACAAGCTGGAGACGGAACCCGTATATCTTTGGAGATCATGCCGCGAGAAGAAAAAAATGCTCTGGGAACCTTGGAATTTAAACTTACCAGCGACGATCCGGAGGACAGAACAACTTCCGAAATTTTGGCTAAATTGAAATATAACCAGAGTATAGAGAATCTCCCCTATTACCAGCAGCAATATCTTTTGACAGATGAAGCTCTGCAAATAGCGGGCTACGAAATTCAGGCAACTTTCCTTGATCCGATTCTGTATCCGATAGAAACTTGGATAAGAAAAATGTTCTATTTGGATTACCTTTACGTAAAACCCGGGATTGTCGAGAATTTATTCAATGAATATGCAGTTACATCAGATAACGACATTATAGGTCCGAGCGAAGAAAAAACAGAGACCGGCAACTTCGGAACGGGAATTTTATTAAACAACCTCAAAGTCAATGCAGGACGCTATATATACCCGAAACTATTTCTTGATTACGGTACGCTTTTTCAGGAAATAACAAACATTACTTCCACAAAATTAGCGGTATCGCATACAATCAGTTTGCGTTACGATTTACCGAAAAAATATAAATTAAAATTCAAATATATCATTGACGGAGAAAAACGCAATCATGCGACAGAAATTCGTCTGGAAAAATCTTTCAGATTTAATTTCGGTGATATTTTTTACAAATAATACTATTTTTCCATGGGATGACGAAGACGATGTTCTTCTATCAAATAGCTTAATTCAACATTTGTGTAAATCTGAGTGGTGTTTATGCTGCTGTGTCCCAAAAGAGCCTGCACGATAAGTAAGTTTGCGCCTCCTTCCAAAAGATGAGTGGCAAAAGTATGTCTCAATATGTGAGGATAAATATCTTTTTTGATGCCTGCTTCCAAAGATATTTTTTTCAAGACTTTCCAAATTCCCATTCTGGAAAGAGGATTTCCGAAACGATTAAGAAAAACAATATCCGTGTTTTTATTTTTTTTCAAACTGAGACGAGGCATAACAAGATACTTATTTAACCAAGCTCCGGCAACGCTTCCGGTCGGCACAATTCTTTGCTTTCTTCCCTTTCCCGTGATTCTCAAAAGATTATGATTAGCGTCAATATCGTGAATGCTCAAGTTTATTACTTCCGAAATTCGGAGTCCCCCAGCATACATCAATTCAAACATGGCTCGATTGCGATATTGTAAAGGAGATTCCGGTTGAATTGATTCCAATAACTTCGCAACCTCATCTTTAGATAAAACTCCGGGCAGTGATTTCATGATTTTTACGGCAGGAACAAAGGCAAAATCAACGTCATGCTCAATTTCTTCAGATGTCAAAAAAAAGAAAAAATTTTTTAAAGAACTCCGCTTCCGAGCAATACTCTTTCCGCTTAATTCCATTTCTCGCAATTCATTTAGAAAATTTATAATGTCTTCCGAACAAAATTTCGCAATATCTTTTTCGAAATCTCCGAAAAATTGTTTCAAATCACTTATATAACTGTCTATGGAATTTTGAGTTAATCCTTTTTCTACTTTTAAAAAAAACTTGTAATTATTAAGATATGCCTTTATTTTTTTGTTCATCGGAAGGTTCCGTCTAATTCAGACTTTCTGCAAAATTTCATAAAATTATTTTTAAAAAAAAGGCGGATTAAACCGCCTTAATAAAATACTTTTAATTCATGTTTTGATAATTGGGAGCTTCTTTAGTAATATTAACATCGTGAGGATGACTTTCATGCAAACCGGCAGATGTAATTTCGATAAATTGCGCTCTTTCCTGCAAAAGTTCTATCGTTTCTGCTCCGACATAACCCATCCCGGCACGCAATCCGCCGATAAGCTGATGCAAATAATCCGACAAAGGACCTTTGTAAGCAACCATGCCTTCAATTCCTTCCGCCACCAATTTTTTTTCATCGGAAGATTCTTGGAAATAACGGTCTTTGCTTCCTCTTTTCATGGCTCCTATCGACCCCATTCCTCGATAAGATTTGAAACGTCTTCCGTTGTAAATAACAAATTCTCCAGGACTTTCATCCGTTCCCGCTAAAAGAGAACCGAGCATAACTGTATTTGCTCCCGCCGCAATAGCTTTAACAATATCTCCAGAAAACTTTATTCCGCCGTCCGCTACAACCGGAATACTATATTTGTCAGCAAGTTCGCAAACATCCATTATAGCAGAAAGTTGCGGAACGCCTATACCGGCTATTATGCGAGTGGTGCAAATGGAACCGGGACCTATTCCTACTTTTACGGCATTTGCGCCGGCATCTATTAAATCGCGAGCCGCTTCAGCCGAAGCAATATTGCCCGCCAGAATATCAATATCAAGATTATTTTTTATTTTTTTAATCGCTTTCAGAATATTAATATGATGACCGTGAGCCGTATCGATAATAATAACATCCGCTTTCTGTTCAACCAGCTCGCAAGCTCGTTCGTAAAAATCTCCGCTTACGCCGATTGCGGCTCCGCAAAGCAAACGTCCTTCGCCGTCTTTAGCGGCATTAGGATGAGAGATTCCTTTTTCAATGTCTTTGACAGTTATCATTCCGACAATTTCAAAATTATCGTTAACTACGGGTAATTTTTCGATTCTGTGCTTGTGTAAAAGTTGTTTTGCCTCTTCCAAACTCGTACCGGCTTTAATGGTAACAAGTTTATCGGCAGGAGTCATAAGCTCGGAAACTTTTTTGCGATCATCTTTTTCGAAGCGTAAATCTCTGTTAGTTAAAATACCGATCAGCTTATTGCTTCCGTCAACGATAGGAAATCCGCTTATATTTTGCGAAGCTTTCAGGGAGTTTGCTTCTCTGATCGAAGAATCGGGACGCATAGTAACGGGATTAGAAATAATACCGCTTTCAAAGCGTTTAACTTTTCTTACTTCGGCAGCCTGTTCTTCTACGGATAAATTTTTGTGAATAATTCCTATACCGCCTTCTTTTGCCATGGCAATCGCCATTTTACTTTCAGTTACGGTATCCATAGCTGCCGACATAACAGGAATATTTAATTTAATATTTTCGGTAAATTGAGTTTGGGTTTTGACGGTTGCAGGTAAAACTTTTGATTCTCTCGGAATCAGAAGCAAATCGTCAAAAGTATAGCCTTTTTTTATAATTTTAGGATACATAAACATTTCTCCATAAGTTTCGTTTCAAACCTGATTATTTACAATATTTGTCAATCATTTTACTAAATAAATTAAATATTAATTGTTTTCAGAAGATCGCAACCAGAATATATTTTTTATTCTCTTGCGCAATAATTGTTTTTCGGAAGAGAAATTTTCCTGAATTACATTTTTATTAAATCAGATCTAAAGTTTTAAACTCGGAAAAAAGGGAAAAATATTTTTATTTTATCTTTTATGCATTTACATTAAAAAATTTTCGTAATTTATTTTATCTGCTTCCTCCCGAAAAAAAAAATATTAAAGCCATTTTAGGACAATAAGTCGTCCAAAATTCTGCTTGCAATTTTATTGAGGACTTCCGGTTTATCATAAAATCCGCTTTCTATTTTGGCTTTTATTTCTTCAATTTTGGGAGAAATGTCATCTTCCGGCATTTTATCCAGTTCTTTAATTTGATGAACGTATTTAAGGATTTCTTTATTTTGCCGAATATTTTCGTTTATTAATTTATCAGATATAATATTTTCCGAGATAACTCTGATTTTTTCTTCTGTAATTTCATCATCGTTATTGAATCTCTGCAATTCTATTTTTCTTTTTTCCGATATTTCATCTAAAGATTCAAGTTTTTTCAGAGCAAAACGCAGAATTGATTCTGTTTCCTGCAATTTCTTCGCTTTTGAGGAAAAAATAACCCGGTCTTTTTCTTTGGCTCCGTAAGCTTTTTCGGCTTTTGCATTTGAGCTCGCTTTCTTTTTATCTGTTTTTTGAACCTGCTCCCTGTTTATTTGTCGTAAAGCAAGGTCATTATTAATATTGTTGACTGACATAGATGCCTCCTCTCCGAGAGGAAAAAAATATTTACGCAAAAGGTCAATAAAAATCAGACAAATCTGCGTATTGAGTGTTGAGTTTGTTCTCTTTTATTTATTTTTTGAGCTTCTTCGTATTTAGGATTTGTTATAATCTCTTCAAAAGCCGTTTTCAAAGATTCCAATATATCTATGACTTTCTTAATCATTTCAGGATCATTTTTGATATTTGCCTGACTCAGGTATTTAGTCAAAAATATATAGATGCTTCGTAAATTTTTGGAAATTTCTTTTCCTTTCTCCATATCCAAAGAATAATTTAATTCATCTATAATATCCTGAGTTTTATTTATGAATCTGCCTTTATCGTAAAAATTATTGTTTTCGGAAGCTTTTATCGCTTTTTTTAAAAAAGTTATGGCTCCCGAATACAACATAACAACAATTTTACCCCTGTTTGTTGTTTGAACATTTACTTTTTTATAGGTTTGAAACCTGTTATTCATTTATAAACTCCCAAATTTAAACCTGTTTAGGCATTGAAGCCTGCATTCTTTCCATTCTGCTGTTTGTTTCCTGCATTTTTACTTCAAGCCGGGCAAACTGTTCTTTAAGTCTTTTTTCAACCTGTTTAACCCGTGTTAACTCATTTTCTATTTTTTTATCGATATTCGATATAATATCTTCGTAGTTTTTCAGAAGAACTTTAATAGTTCCTTCATTTTCATCAATTAATTTGTCAACTGTTTCATCATATTCATGAGCTTTACCCTGTTTTATGCTGACTCGTCCGTTATAAGTTTGCGCTGTTCCGCCTACAACCTGCAAAGCCATACCGACAGCATCTCCGCTTATTGCGGTCAAGAACTTAGGATTACTGCTGTCTATAGACAAATCCCATCCGTCCGCAGAAGTTTCGCCATCTTTCCAATAGCGTCCCCCGACAGCTTCTCCCGATGCGTTTACCGTTATAGAATAATTATAAACGCCGGCTTTAGTCAACCCTGTTGATCCGGAAAAAGATATTTCGCTGTTGGTGGTCGAACCGGCTTTATCCGCAGTAAAAAAGTTTACGGTTTCATCGGGATTTTCGATCAATTTTTCTTTAAAGACTTTTTCGTCAAATTCAAGGATTCCCTTGTCTCCGGTTTTAAAACCCAATTGCATCATCAAAAGGAGATCCTCATTTGAATTGAATCCGACGGGACGACGACCGATAAAAGACATTAATTCGCCTTCTACCATTGTAACTCCGTAGTTTCCGACCAAAATTCCGGATGCTCCCGTTACAGCTTCGTCATTGTCATTCAACACAACTTTCGTAATTTCATTTACGTATTCTATGGTATCGTTGTAGGCATCGACGAATTCTTTCATTTTAGCAGTCATGGCATCTGTGTCGTTTGTAATGGTTATATCTGCCGATCCGACGGATTTCAATGTTAAAGAAGCTCCCTCTATAATATCCGTTATCAGATTTGAGTTGCTTTGCAGATATTGATCCCCGGCAGGATAACCGTCCACTTTTATTAAAGCATTTTTGGCGCTTTGCGTCTCTTGGAAAACTCCGTTTTTAAATACTCCGTTGCTGAATGAGGAAAAATCTATGTCATTTATTTTAAAAGCTGATCCGCTGTTTTTTCCGGTAATTGCCAGATGATAAGAATTTGCCGAACCTGAACCGTCGTTTATTACGGAAGCTATAACTCCCGGATTATCAGGATCCTGATTTATAAGTTTTGCCAAACCGTTTAAAGAAGTGTTTTCGGGAACGCTTATCGGAGGAACAGCGACTCCGGCATAAGAATAAGAAAAAGTTGCATCAGAAGTCGTAACAGCCGTTTTGTCTGCATCTCCTATTCCGGAATGAACTTCCCGTTCCGTTTGAGCCAATCCGCTGTCCTGAGCCAATTGAATATTGGGATTGAACAAATCAACGGCAAAAGAATCTCCCGCTTTCAAATCCTGATCCAATGCTCCGGTATTAAAAGTAAGCTCCGTTCCTTGACGAATTTGTACGGTAATATCCGTATTGGCAGTTGCGTTTTGAGGGACCGTAACAGTATTGCTGACGTTTTCAACCGGGTCATAATATTTCAGTTCTATCGCATCATTTCCGAGAGTTCCGTTTTTCATAACCGTAAAAGTGATGCGCTTATTCATAAAACCGGTATAATTACCTCCTGCGGTAACATGAGCGCCAATATCTGCGGTTCCATTGCTCTTTATTACTTCAACCGATGATTGGATTGAGTTTTGGTTGAGATTTAAACCGGAGTCATCTGTATTTATGACTATGGAAGCATTTGATCCTTCGGCTCCTCCGTGCAGTTTCAATCGGAATGAATCCAATGATGAATTATCCGACGATACTTCCGCATGAAGATGACTCATACTTGACGGATTGGCAATGTTATGAGACGTAACGGCGTTTTCTATTTCGGCAGCAACATTATTCAAGGTTAAATCGTTTGTTGTTGCGTCCAACACCACATTAATGGTATTTCCTTCTCCGTCATCAAGATTAATTGTTCGGATATTGCCCGCTTGTACAACAACCGTATCAGCAGTAAGGAATCCTTTGCTTGCCAAAATATGATTTGATTTTTCGGCAACCTCCAATTTATAGGAACCCGGAACCGCTGTACTGTCAACGGCTACGGAAGCAACATCCGTATTGGAAGATGACGATGTTCTTTCATAAAACTTTGTTGCCGTATCAATTTTCTCCATTGCTTGACCGACACTCATCATTTTTGTACTCAATTCGTCTAATGCGCTGCTTTTATCTACCCATTCCTGTTTCCAGGATTCCAATCTTTTGGCTTGAAATTTTTCAGCTTCCACAAGCTGTTTTACCATAGAATCAAAATCTATACCGCTGGCCAAACCGCTAAAACTTATTTCACCGGACATATTTTCCTCATTTTTAATAACTTTTACTGTGATAAGAAAAAATTACGCGTTTATTTGAAATTTTTTATCAATGATGCAATGTATATGCCAAACGGTTATTACTGTATCGAGAAAATAACTCCGTTTTTTAAACTTTTATTTAATCTCCCGATAAGATTAATGAAATTTGCGGAAATTTTTCAATTGCAGAATTTTTAAATGAATGCTTTATCTTCCTGATATATTGCTTGCAAAAGTTGTTTTATTTTATCCGATGCAGACAACAGAATATTTTTACAAAAAATAATTTTAAAATAAAAAAAGCCCCTTTAACGGGGCTTGACAAATGAGTTTATTTACCGGGGCATTGAGCTTTAACCGCCGGGTCTATATTTTTATTGCCGTAAGCTTTGTCATAGTGATTCGAGAAGTCTTTCGCCAATTTTTCGGCACGTTTATCAAACGCATTTTTATCTTCCCAAGTGTTGCGAGGATTGAGTACGACTTCATCAACTCCGGGGCAAGATTTAGGAATACTTAAGTGGAATAATTCGTTTTCTTCATACTCAACGTTTTTTAATGTTCCGTTGATTGCCGATTCCACTAATTTACGGGTAAGATTTATATCCATGCGTTTACCGACTCCGTAAGGACCTCCGCTCCAACCTGTGTTTATGAGGTAAACTTGAGTTCCGTGTTCTTTCATTTTTTTACCCAAGAGACTTGCGTAATCTTCAGGATTTCTCGGCATGAAAGGCTCTCCGAAGAATCTTGAGAATGTGGAAACAGGATCAACGATACCCGTTTCGGTACCGGCTAATTTACTGGTATAACCCATGAGGAACCAGAGCATTGCCTGTTCCGGATTTAATTTTGCCGCAGGAGGCAAGACAGCGTTTGCGTCAGCCGTGAGGAAAAGAATGGTTTTAGGGTGTCCCGAAATTGAATCAGGTTTGATATTGCTCAAAAATTCCAAAGGATAAGAACCTCTGGAGTTTGGCGTAAGACGAGTATCGTCAACATCAAATTTACCTGACGGGAACATTAAGCAATTTTCAACTATCGAACCGTGTTTCAAATAATCGTCCTCATGGAAAACGGCATTATGAATTTCAGGTTCTTTTTCAGGATTAAGGTTCACCAATTTGGCGTAACATCCGTTTTCAAAATTTGCCACTCCGTTGTCTGACCAACCGTGTTCGTCATCCCCGAGAAGAGCTCTTCCGGGATCGGCGGAAAGCGTGGTTTTTCCTGTTCCCGATAATCCCAGCAATAATGCGCAATCTCCGTCTTTACCTTCATTCGCCGAGCAATGTAAAGGAAGGATACCGTATTCGGGCAAATAATAGTTCATAACGGTAAACATCAGTTTTTTTACGCTTCCGCAATAAGCCGAACCGAAAACAACGCCTGCCCTGCGTTGAAAGTCGAGAATAATTGCCATGTTTGAAGTTTTATTTTCGCTGACTTTGCGCAAGCGACCGTCATATTTTTCAGAGTTAAGTTTATCGTAAGGCAAAACCAAAAGGCTAAACCTTTTATCGCCGAAAATACTTTTATCAATATCTTCCGGCAAAAGTCTGAACATATTGTCGGTAAATACAGATGTAACAGCATGGCTTGAAATTGTTCTTACCGGCAACATATAATTTTCGTCGGCTCCGATAACGCGATCAGTTACGAATAATTGTTCTTTTCCCGACAAAGTTTGAATTGCATCATCAAAAATCATATCGGCTGTTTCCGGATCCAATGCGATATTGTTTGGAGAATCCCAATCTATATTGTTTGCATTTTCGTCAAATTTTACAATATAGGTATCTTTAGGGCTTCTTCCTGTTGATTCCGGGGGCGTCCAGGTTGCCAATGCTCCGCAAGCCGAAATAACCGCTTCACCGTTTTCAACAGCTTTTTTGATATATTGATCACGATCAATATTTATAAAAGCTTTTTCATGCTTTTCAACGATTTCATTTACTCGATTTTTAATATCCGTTCCCGAGTAGCTCATTTTATCCTCCAATTCCATAATTTAGAAAAGGCAAAAAAAGAGACATCCGTTACTGCCGTCAAACAAAAAAAGATTAAAATTTAACTAAAAAAAAAATAAATATTTCTATTGACTTTAAATCAATAAATTAAATCGGATTTTTTTTGATTTTTCATAAGTATATTATCCCGTTTATAAAGGTGTTAAGATGTTTTATCTGACCAATAAATTTTTATGTCATGAAGGCAAAATATTTAAATATCATCCAGAATAAATCAAAACTGAGAACAAATAAATCATCGTAAATAAAAAAATATTTGTTATTTTATTATTATGTTATAAGAAAAAAATTATTTCTCGGGATACTCCTTTTTTTCCTCCAACATTTTCTTGAGTTTGTTGTATATTAAAGAAACCGGAGAAGAGTAAGGTTTTATTTTTTTTGCCTGAAGAACTGTTTTATAAGCTTCTTTTATCATATTGCGACTTATATATGTGTTTATTAAATCCAGATAGAGAGGAAGATTGGTCGGAGTTTCTTCTATTGCATGCTTAAAGAGGTTTATGCTTTGCTCAAATTTTCCTATTTTTTCGGATGCAACGGCGTAAGCTCGATAAAATCCCTGCCCATTAAACTTCATCTTTTCGCATTTTTGAAATTCGTAATACGCCTTAATCCATTGTTTTTGCGCAGAATAGGAAATACCTTTAAAAAAATTCACTCTTCCCTGAGAACCGAATAAAGCTTCAGCGGAGCTTAATGTTTTTAAGGCTTTTTCGTATTGTCTGTTCATTAGATATTGTTCGCTCAGAAAGAAATAGGGTGTCTCGGTATCGGGATTTAATAAAAGCAGTTCTTCCAGAGTTTGTATAACCTCTCCTGTTTTATTTTTCCCTAACAAAGCAACTGCTTTATTGTAAAGAGCTTCCGGATAGTTATCTTTTATTTTGTCATAATAATAAATTGCCAAATTTTCTTCTTTTAAGGCTAAATAACAATTTGCAATTTTAAAATAAATATTCGTGTAAGAAGGGAAAATTTCGATTGCTTTTTGGAAATATTCGATTGCTTCGGGAAACAGCTTTCTTTCGTAAAATAATTGTCCCAATTCAAAATATAATTCATATTCTTCGGGAAATAAATCTGTTGCCTGTTTAAGCGTAGTTACCGCTTTAAGCCAATTTGTTTTCTTCTCAAATTGAGCCTGCCAAATATATTTTTTATATTCCATATTTTTTTATGTTACCTTTATTATAATCGAATAAATTTTCCAAAATCTCAAAAATTTCATCTGCCGATTCTGATTTATTTATTTTATTTCTGGCATCAGCTCCTTTTCTTAAACCTTTAGTATAATAGCATATATGAGTCCTCATCTCTCGTAATGCTTTCAATTCTTCTTTATATTTTAGAGTTAATTCGTAATGTTTTTTGATAATGCTCCAAATTTCTTCGGAAGTCGGGCAGCTCATTTTCTCGTTATTTAATTTTGCTTTTATTAATTTGAATATCCAAGGTTTTCCCAAAGCTCCTCTTCCTATCATAATTGAGTCGCAACCGGTAAATTTTTTCATTTCTTCGGCATCTTCCGGAGAAATAACATCTCCGTTTCCCGCTACAGGTACGGAGATATTCTCTTTAAGTATTTTTATATGTTCCCAATTGCTTTTTCCGGAAAACATTTGGACTCTGGTTCTGGGATGAATTGTGATCAGATCACATCCTCCTTTTTCAGCTGATTTGCTGACTTCAAGAAAGTTAACAGAATCAGAATCCCAGCCTGATCTTATTTTTGCGGTTAACGGAATATCATGCTTTATTAATTTTTCTTTCATGGACGAAACTATTCTGTAAATAAGTTCAGGATCTTTCATCAAAGCTGAACCGGAATTTCTTCTGACCACTTTTTTGACCGGGCAACCGAAATTTAAATCTATAAAATCAGGTTTAAGGGGAATCAACCGATCAAGACTTTTCGTCATAATGTCGGGATCGGAGCCGAACACTTGAATTCCGTAAGGACGTTGATTTTCGTTGAAAACCGCATAAGGCAAAGTTCTTTCCGGCATATAAAATAATCCGTCGCAGGAAACCATTTCCGATACGGTAATATCTGCTCCCGAAAGTTTGCAAATTTCTCTAAATGCCTGATCAGTAAAACCTGCCAAAGGCGCCAACCAAAGTTGATCGGGTTTAAAAATCATTTTCCCGACTCTTGTAATTGAGATAAGACATGGCTATTCCGGCAGCCACGGCAACATTTAAAGATTCCATTTTACCGGTCATTGGCACGGTAATGCGTTTGTCGGAATTTTTAATTAAACTTTCGCTTATACCTCTGGCTTCCGAACCGATAATCAAAACAAAGGATTTCTCCGGCTTAAATTCATAAATATTTTCCGCATTTTCAAGGCAGGTTACTATTTTTTGATTAGGCAAAGACAAAAGCTCATCTGCGGTCATCACTTCAAAAGGAAATGAAAAAACAGCTCCCATTGAAGCATTAATTACTTTCTGATTAAAAGGATCAACACAGTCAGAAGAAAGAATAACTCCGTCAAAATCAGCGGAAATTGCAGTCCGGAGTATTGTTCCGAGATTGCCCGGATCATTTATTTTATCCAGATACAAAAGTTTTTTCCGAGATTTGATTTTAACAGGAACAATACGAAAAAGCGCCGAAACTTTTTGCGGAGTTTCATTGTTGGAAATACGTCTCATCTGTTGAGCGCTTACCTCAAATACATTTTGAAGTTTTTTCTCGTAATAAATATGGGCATCTTCGGCGCAAGTAAGATAAATTTCTTCCGGCCAAACGCCGTTATCAATGATTTGATTTACTATGCGTTCGCCGTTTACAACAACTTTTTTAAATTGTTTTCTGTATTTTTTTTGCTTTAATTTTACGATTTCTTTAATTCTTTTCTGAGTTATTTTTTGCATAAAATCCTGATTTATTGTTTATATATTTTTCTTATTTTTTCAAAATCAACGTCATCAATTTGCCTTGACGGCAAATATTTCTCGGCATATTCCAAGTATAAACCCGTATCAATGAGCAAATCCAGAAGATTTGCGTCAATATCATTATCTTTTACCATGAATGCCAAAATCTTAAATGTTTCAGACAATGTTTTACCTTTTTTGTAAGGACGATCCGAGGCCGTTAAGGCTTCATATAAATCTGCTATAGCTATAATTCTTGATTGAAGGGGCAATTCGTTTTCCGTGAGTTTTCCCGGGTATCCGGAGCCGTTCAGTTTTTCATGATGCGATGCGGCATAATCCGGAACATTTTTTAATTTTTCAGGGAAACTTATTTTAGACAGCATTTTTTTGGTAATGACGACATGTTCTCTCATAATATCTATTTCTTCAGGAAGCAAAGTTCCTTTTCTTATGGAAAGATTTTTAAATTCGTCTTCGTTGATAATAAAATAAGAACGTCCTGAGCTTTCGTAAGAAAAATCAAGAATTTCTTTCAAATAATTTAAGTCTTCATCTCTGAGGAATTCGCCTCCGATATTAAGTTTTTCGGTAAAAATACGATATTCTTTGACTTTTTCTTTCAATCTTTTCAATTCCGTTGATTTATCGTCCAAGCCTTTCAATTCGGAAATTTCGATATCCTTATCCAGAACAATATCCAAAGTATCGAATCTGCTCATTACAAGTTCAATGCGATCAAAAATAGTTTGCAACTTAGTAGCTTTATCCATAACATGAAGAGGAGTAGTAATTTTTCCCAAGTCGTGAACCCAGCCGGAAAGTTTAATTTCTTCAAGTTCGTCGTGATTAAATTTGATGTCTTTATAAAATCCGGAATCAGAAGTTTGAATTTTATCGGCAATTGCTTCAGTAAGTTTCGCAACTCTTGTAATATGCCCGCCCGTATAAGGAGACTTGCTGTCGATTGCTTCGGCAATGGCTTGAATCATTTCATACAGTAATTTCTTGAGATCATTTATCAAAACCCTGTTTGAAAGAGATATTGCCGCCTGTGAAGCAAGTGATTTCAGCATCGCTATATGTTCATCCGTGAATGATATGACATGTCCTTCGTGATCCTGAGCATTTATCAGCTGGATTACGCCCAATACTTTATTTTCATGATTTTTAAGAGGGATGGCAACCATTGATTTGGAACGATAATTATTCATTTTGTCAAATTTTTTGGAGCCTGAACAATCAAAAACATCCTGATGATAAATATCTTCAAACTGATAACTTTCAGCATTGATTACCGCAATGGCAGCAGCATTTGTTTTGTTGTCGCTGCCGTCTTCATTTTTCAATAAAACAGGAGGCCAATTTATGTTAGAATATCTTCCGCCCATTTTTAAATTCATGGATCGGTTAAGAACAAACTCAAAACGCAATGAATGCCCGTCGTTGCTTACGGAATATATGGTTGCGCCGTCGGCATTGGTATAAGCAACTGCTTCGTTCAGGATCAATTCAAAAATATAGGACAGTCTTCTTTCGGCAGAAAGAGCTATTCCTATATTGGTCAGACTTTTTATGTGTTTAAGTTGTTCTTTTCCGTAATCGTTTACTTCATTCACTACTTTATTTAAAAGTGAATTTAATCGTTTATTTTGACTTAAATTCATTAAGTTTTCCATATTTTCTCCAAAATAATTTGACATTAAAGAAATTTTGTATCTTTTATATTAACTTGACCGTTTAATGTCAAGACTAAAGGAGAATTTATGAAAACAAAAACAGAAAACATGATGTTTGTAATGATTGATATTCAAGAAAAACTTTTACATTTGATAGCAGAAAATCAAGAAGTTATCAAAAATGCAAACATACTTAACAAAGCTTCCGAAATTTTCGGAATCCCTCTTTTGGTAACAGAACAATACAAGAAAGGTCTGGGAGAAACCGTCTCAGAAATTAAAATCGGAAAAGATGCGATTTATGCCGAAAAAACATCTTTCAGCATTTTTGACGAAAAAATTTCCGAATTATTAAAGAAAAGCGGGAAAAAAGTTCTCGTTATGTACGGAATAGAAGCGCACATCTGCGTTTTGCAATCCGTTCTTGATGCTTTGGCGGAAGATTATGAAGTTTATTTGGTTACTGATGCAGTATCATCAAGAAAGCTTTACAATAAAGAGGCTGCTTTGGACAGAATGCTTGATTACGGAGCAGAATTGGTAACAACAGAAATGCTGCTTTTTGAAATTTTAGGCGATTCATCTCATCCTTCATTCAGGGAAATATCGAAATTAATAAAGTAAAACCTTTTGGCGCTGTAAATGCTCAAATAAAAGCTGAGTGACATAGTTAAAATAAAACCTCTTGGGATAGGGGATGATATATTCCCTTCCCTTTTTTATTTTTCCGTTTTTAACTTCTTTTCTTTGACAATTTTTATACTGATTTCAAAAAGTCTCACAATTTATTTAAATTTGAGGAAGATATGAAAAAGAAGATATTGATTATTACTACCGGTGGAACCATCGCCATGAAATATGATGAAGAAAAAGGAATTGTTCCCGCGCCTGATTTAGTGGAATTTCTTACAACTTTTCCCCAGATAAATGATATTGCAGAAATTGAAGTTTTGGAATTTTCAAATATACCGAGTCCTTTTGTAACTCCTGAAATTATGAATAAACTGGCAAGACTGGTTGACCTGAAAATTTTGGATTACGACGGAATTGTCATCACCCACGGCACAGATACACTGGAAGAAAGTTCGTATTTCCTGGATTTAGTTCTTACCACCAGGAAACCGGTAATTTTTACAGCAGCCATGAGAAACGGTTCAGATTTGGGTCTGGACGGTCCGCGCAATATTGTAGGAGCCGTAAGAGCAGCATGTCATCCCGAATCCGCCGATAAAGGCGTTTTGGTTGTCATGAACGATAAAATACACTCCGCCTGCGATGTTGTAAAAACAGATACGGGGAGAGTTGAATCTTTTGAATCAATAGATTTGGGAATTTTAGGAATAATAGATCCCGATCAGGTGGTATATTATCGTCAAGTAGCGCGCAAAGAAAGAATTTGGACAACTGAAATAGATACAGATATTGACCTGATAAAATGCACTTCCGGAATGAGAGATCATTTTATTCAAAGTTCAATAGACAACAAAGCCAAAGCAATAGTTATAGAAGCATTCGGACGGGGAAACGTTCCGGTTACAATAGTAGAAGCCATAAAAAAAGCAATTGAAGCGGGAATAATGGTAGTGATAGTTTCCCGAGCCTATTCAGGAAGAGTTTTAGCTCAATACGGTTACGACGGAGGCGGAAAGCATTTGCAAAGTTTGGGAGCTGTTCTGGGCGGAGACCAAAGAGGACAAAAAGTAAGAATAAAATTAATGTGTCTTTTCGGAAAATACAAAGATCCCGATATGGTTAAAAAATTTTTTGTCAATTCCTTAAAATAAAACTCTTGCCCCTTTATCATTTGCAGTTTCAACATGTATAATTAAAGTTTACGGATAATGCAATAATATTTTATTTATTCAACCGCAATACTTTTAAATTAAAATAATTATTTCGGAGTCATAAATTTTACGGCTCCGAATTTTACATTATCGCCCTTTATTTACTTTTATCTCTCACGGCATCAAACTTTTTCTTCATGGTAGGGTTGCCAAAGGTAAGTTTTTTTATTGTCAAATCATCTGCTTTATTATTGGCAAGACGTAAATTATTTTCAGAAGATAAAAGAGCATCCCTTGTCTTCTGAAGATGAATTATTGTTTTATCTATTTCATTAATCGCAGTTTTAAACTTCCTGCTTGCCAAATCGTAATTATAAGCAAAACCTTTTTTAAACGACTCTATTTTTTCTTCAAATTTAGTAATATCAATATTCTGATTTCTTATTAAATTAAGTTCCTGCTTGTATTGCAATGAGTTCATTGCGGCATTGCGAAGAATAGTAATGATAGGAATAAAAAATTGAGGTCGGATAACATACATTTTTTGATATTTGTAAGATACGTCAACAATACCGTTATTGTACAACTCGCTTTCAGACTCCAATAAAGAAACCAAAACAGCATATTCACAGTTTTTATTTTTACGGTCTTTATCAAGCTTTGCAAAAAAATCTTCGTTTTTTTTCTTTGTCGCCGTCGCCTCGTTTTCATTCTTCATTTCAAACATTACGGAAATAATTTCATTTCCCGATTCATCTGTTTCTCTATAAATAAAATCGCCTTTAGTACCGCTGCTTGCATCGTTATCTTTTCCGAAATATGCTTTGGGAAATGCCGTTGATCTAAGTTTATTAAACTCTGTTTCACAATGTTGCTCAAGGGTTTCGCCTACCATTTTTGTAGAAAGTTTAAGTTTAAAATCACGTAAACGCGCAATCTCGGCATCTTTCATTCTGATTGTTTCTTCTTTTGCCGTCAACTTATTCGTATATTCTTCTTTAACGGATTTTTCAATAAGTTTATTTTCTGTTTCTTTTATTTTCAAGTCATTTAAAAGAGCATCTCGTTCTTTTTCAATCTTTTTAGTTGCTTCCGAGACAGCTAACATCTTTTCACTCTCGAATTTTTCTATTTTTGCTTTCATTTCTGAAATAAGAATTGCTTTTTCAGATAGTTTTTCCGCAAGCTCTGCTTCATTTTTAGCTTTCAATGCAACAATGTATTTATCTTTCTCAGCCAATTCTTCTCTCAATGTTTTTTTTATATCGGATTCAGCTAATTTTACGGCTGCTTCCATTTCCGTTTCTTTTATTTTCAAATTATTTAAAAGAGCATCTCGTTCTTTTTCAATTTTTTTTACCGCTTCAGAAACTGCTAATTTTTTTTCGCTTTCAGATCTTTCTATTTTGGATTTCATTTCTGAAATAAGAATTTCTTTTTCAGATAATTTTTCTGCAAGTTCCGTCTCATTTTCAGCTTTCAAGGCAGCGATATTTTTATCTTTCTCCGCCAATTTTATTTGCAACTTGTTTTTAAAGTCCGCTTCAACCAATTTTACGGCATTCAATTTTTCCTTTTCAGCTAAAGCAAGTCTTTCGGATAATTCTTCTTCAAATTGATGATCTCTAACCTGCTTAACTATGTCGGCAAATCCTGCTTTATCAACCTTGAAAGCTTTTTTGCAATTAGGACAAATTATTTCATTCATAAAATTCCTCATTATTTATTTTTCCGTTTATTAACTTACAGAATAATAATTATTATCAAAAAATTTGTTTTTCTTCAATGATTCATGCAGTTTTATGTATTATGTCTTTTGAGTCAAATTCAAAATTGCAGTCAGGATATTCAGGAACACTGTTGGAGAGACTCCGGATGAATTAAATATAATCCGGTATGTTTACCCTTGATTTAAGAAAAGAAGGAAAATGAATAAATTTAAGGATTTCTCCGCTTTATAATGAATCATGTTTTTTTAGCAGGCAGTGTCTCAAAAAGTAATTTTTATTCTTTCGTATTTTATTTTCAATCAACTTAACTGTATATTTTTCAAAATGTTTATTAATCTTTCATATTTAACGTTTTATCCTGCAATTTTTTATTATAACTCATCTTAAAAAATAAAATGTCTTGACACCTGTGAGACCAATTTATTTTTATTCCTAAAAGAGAATAATTCTTATCTAGGAGAAAGTAAATGAACTCACTGGAGAATATCAGAAAAATAATTTCGGAAAAAGGGTTGAAAGCTACACCGCAAAGAGTAATTATTTTAGAAACAATCTACAGCTTGGCAAATCATCCTTCTGCCGACAATATTATTGAGGAAATAAATAAAAAATATCCCGGTATTGCGGTAGGCACGGTTTACAAAGTACTGGATACTTTTGTCAGGAATAATCTGATAAAAAAAGTTAAAACAGATAAAGATATTATGAGATATGACGGGCGAGTTGAAAATCATCATCATTTATATTGCGAAGAGTCTGATTTGATAGCAGACTACCATGATGAGGAGTTAGACAAGATTCTTGAAGCTTACTTTAAAAAGAAAAAAATAGAAGGTTATGTCATTAATGATATCATGCTTCAGATTAAGGTTACAAAAAATAAGCAATAGAACTTTCAGCAATTTTTTGACTGAGTATTTTATTAGTAAAGGAGATATAATGGAAAAATCAAAACAGGGTAAATGCACTTTCATGCACGGCGGAAATACCGGATCGCAACATTCGGTTATGAGTTGGTGTCCGGAGTCTTTAAATCTTGATATTTTACATCAACATGACACTAAAACCAATCCGTTGGGAAAAGACTTCAATTATCCAGAAGAATTTCAAAAACTGGATCTGGAAGCAGTTAAAACAGATTTGAAAAACCTGATGACGGAAAGTCAAGAATGGTGGCCCGCAGATTGGGGACATTACGGCGGTTTAATGGTTAGAATGGCATGGCACAGCGCCGGAACATATCGTATTGCTGACGGCAGAGGCGGAGGAAATACGGGTAATCAACGCTTTGCGCCTCTGAACAGTTGGCCCGATAACGTTAATTTGGATAAAGCTCGAAGATTGCTCTGGTCTATCAAGAAAAAATACGGGAATAAACTTTCATGGGCAGATTTAATGATCCTTGCCGGAAATATGGCTTATGAATCCATGGGGTTTAAGACTATAGGTTTTGCCGGCGGTTGCGAGGATATTTGGCATCCCGAAAAAGATATTTACTGGGGAGCTGAAAAAGAATGGCTCGGTAAAAACCGATACAGCAATAAAGAAGACGAGAAATCATTGGAAAATCCTCTTGCTGCCGTTCAAATGGGACTTGTTTACGTAAATCCCGAAGGAGTGGACGGGAAACCTGATCCCTTGAAAACCGCTCAAGCCATGCGAGTTACTTTTGCCAGGATGGCGATGAATGATGAAGAAACCGTAGCCTTGACTGCCGGAGGACATACAATCGGTAAAGCTCACGGAAACGGCAACGCAGAAGTTTTAGGACCTGCTCCTGAAGAAGCTCCCGTAACGGAGCAAGGCTTTGGTTGGAGTAATCCCCAAGGAAAAGGCAATGCCGAAAATACGGTAAGCAGCGGATTGGAAGGTGCTTGGACGACTAATCCCGATAAGTGGAATAACACCTATTTTTATCTTTTACTGACTTATGATTGGGAACTCAAGAAGAGTCCTGCCGGGGCTTTCCAATGAGAACCTGTTAATATTAAGGAAGAAGACAAACCCTTTGATGCTCATATGCCGAATATTCGCAGAAATCCAATGATGACTGATGCTGATATGGCATTAAAAAAGGATCTCGAATACAGGAAAATATCTGAACGATTCTATAAAGATCCCGAATATTTTGCGGAATGCTTTGCAAAAGCCTGGTTTAAACTTACCCATCGTGATCTTGGACCTAAAAGTCGTTACCTCGGAGCAGATGTCCCGAAAGAAGAATTTATTTGGCAAGACCCGATTCCCGAAGCAAATTATACGCTGACAGAAAAGGAAATTGATGCTTTAAAAGAGAAAATTTTGAATTGCGGTTTGACCTCAAAAGAATTAATCAATACTGCTTGGGACAGCGCCAGAACTTTCCGAGGATCAGATTTCAGAGGCGGTGCCAATGGAGCCAGAATTCGTCTTGCTCCGCAAAAATATTGGGAAGGAAATGAACCTGAAATACTGAATAAGGTCATCGCCAAACTTGAGGAAATTAAGGCTGAATAAGAAAAAAAAGTAAGCCTTGCCGATTTAATTGTTTTGGGCGGAAGCACGGCTGTTGAAAAAGCAATAGAAAAAGCAGGATTTAAAATTAAAGTTCCGTTTACGCAAGGCAGAGGTGATGCAACCGAAGAAATGACAGACAAGAAATCTTTTGATGTTTTGGACCTCTCCATGACGGATACAGAAATTGGCAGAAAAAATTATATGCCGCGCAACCGGAAGAAATGTTGCTCGACAGAACTCAATTAATGGGGCTGACGGCTCCCGAAATGACCGTATTAATAGGCGGAATGAGAGTTTTGGGAACTAACTGCAAAGATACAAAACACGGAGTTTTTACCGATAGGGAAGGACTTTTGAAAATGATTTCTTTGTAAATCTTACCGATATGAGTTATACGTGGAAACCGGCAGGTGATAATTTGTATGAAGTAATAGAAAGAAAAACAGGAAAAGTAAAATGGACGGCAACCCGAGTTGATTTGGTTTTCGGTTCTAATTCAATTCTCAGAGCTTATTCGGAATTTTATGCCCAAGATGACAATCAAGAAAGATTTGTGCATGATTTTGTTAAAGCTTGGGTAAAAGTTATGAATGCCGATCGTTTTGATATTTGATAATACTTTAATCGGTTGCCTGATATTTTAGGCAGCCTCTTTTTATTTCCGAGCCTGATTTCCTCTTTTAATTCAATAACCTTTCTTATTTTAATGCTTACTTTAATTCCTTTATTGATGATTTTTTGAGTAACATATAATATTGATCGCTCCGGCTCCCGGTTCTCCGTAATGAGGACAAACGCCTTCCACACAACGATCAGCCAAAAATCTTTTGTCGTGTTAGCAATAATACTGCTTATTTAGCTAAGTTTCGATAAATACGTTATCGCATAATCTTTAAGAGAAATAAAATGTAAAACATCAGGGCAGGAACATCCTGCTTCCGAAAATCTTTTATTTGAATCGTCTCCGTTACCGGGATCAGCAGGTTTATTTGCTTCGGCGCATCCCCCGAAAATCATCAGAAGACTCATTAAAGCAACAATTGAAAAATAAAGAATTGTTAAAATACATGAAGACTTTTTAAATTAAAGCCGGAATCATTTGATGTAATAAAGCAAAAATTAAACCGGAAGAAAACAAAAATACAATATACTGAAAAAAAATAATCTAAAGTTGTTAAATCTTAAAATAAAAAAAAAGGTCAGGCTATTATTTTGGCGGCTTCCTACTCTCCCACACAGTTGCCCGTGCAGTACCATCGGCGTAAGCAAGCTT
>PDOO01000050.1 GCA_002742885.1 Candidatus Cloacimonadota bacterium
GAGGATAATGGAGTTGATATTTACAGACTTAACTAATTTAAACCGACGATAGACTTCGTATTACTGCGTTGAGGAAAATTTTGCGTTGCTCACCTACTATCTGTAGGCTCCGCTACTCAAATTTACTTCGCCTTGTACTACTCGTCTCTCGTCGGTTTAAATGAATGGGGCTTTAGGATAGTTTCTCATTTTTTAGCATTAGGTATTAAAATAGTTTGCTTTCTACTTGGGATTATATTCATATTTACTCTGGCTGATGAGATTCGTCTTTCGTTGGTTTAAATGGTTGGGGTTTTTGGGATAGTTTCTCATTTTTTAGTATTAAAATCCTCATTAAGTTCAATTAAGTGTTAAGTCTGTTTTCTAATAATACGAAATAGAACCTACTAAAAAAATATAGATTTTCCTTAAATTTTTGTGTATTATTTATGCGGATGCTCTAAATATTGTTTAGGGTATGCTTGTGAATTTAAAAATTCAGATTAGGATAGATTATGAATAAAATATTGAATTTTTCACATATATTTATTACCGATATAGGAAGCACAACTACCAAAGGTTTACTTTTAAAAAAAATTGGCAATGAATGGACATTTTTTCATCAAGCAGATGCCTCAACCACAGTTGAAAAACCTTATGAAGATGTAAATGTTGGTATTTTAAATGTTGCAAAAAAGCTTGAAAAATTAAGCGGAATTTCAATATATGAAGATGGTTATTTTACTATTCCCTACCTAACCACAAGTTCAGCTGCCGGTGGACTTCAAATTCTGGTAATGGGACTTACAAAGCAGGATACTGCAAAAAATGCAGAGCTAACGGCACTTGGCGCCGGAGGGGTAATCCTAAGAACTATTGCAATAAATGATGGTCTTCGAGATATTGAAAAAATAAATGTTATTAATAATCTTGATCCTGATATGGTTTTACTTGCAGGAGGCTATAATAATAATACTTCTTTTTCAAATATTTTGAGCCTTGCTAATATTTTATCAATTTCAGATATTAAATCACGATTTGAGCAGGAAGAAAAAATCCCCCTTGTTTATTGTGGCAATAGCTCTGCAGGAAATTATATAAAATCTTTTTTAAAATCGAATCTTGAGGTATTCATAACAGAAAATGTAAGACCAAGTCTTAAGGTTTTCAATTTTGTACCGGCAAAACAAAAAATAAATGAAATTTTTAAAAATGATGTAATGAAAAGAGCCCCAGGATTTAAAATATTGTCGGAGAAAGTTTCATCTCCCGTTGCTGTTACTCCGACAGCTGTTGAAAAAATGATTGAAATTTATTCTAAGGACAACAATGAAAATATAATGGTTGTAGATATGGGTGGGGCGACTACCGATATTTACACTTATATCAAGGGGAAGTACAATAGAACAGTGGCTGCTAATATTGGACTTAGTTTTTCACTTGGAAATATATTTGCCACCATTCTCGAAAGTAAAAGCCTAGAATTTGTTATGAAATATATTCCCAAAGGAATAAGTGCTGATTTTGTCAAAAATTACATATACAATAAAACGGTAAATCCATCCTATTTACCTATAACAAAAGCAGAAAAAATAATTGAAAAAGTTATTGCTGCTCTTGGAATAAATTTGGCAGTTAAGCAACATCTTGAGACTAACTTTAATAATATTAAATCTGATTTTCTACCTCAAAAGAACCCAATTAAAACAATATTAAAAAGTTTTTTTAAAGATATTAAAGATCCTACATATAAAGAAAACATTTATAAATTTTACGATAACGATAATTTTTGCTATTCCGATATAGATCAAATAATTGGTAGTGGAGGTGCAATTTCTTTTGCAGATAATAAATATGAACAGATCCAACTTTTAATTGAGGGATTTATGCCTACAGGTATAACTAAAATCTCAATTGATTCTCCATTTAAAATTTCCCATATGGGATTATTTTCTTATTTTGACAAAGATAATGCTCTAAAAATGTTTAAAGAAGATTGTGTCAAAGATTTGGCTTTAGTAGTAGCTCCAAGTGGAAAAATAAAAAGTGATAAAACAGCTGTAACCTATATCAATATGGATACAAAAGAAAAAATATCCTTACAAGGAGGATCGGTTACTTATATTGAAAAAGGAGGCAATTTTATAGTTAAGTCAGCTTCAAATCTACGAATTGATAAAAACAAAACAGAAGCTGAAATTCATACAGAATTGCCAATTGTTTTTGATTTAAGAGGTAGAGAAGATTATTTTAATAATATTCCTCTTGAAATGACAGATTGTGAAGTCTTTACAAATTCTTTAAATGAAATAGAAACTAAAATTCAAAAAAGTGCTAGTTCTTTTCAAACGGGAAAGTTTAATTTTGAAAGAAAACTTCCGCATAAAGGCATTATCCAAGTTAAAAAATATGATAAAATTGAAGTT
>PDOO01000025.1 GCA_002742885.1 Candidatus Cloacimonadota bacterium
TTGCTCTAAGTGAACTTCGGGCAATGTTCCGATAAATAAAAAAAAAGAGCTGCCCCTTCGGGACAGCCCTTGATATTTGAATAAATTATCCGTCCGGTTTCAGAGACGCTTTATTTTAATTAATAAATTCCTTATAACTTATTTGCCGCTTTTTTGCTTACCTGATGGTGTCCGTAACAAGACCAATGTCCGTCATGACTTCTTAAACTCCAAGAATCATCATTGGATTAATCCAATAATATTGTTTTTATGTCGCAGGATTTACTCATTTCTATAATTCGGAGGTCGGTATTAGGATGAAAAACAAATATTAAATTATATAATTGATAATTTTCCTTGCAGTATGAAAATAATTTATTAAAAATTACAGCATCATATCTGTCGCTTTTTGGCAATTTTCGGGTAACTTCGCCCTTGTTTTGTTTATTTACAAAAACAGGATATTTAAATACAGCCAATATAAAATTTTAACATTATATAATATTTTTTTCAATCCCGGAGATTTTATAGAAGATTTAAGTATTTTCCGATCATTAACAGAAATCTGCAATCTGTCCTTATACCTGTTTAATTCCGAAACAGATTCATAAAAATCATTTTCATTTAAATAAAGCAGCTGATATACGGGATTTATTTCCTTTTTTACTGATTTCCATTGCTTTTATAAATATAATTCCCGATCTTCCGGCTTCAAAAAAACAATAGTCAGGAAAATATTTTTGAAGAATGCTTCCTTGATGACATTCAATAGGATTCATTATATTTTCAATATACGAATCTCCTATTACGGAAACGGTAAAACCTTTTTTTACTCCATGCGTACCCAGCCAGCCATATTCATTGGAATTACATTTTACCGAGGATTTTGCATAATAACCTGACTGCTTAGGTTTATATCTTTGAATCCCGTATTTATCCATATATCTTTCCGGAATATCGGGAACTGATCGAAAATACAAAGGAATATTCAGAAAAAATTTAACAATAATAAAAAAACGTTTAAATGAAGAATAAGGAGAGATCAAAAAAAACTATAGATTTACAATAGTTAAAGAGGAAAATCAAATTTTGAAATAAAATTCATTACTGGTTTAGGCAAAAAAATGGTGCCGAAGGCCGGACTCGAACCGGCACGAGAAAAATCTCGGAGGATTTTGAGTCCACTGCGTCTACCAGTTTCACCACTTCGGCACGTTAAAATAATGGTGGGTAATACTAGATTCGAACTAGTGACCTCTTCGATGTCAACGAAGCACTCTAACCAGCTGAGCTAATCACCCATCAATGAAACCTTTTTTAGAAAACAGGGTTTATATGTCAAGATCAATTTTCAATCATTATCTGTTTTCAAGCTAATATCATTATATAAAATAAAATATAAAATCAGGAATATTAAAACAGTCGGAAAAGAAAAAACATATCTCTGATCAATCAGCCATAAACCGAGAAATCCGCAAAAAGCAAAAATATCAAAAAACTTTAAGCCGGAAAACATTTTGCATAAAGAATAAAGAAATATATCCCGTGAGAGCGGAAGCTGCCGGCGTAATAATCCAACCTAAGCTGATTTTTCCTAAAATTCGATAATTAACGCTGTTCCAAGCTCCTCGGGCAAAACTGATTCCGATAACCGAACCAACCACTGCCTGCGAGCTGGAAACCGGAACTAAAGGAAAAGCGGGTAAATGGACTGAGAGCAAAAAACCGCGTAATTCCTGAGACGCAAAAAGAAATAATGTTAAAGATGTTGATAAAACAACGGTTAAAGCGGTAACCGGAGAAAGTTTGAAAATACCGGAACCTACCGTCATCATCACCCTCTGAGAGTAAGTGATTACTCCGACGGCGATTGCAATTCCGCCCATCAAAAACAATTGTTGAACCGAAGAGAAAATAAAAACATCGGCAATATTTAAATCCTTAAAAGGAGACAGCTTCATAAAAATACCCATTACATTACCGATATTATTCGCTCCCAAACTGTAGGAACCGAAAGCTCCGACAATTATTAAAAGATGTCTGGTTACAGCGTCCAATCGGATTAAATGTATTTTTACGCTATTTAAAATCAATTTTACCAGATGATACAATAAAAAAGAAATTGCGGCAGCCAAAATCGGCGAGAAAACCCAAGTACCCAAAATTTTTCCGAGAATACGGTAATCGGTGGAATTGCCGGAAAAAAAGTTCCAGCCGATAATGCCTCCGACTACGGCTTGACCGGTTGAAATAGGTATGCCTGCTCTGGTCATAAAGAAAGAAACCAGAGCTGCCGAAAGAGAGACGGTAAAAGCTCCGGCAATTGCCGAAATCTGCCCCAATTTACCCAACGTCTGAGAAGCTCCGACTCCGCTTACAGATGCTCCCAAAAGCACAAAGACACTGCAAATAACGGCAGCCGTTCTAAACTTCAGCATTCTTGTAGCAACAGCGGTTCCGAAGAAATTTGCGGCATTGTTCGCTCCGAGAGACCAACCCAAAAACAAAGCGCCCGACAAATAAATCAAAATTTGCAAATTCATAAAATCTACAGTCCTCTTTTTATTGCATAAACCGCCAAACGCTCGGCAACCGCCTCGGAAACGTCTGACAACTCAGCCAATCTTTCCACAAAATATCTCAGGTGCGTTTTCTTGCAGAAATCTTTAATATCGTCTCCGGAAAAAATCCTGCGTTTAATAACTTCTTCCAATTTATCAACTTCATGCTCATAAAAATGCACCTTATTTACGTAATCGTTAACAATTCTTATATCCGTAAAAAATGCTCTGGTTCCCCGAACAAGCTCTTCAACCGCTTTTTGAGACAGTTCAACCAGATTAAGCAGCAAATCTTCCAGACAATCCGGCACGAAAGGTCTTTCTATGCTCAATTGTTCCACGTATTTTTTTGCTATATCGACAACATCATCCAGAGTTTCTATCAAGCCCAAAACATCTCCTCTCGATTCAGGGATAAGAGAATAAGTATAAAGTTTATATTTTATTTCGCGCCTCAATTCGTCAGCTTCATTCTCCAATTGCGACAAATCTTTGCAAAAAATATCAAGACGTTCGTCCTGTTTATTCAAATAAGCCTTAACCCCTTCAAGAAACAGTAATCCGGATTTTTCGACTCGGTTTAAATAACTGTCCAAAGAAGCTTGAATTTCTTTACCCTTTGACTGAAATACAGACAGCATAACAACTCCTTTTTTTGCGATAAGCTCATTTTATCGTCATAAAATATTAAAGTCGGCAAAATTAATAAAAAGTGTTTTTATCGTCAAATTTAATTTTTATTAAAATGAATAAAACCGTTGTATTTTCCCGGATAATTAAGATATTGAAGAATTACGATATTATTCGCAAAATCGGATTTGTGCCGGCTTTTTTTGTAAAAATAGATTTTATTGTGTCCTTTTTTTTGTTTTTTTGACGATTGCTATTTGTTTTTGATAAGTTTATATTCAATAATTATAAGCGGTTATATTTTTGTTGTATTTTTAAAAAAAAGAACTTGACATGTTTTTTTACTGTACTTACTACTAGGTAAGCTTTTATGGTAAAAGACCGTTACGGGGAAAATGATTTTGTCAAAACGGTTTTTATTTTTCAAATATAACATATTTAACATTAAGGGGGAATCCTATGGAAAGAAAAATAAGTAAAATGGCTCCATTGTTGCATGATATTATGAAAAGAGTCAGTCCGTATCATCAGTTTATCGGTTATACTGATTTTCCTAAAAATTGGTTGTATAATGAAGATAAAACTTTTGGAAAAGTTGAAAAACTTGAGATAGAGTATGATGATAACGGGATATTCAAATCTGTAACGGGGTTTAACAAACAGAAAGAATCTATTTCTTTTGAACGGGCTTGGGATGATGTTAAACATATCGCCTATGGCTTCTATAAAAAAAATGGGAAGACTGAGCTTGAAATATCTGAACGTATATCGAGAGATACGATAAGTGTATCTTCTAACTATATTAATGACCCAAGGTATAATGTTGAAATGGAAGTAACAAGAAAACCCAAATCA
Source organism: Candidatus Cloacimonadota bacterium (assembly GCA_002742885.1). Lineage (GTDB taxonomy): Bacteria > Cloacimonadota > Cloacimonadia > Cloacimonadales. The sequence continues at coordinate 4,026 of PDOO01000025.1, forward strand.
ACACGTGTTTTTATTGTAACATTGATGTTAAACGGGAAAAAAATAAACGGAGAGGTGGATATTTCTGATATGAAAATTCCTAAGATAGCTATGGATATTGTTGAAGAATTGAATAAATTAAGTTCAACCGTTACTGTTGCAGGAATTGAAGATAAACTGTATTCCGTTTTAGTTAAAGAATTTTGGATTGAAAATTCATATGGCTCATTAGATTGGCAACATGTAGCTGATAATGTTGGAACTTCTCTTTCTGATTTATTCGGTCCATTTGTTACGGCTGGTTATGGATTGGTTAGTACTATACTTGCTAATTGGTCTTCTGAAAATTCGAGGAGGTAATGGTGAATACCAAACTTATTTTGGGAAGATTACTCGGCGGAGTAATATTTACTGTCGGATTATATCTGTTTAAAAATGCCGTTCCCGATCCGAAAGCGACTTACGGTCTTCTGCTTGTTGTGCTTGGTTTATTGGTCGGTTATATGTTTTCAAAAAAGTAACGTCGAAAAAATAATTAAATCGTTTAGTTTTTATGTTTAACAATGCTCGCATTATTATGCGGGCATTTTTTTGTTATCGGATAATTTTCCCGGTAATATGATTTTTAAAAACCCTTTGACAGAATGTACCGCAATTGTCCTCTTGCCGAAAAAAATAAAAATTTTCGGTTTTAAGAAGGGAAAATATATGGCTTTTATTCATTTACATAACCACTCGCAATACAGCATGCTGGACGGAGCGTGTCGCATAGATAAAATGGTTGAGAAAGCAAAAAAATACGGAATGAACGCCGTAGCGGTAACGGATCACGGAAACATGTTCGGAACAGTTGATTTTTGCAACAGAGCAAAAGATGCGGGAATAAAGCCGATTGTCGGCATGGAAGCATATATCGTCAATCGCGATTTGGATCATCCCGATTCCAAGAAAGATACAAGACATCATCTTATTTTATTGGTTATGAACGATGAAGGTTATCACAATTTAATGAAACTCTCTTCTTATTCTTATAAAGACGGATTTTACTATAAACCTCGTATCAGTAAATCTTTGCTGAAAAAGTATTCCGGAGGACTTATTTGTCTCAGCGCATGTATTCAGGGCGAAATTCCCCGGCTTCTTTTGTCGGACCGAAAACAGGAGGCAAAAGAAGCGGTTGAATGGTTTAAAAATACTTTTCCCGATAATTATTATTTAGAAATTATGGATCACGGATTTCCGGATGAAGCAAAAGCCCGAAAAATGCTTATTGAATTGGCAAGAGAAACCGACACGCCGCTTGTTGCCACTAATGACTGCCATTATCTTAACAAAGAAGATGCGGAAGCTCACGATATTCTTTTGTGCATACAAACAGGAAAATCCGTTTCCGATCCGTCCAGAATGAGATTTGATTCCCGGGAACTTTATTTTAAGACCGAAGAAGAAATGCGAAAACTTTTCTCTGATGTCCCGGATGCTTTGGATAATACGCAATTAATTGCCGACAAAGTAAATTTTGAACTGAATTACAGTGAATTTTTACTCCCCAAAATAGATATTCCTTCCGAATTTAAAGATATGGGCGAATATTTGCGAACGCTTTGTTATAAAAATGTTCCCGCAAAATACGGCAATTTGACAGATAAGATAAAAGAACGGATAGATTTTGAACTTGATGTTATTCATCGTATGGGATACGACGGGTATTTTTTGGTTGTCAAAGATTTTATAGATGCGGCGAGAGACCGGGATATTCCCGTGGGACCAGGACGGGGTTCGGCTGCCGGCAGCATTGTTGCCTTTTTGCTTGATATTACCAGGCTTGATCCTTTGAAATACGGTTTGCTTTTTGAACGTTTTCTTGATTTAAAAAGAGTCGGAATGCCCGATATAGACATTGATTTTTGCGCTGAAGGGAGAGCTAAAGTTATTGATTATGTTATTCAAAAATACGGCAGAGAAAGCGTTACGCAAATTATTACTTTCGGAACCTTGGGACCCAAATCGGTAATTAAAGACGTTTGTCGGACTCTTGATATTCCTCCTTCGGAATCAAACAATATCACCAAGTTAATGCCTTCCGGTCCGACTGTTACTCTTGAATCCGCCTTGGAAGATTCCAAAGAGTTCAGGAATTTGATGAACGGAAGCGAATTATATAAAACCGTTTTAAAACACAGCTTGGTCCTGGAAGGATTAGTCAGACAAACCGGAATTCATGCCGCCGGCGTTGTGATAGGTCCCGGAGATTTATCCGACTACGTTCCTCTTGCCGCCCAACAAAAGGAGGGACAACAAGCCGTTTTGGTTCAATATGAGGGAAAGTGGCTGGACGATTTAAAATTACTGAAAATGGATTTTCTGGGCTTAAAAACTCTTACCGTCATAAAAAGAACTTTGCAACTCCTGAAAAAATCTCAGGGAATCGATATAGATATTGATAATGTTGATCTTACCGATAAAAAATCTTATGAACTGTTGTCTGCCGGACAGACGGACGGAATTTTTCAATTTGAATCGGGCGGAATGAAAAAATATCTCAAAGAGTTGAAACCCAATATGTTCGACGATTTAATCGCAATGGTGGCTCTTTATCGTCCCGGACCGATGCAGTTTATAAATACTTATATCAAGCGCAAGCACGGAGTTGAAGAAATAAAATATGCCCATGAATTAACGCGTGATGCATTGGAAGAAACTTACGGCGTAACCGTTTATCAGGAACAGGTTATGCTGATTGCAAAAAAAATGGCAGGTTTTTCCAGCGCGGAAGCCGGAGCTTTGCGAAAAGCCATCTCCAAAAAGAAAAAAGCTTTGATGGATGAAATGGGGGAAAAATTTATAAACGGAGCCGTGAAAAACGGCGTAGATCGGGTAATTTGCACGAATATTTGGGAAGATTGGCAGGAATTTGCAAACTATGCGTTCAACAAAAGTCATGCTGCCTGCTATGCTTACGTAGCTTTCCAAACGGCTTATTTGAAAGCTCATTTTCCCGTTGAATTCATGGCTGCCATTTTATCTTTGGAAAATGATCCTCAAAAAATTCCTTATTTTATGGAAGAATGCAAAAATATGGGAATTGAAATCGTACCGCCCAACGTAAATCTTTCGGAAAAAGAATTTACGGTGGAAAACGGAAAAATTCTTTTCGGCATGAGAGGCATAAAAAATGTCGGCAGCGTTGCCATCCCGGCTATTATCAAGGAGAGGGAAGCAAACGGTAAATTTACGGAATTGGTAGAATTTACCAAGCGTCTCGACTCCATGATCGTTAACAAAGCGGTAATCGAAAGCCTGATCTCATCCGGAGCAATGGACGACTTGAAAGGTAATCGGGCTCAGAAGTATGCTCTTGTGCAGTCGGCTATAGAATACTCTTCGGGACTTGCCGGAGAAAAGAAAAAAGGTCAATTGCTTTTATTTGATATGTTGTCGGATAACGGAGAAGATTCCGGTGCCGGAGAAGATATGTTTCAGCCTCAATTACCCGATATTCCTGAATGGGGTTTGAAAAAAATGCTTGAAATGGAAAAAGATATTTTAGGCTTTTATATGTCCGGGCATCCGTTGATGAACCATAAAATGATTTTAAATTGTTTCTGCAATTACGATACAGAAAAATTTGCTGAAAAAGTTAAGACCCCGGGCAAGATAAAGATTGCAGGCATAGTTACATCCGTTACAAGAAAGACGGGAAGAAACGGAAAGCCTTTTGCTTTTGTCGCTTTGGAAGATTTATACAGTAAATTTGAAGTATCGCTTTTTTCGCAGGATTACGAAAAATATTATCATCTGATGAGAGAAGGCATAGAAGTTCTTGTTATCGGGAAAAAGGGAAAAAACTTCAACGGAGACGAATCTGTTCTTAAGATTATGCCGCAAGAAATAATTCCTTTCGAGAGTTTAAGGAAGACGGCAAAAGGTGATGTTTACATTACTTTAGACGGGAAAAAAGTGAATAAAGAACTCGGACAAAATATAAAAAACATGTCTCTTAGCGCTCCGGGAAATTTCAAGGTTCATTTTCTGGTAAAAACGGAAAATTTCAAGACTATTCAAATTCATCCGGCTGACTGCAATGTTTTTCCCGGTACAAATGCTTTTTCTTTTCTGCAAGATTGCATGATTGGAAATCCGACTGTAAAAGCCAAAGAATATGCAAACTGAAATTATTGCTTTCATTTTAATCATATCATCTCTTTTCCCCCTTTATTCGGCAGATATTGAACATGAAAAAACAGACTCCAGAGTATTATTGAACATTCTGTTTCCCATGAACGAAATAATTTCCGATAACTCCGTAAATAAGGAAATTAAGGTAAAAATAACTTCGGGGAAACAAGTAATTTACCAAAATAAAAAAAAAATCATATTTTCTGATGAAAATTTAGCCGAGATTATTAACTCATATTTGGTTTTTGACCTGAAAGGAGAACTTCCGGAAGGCGAATATACGATTTTAACCGAAATAAAAGATTTAGCTTCCCGCAAAAAGAAAAAAGAAATAAAAATCATCAAAATATCAGCTCCCCGAAAAACTTTATCCAAACCGAAAATAACATATTACAGAGATAATTTCAGCTTTACCGGTTGCGTCGGCGGAGAAAACTTCCGCATCGATTCTCTTAAAATTCAGCAATTATTTAATCCTCCTCCGTTAAAATTTGAAGTAAATGCAGACGGGGAGAATTTATCTCTAAAACCCGGAAAAGAAATCAGATTTGTCCTAAATAAAAAATTTGATAAAATTCCTAATATCACATTCAATATCAACAATAAAACAGGACGCGCGGAAGAAATTGAAATCTTAAACTCAAAATATACAGACGAACAAAAACTGGAACAGCTGAAAAATGCTTTTCCGTCTAACGAAACAGAAATTCTGTATTATGAAGGAGGAACTGCCCGGGAAAAAATAAATTTATTCTGGGAACTTAAATCAGGCGCGAACAATGAGATAAAAAGAGAAATAGAAAAAGAATTTGACGAAAAAGCATTATATGTCGACAAAAAATTTTCGATCAGAGGTTATAAAGCCGGCTGGAAAACGGATCGGGGCAAAGTATATCTCAGATACGGAGAACCGAGCGAAATTACAGAAAATACGCATCCTGCAACAGGTAAACCCTACATTATATGGTTTTATTATTCAGACGGGAAAAAATATATTTTTAAAGAAAAAAGCGGAGGCGGAGAATATGAATTATCGAACACTGATTTGGATTAGTTTACTGATATTTGTTTCTTCTTTAAACTCAATAGGAATAAAAAGCGATTTTGAAGTAAAATTTGAACCGCAAAGATTCTTTACGGAAGAGGGCTATACTTTATTCGAAACATCCTACAAAATACCTTACAGTCAACTGGAATTTACAAGAATGGACTACGGTTATCAAGCCGACATAAAAACAGATAAATATTTATTGGTGAAAGGAGAATGGAGATTACTCGAAACTTTTACGGAACATGTCGTTACCAAAAACGAAGTTTGGACAAAAAGTTATGAAAAGTCCTATAAAGACATTGTAAGCTTAACCTTAAGCAAAGGAGAATACCGTTTAAAACTTATTATAACCGATATTAATTCCGGAAAATATGCCGAATTTGAGAAAGATCTTAACCTTTTGAATAAGGACGATATAATAAGCGATATTGAAATAAACGCTGTTTTTAAGCCGGACACGTCAAACTATCTGAGACGTTTTCAGCGCAACGGCTTCCTTTTTGACCGAGCCTACGGACACATTATCCCCGCAAACTCCGACATAATATATTTTACATTCAATATCAACCCCGATAAAAAAAACAATGATTTCATATATAACATTGAAGTAAAAAATAATAATCAAACCATAATAAGCGAAAATATTGAGGCAGAAAACCTAAACGACCTCAGAATTATTTCCTTACCCGCAACAAACTTTAAATCGGGCGCATATACGGTCATACTTAACGTAACCGAAAAAGGTATTTTTGTGGTAAATTCGAAAAATTTCTTCTTTATCCAAGAGAAAAAAAATCATCGCCCCTATTTATTTACGGAAATAGAGGATGAAATAAAATTAATAAAATACCTTCTTAACAGCAAAGAAAAAAGAAAGTTAAACAGGCTCAGCAAAGAGGGGAAAGAAAATTATTTGGAAAATTTCTGGACAATAAACAACCCCGATCCTAATTCAGGTAAAAATGTTTTTTTTGAAGAAATAAAAGCAAGAAAAGATTATGCAAATAAATTTTATTCTCATTTCCAAAAAGGCTGGAAATCTGACAGGGGAAGAATTCTTATCAGGAACGGAAAACCTGACAGAGAACAGGATTTTGCAATGAGCGATGTAATAGGCGATTTCAAAATTTGGGAATATGATAACTTAAATTGCGTATATTTGTTTTATGACAGAAATACATCAGGTAAATTTAAGCTTTACTATTCTTCAAATGATGAAATTAACCCAGGCAACCATAATTGGAAAAATATACTGGGACACGTAAATTCTATTGACGAGTTGACGGAGAAAATGAAAGAAACAGGCTCCGCCATCACTCGTTATTAAGAACATCGCCGTTAAACGCATCTTCGATGAAATTTATTTTTTTCAGCTTTCCGCACGCATAAAAAATCACGGTAATAAGATCAAAGGAAATAAAATAATTGTCAAATTTGATATTTTTGCTTAAAAAATGCAAAGTAGTCTTGACAATTTTAAGCTGTTTTTTTCTTGTTAAACTTGATATGGCAGAATCTTCGTTTTCAGTTCTGCTTTTAACTTCAATAATATGAAGCCTATTGCCTTTTAAGGCAATAATATCTATTTCGCCGTAACGGGAATAATAGTTTCTTGCGACGATAAAATAGTTTCTTTTTAAGAAATAATTTGTCGCTGCCAGTTCGCCTTTGGTTCCTAATTCGTTTTTCATGGCGAAATAATAATCAGGTTTCGCTTTAAGTCAATAATTAACTTGGAGGTTGATAATTATGAAACACTTAGCTGTTGTTTTTTTTCTAGTATTAAGTTCGGTGTTGCCGGCTGTCCCTTATACCTGCTTAGGCGGAATGACGGTTCCGACAGGTTACGTAATACCTTACAAAGCAGTTGAATTGGGATTTACAAATTACACTGCTCCGAACGTAGACAACGATTACAGTTATGACTTTGCTTTTTCAGTTAACGGCGGGGTGTATCACTGGGCAAATATAGGCGTGGTTTACACGGGGAACAATGTTTTGTCGCTTAATTTAAAAGCAAGAATACTTGAACAAACCGATAAATATCCGGCTATATCAATAGGTGTGGACAACTTTTTTTCTAAACAAAAAGAAGACGGCGGCAACGAATATGAAGTAAGCGACCCGGATGACTACGCTCGGAATTCTTTCTACGTTGTCATATCTAAAACTGCTCTTTTAAGGGGCTTACCTTTTTTCGACCATCTTGAGACATACGCTCACTTCGGATTCGGAAGAGGAAGATTCTACGGAAATGTACCGAGATCAAAAGCGCTGGGCGGTCTTTTTGGAGCTTTTGAACTGAGACCGAGCGATTATTATTCTTTTCTTGCCGAAATGGACGGTCATAACGTAAACTTAGGCATAAACACTTATTACAAAGACTATACTTTCAGAATAGGTATTTACAGACTTGATGAATCTTATAAAAGAGATACTAAATTAGCTATTAACATAAACTATACATTTGATAAATTTGTCTCTGACAAGTCTAAAAACACTGTTCGCAAATCAAGAATGAAATCAATGAAAAATTCACAGGTAATTATACAAGAAGGATTAGACGAACAAACTATTAAAGGCAATCCTCTTTTAAAAGAACTTCAAGAAATGCGAAGAGCTCGAGAAGAGACAGCCAAAGAATTAGAAGAAATTAAGAAATTTTTACAAGAAGATGACGAATAATTATGAAAAAGCTTATCTTTATTCTTATTGCAATTTTTCTGTTAAACAGCTTATTCGGAGATCGGGAAACGGATCGTATGCTGTTAAGAGAAATACGTCAGGAAAAGAAACTTCTCCAAAAATATAAGGAGCAAATAGATCAATACAGAAAAATTTTGGCTCGAAAAGATGAAGTTTCCTTATACGTGAAACAAAACGACACTGAAAACCTGAGAAGAATATTCAATGAGGACTTTCAGGCAGTTTATGATCTTATAAACGAAGGTCAGTATGCAAATGCCAGAAAAGCAATAAAGATTTATGCCAAAGTGTACAAGGATGCCGAGGATGTTGCCGACGACATTTTATATCTTAAAGCGATAACTTATTTTAAGGAAAGCCGTTTCGAAAAGGCAGCCGGGTATTTGACGAAGGCAATAAATAAGTATCAATACAGCAATTCATTCGCCAAATCATCCGAGATTCTTTCATTTATAATGCTTTCCGAAGGTTGGGATGAAGAAACAATAGAACTTTTCGAGAAACAAACGGATGCTAAGCTTCCGCACCGGTTAATTTTCAATGCAGCAAATGCTTATTACAATACCGGACAATATGAAGAAGCCGGTAAATTGTGCAAAAAAATAGAGAGTGACAAGCATTTCTCTTTGAGAGTGAAAATACTTCAAATTCTTATTTCCATGGATAAAAAATCTGACGCCAAGATAATAGCAGACTTGCAAGAAATAGAAGAAAATACCAATAAAAATGAGCCTTATTTTTATGTGGTTCAATTATTGATTGCTCGTCTTTATTTTGCAAATAACGATGTGGAACATGCCTTGTTTTATTACAGCAAATTGTTCAGAGAAGAAAACGACGAAATAAGTCATGAAATTATTTATGAAGCAGCGGAAGTGTTTAAATCAGTAAAGAATTATGACAAAGCCGAAGTTCTTCTCAATAAAATAATACACGATCCTTATTCCAACGAACATTATTCTCCGGCAAAGTACTTGCTTTCAGTAATTTATCAGGAAAAAGGCAATCTCGAATTGGCGGATGCCAACATAAAAGAAGCGTTCGGAGAAATAGGCGAAGTACTGCAAGGCTTGGCAACCAAAAAAAAAATGGTTAGAAAAATCGAATCATACATGGAAAAGCTCGAAAATGTCAATTCAGAAGAAGAAAGGAAGATTTTAGATAAAAAGATAAAAATTGCAGAAGACAAGAACAGAAAACTTTCAGATCTTTTAGCCTTAATGCAATCCGGTTTAAATACAAGTCAATTCATAAAAATGAGAGAAATTGACGAAGAATATCTGAAAATAAATGAGAAGATAGAAGAGTTAGATTTAAATATCAAAATTGTTTCAGCCACTTCAAACAAAGAAATTCCAGCCAAAATAGACAAAGAAATAGAACGTTTAAACCATGAAAAAACCGTTCTCAAAGTCATGGAATTTCTCGCCCCCATGGAAGATCAATACACATTGGAAGATTACGCATTGGCAACCATGTTGGCAGAGGAACTTTTTAATACCGAAGATGCTATTAAGGCATGGAAAAATATTTTACATAAAAGCAAAAACGATCAACTTACGGAAAAAGTAACTAAAATATTGGATCTTTTGGATAACAATATGGAGTCGCTTAATTCAATAGCCGATGTCGTATTCGGGAGTTCTTTGACAAAAGACTCGTCAAGGCTTGCTATCGCCTCAGAAATAGAAGACATAAAGAAAAGTCAAGAAGACCTTAAGATTTTGAAAAAAAATGTTCGCGAGAATTACAATAAAAAATTAGTCCGTAAATACAAAAAGCAAAAGATAAGCTTAACGGGAAAAAATAAAAAAGTAAAAGAAAAATATGATGAATTAATTGCTGCTTTAGCAAAATCGGCAGAGCGCAACGAATCATTTTATAAATTAGCTCGCATTGAAATTATGACTCACGAACGCATACGTCGCGCAAAAGAATTTGAGAAAATGAAAAATCGTCAAAAAGAAGAACGCAAAAAATATATACAGGGGAAATAGATGCAGAGAAAATATTCCGTTATTATCCTTTTTGTTCTGTTATTTTTTACTGCCTTAAAAGCCGAATTAACGCAAGAAGAGTTAAAAAGAACCTACTCTGAAAACAGAAAATTTAATATATCCATAGCAGAAGAGATAAAAAAATTTATTAAAGAAAATCCTGATTCTGAAGAATTGCCTAAATTGTACTACAGTTTGGCAGAGTTGACTTCCGATATTTACGCTCAGGAAATAATGAGCAATTACAAATATAACTTTGAAATTGCAAATTTATACAAAAAGGCAATTTCTCTTAACCCGAATTACGAAACGGCGGATGTTGCTTATTACAATATAGGATATTATACATTTCAAGGATTTAAAGTAAAAAGGGACCAAGGAAGAAATGCTCAATTTGACAAAGGAAATTACTTTATGGCATCCGATTGGCCTGATTCCTTAAGACTTATGAAAAAAGCGGTCAATGAAGCAATAGAAAGTCTAGAAAAAGTTTCTTCTGATTATCCTGAGTCAGATTATCGCAGCGCAACTCTTTATTGGCTGGGCAATATTTATTTTAAACTTGCCATTGATGCCCCCGGGGATAAAGAAACCTTATATAAAAAAGCAATTCAATATTTTACGGATTTGACCAAAGAGAAGGCATATTCGGAAAGAATTAACGGTCTTTACATGAGAGGCTGGACATTTTATGCTCTTAAAGATTATGACGGAGCAATTAATGATTTCTCTCAAATTTTAAAAGAACTGGAACAATCAAGCAATAAAGAATTAAAAAATCAATTTGAAACAGAAACAATAGAGATGACGGCTCAAGGTCTTGTCGGAAAAGATGATATTGAATATGAAAAATATTCAAAGGCAGCTGCAGCAGCTTTGGAAACTTTTTCGGCTCTTGTCGATGAGAATTACGGAAAACAAATCATTAATGAAACGATTAATCTGAAGTTACAATTAAATGCACCTATGCAAGCTTTGGATTTATACAACGCCTACCTCAAACTGTATCCGATTTCTATTGAAGCGCCTTCTTACAATGATTCGATTATAAGTATATTGAAAAGATCAAAAGGAAGAACAAGAAACAATAAAGACGTACGCAAACTTATAAGAAAAGAATATATGCGCATAGCAGATACATACCGCCCTGATTCATTGTGGTATCAAACATTCAAAGACGAGAATATCGAATCTCAACTTAAACTGATAAGAGAAGCTTACGAAAAATATGCTTCAGTAAGCTTGTACAATGATTTCGTAAAAACCGGCAATGAAGACTTATTAAGAGAGTTAACTCAATTATTAAAAGATTATGAAAAATTCAAGGAATTTTACGATGATAACGGCAAAGCATGGCTGGAAAACCAAGAGAATATACTTGTAAACGCCTTTATAAATTCAGCTCAAAAAAACAAATCTGTACCATTATGGTTTAATGCGTTGCAGGAAATTGCCGAATACAATGAAAAATATCCGAACAATAAAAACTATTTCAACAATGAGTTTAACGCTTTTCTCTGCACGGAAAACATTTATGAATTGGTAAGAGAAGATATTGAGGCAATAAACTCCGGCGACAGTTTAAGAAAACCTGCCATGAGCGAACAGGAAGCGGATTCATTATACCTGACAGCAGCTGACAGATACGAAAAAATTCTTACAGATGAGACATATACCGCAAAAAACAAAAAAGACGACTTAGTTAAAATAACTTATAAAAGAGCGGAAATTTATTTTAAATATGCCGACTATGATAGCTCTTATCAACTCTTCGAGAATTTATTAGCATTGACTCCCGGAGAAAATATACAAAAAGTTGCCCTGACAAAATTGGCGGAAATAAGCAAAATACGCAAAAATTATTTAGTTGCGGAAGACTTTTACAGAAGAGCGGGAGAATTTGCAAACACCCGAGAAAAAAATTTGTATAAAACGAATGCCATGGCTATGATTAAAGCAAACGCAGATTCATTGGAAATTGCCGGTTCAAATCATTTGGCAGCCGAAGAATATTTAAGATTGGCAAAAGAATACACAGATCAGGAAAAAATTATACCTTTAAAAGTAAAAGCGGTAAACAACTATAAAAACAGAAGCGAATATGACAAAGCTATTGAACAGATATTGGAAATAGCTCAAATGAAACCGCAAAAAACAGACAAATTAGGTCTTTATCGTCAAGCTTGGGATATAGCTGATTCTTTGATGACCGAATATAAAAAAGGCGAAGAGCTCAGAAAAGAATTTATAAGTCTCTATCCTGCCTCAAACGAAGCTTTCAAAATAAGATCACAAATAATAAAATCTTATGACGGCGGAATATTTGATGACAAAGATAAAGCTGCCGAAATGTATCTTCAACTCCATAAAGACGTAAGAGAAAAGAAAATAGATAACGGAGATTTTCCGGAAGAACAAATATACCTTTTGGCGCTCAATATTTATCTTAATCAAGAAAAAGAAGAACAGGAAACAAAAGAAAATTCAGATAAAAAAGAACTTGCCGAAGAAGAAAATCAGACAAAAGATTCTAAAGAAAACTTAACTGTTCCCATGATGCTGGAATTTGAAAAAATGTATCCTAAGCATGAGAAATCTCTTGCATTCCTTAAAAAAGTCGCTTTGGGGTACAAGAAAAAAAACAACACGGCAAAATACAAAAAAATGGCTGCTTATATTTACAAAAAACATCCGGAACTTGATCTTGTTTCGACAATAGCAATAGAAGAATTGGCAGAAATATATGCAGAAGCCGATACATTGTATGAAACTAAAGACTATATCGGCATGAGAGAAAAAATAAAAGAATATAAAGCTCTTGAAGCGTCCTATGTTGCCGAAAAAATTAACAAAGAAAAAATCCATAATAATGTTGTTTACGAAAACTTTGATATTTGGGAGGAAAATATCAAATACGAAAAGGATAAAGTCGCTTACATGGAAAAATATAATTCAACTCTCGAAAAAGTCGAGCGAGAATTCCTTGAAGTATCTTACAACAGCATATTTAAAGTTAATAACTTAACCAAAATCAAGCAACATTACGTCAAAAGGATTAAAGCTTTGAATAACCAACCGGATAAATACGGTAAAATGTTATTGGAACTTATTAAAGAAGGAAATAAATTCGAAATAACAACCGAACAAATAACCCGAGCTTTATTTTTGAGGGCGGAATGTTATAAATACACAGCGGAAGCTTTAACGGCTCAAGCTCAAAAATTTGCAGAAATTTCAACCGAAATTAAACAAGTGGAAAAAATCAGTATTATCAAAGCCAAAAACCTGAAAAAGCAATGTCTTAATATGGCTGCCCAAAAAAAGAAACAACTTGATAAAGCTTGGTTACAAGGTATTGCAACTATCTATAAAAAGTTCATGAAAGATAAAGATTACGAAGATGAGTGGACTTTAGCGGCTAAAAATATATTGATAGAAAAAGGGATATTGAAAGATGAAATTTCACTAACATACGATTATTACGGCAAAATATTTATCAATAACCAAAAACCGAATCAATCCCTGAGCAAAACATTAAAAACTGATTCTTTATGGAGCAATCTGCCGACAAGAGAAACATTATCCGACAATAATTCTCTAAAAATAAAAGAAATTGATACAGACTATATAAGTTTTGTAAACATAAAAATAATACCGGAAACCATTCCGTATAAAATAGAGGTTGATTATTATGCCAAAGAAGAAAAAAACTTCTTATTTAACGGAATGCCGGCAGATCGACAAGTCAGCGTCAAAGAGAACTTAACCATTGATTCTCTTTCTTTAACTCACTATAAATTCAGTTTAATTAAAGATTTCCTGCCGGAAAATGATTTGAGTTTCATCTTCAGAAGAGATACAACAACTGTCGAAAAAGATTTATTTGATTGCAACATTTCAATAGTTTATATCAGAGAGAAATTAGAAGAGCACAGAGTGACCAGGAAAATGCATCTTAATACAGACAAAAGCTGGATGGTTAAGTTAAACGAAGAAATAAACCCTGATACAATAATTGAAATTGATTCATCTTGGACACTTGCCGATACTGCAGATTTTTCAGTCTTTAAATCTTCTTTTATCGGAATGGAAAACTCTCCTGCTGAAGTTATTTGGCACTCGCAAGAAGATACAAGTTCAGTTGATACAATCTGGTTGATTAAAAATATTTATATCCCGGAGAAATTTGTTTCCGGAGAAATGAAATTTATAGGTCAAAAAGAATTATCAGCTTGGATTAACGGAACGCCTATTATCGAGAATTATAAGACGGAGTATGATGCGACGCTTATAAAATGGTTACCGAAAGTAATAAAACCGAATCCTTCTCTGTTTAGAAAAGGAGAGAATCAGATTCTTTTCAAAGTTAAAGACGACAGAGTTTACGGCGGTTTCATTATGGAATTTGATTATACGGAAAAGAAAAAGCAGGAAAATCAAGAAATTAATAAAAGCGTTCAGGATAATCAGAACAGCGCAATAAAAAATCAAAATGAAGAAAATGACAAAGAAGAAGAAAAATCAAACTCGGGAAATGAATAGATAAAAAACTCCCGAAGAAGACAATGAAAAAGAAGCAGAGGCAAAAAAATGAGAACTAAAATCTTACTTTTCATAATAATCATTATCGTTTTTACAATGCTGGAAGCGGAAAATAAGAAAAAATCAATCAAAAGCAATAAGAAAAAAGCAAAAAAATATATTGAGTTTGTAGATAAAGACGAAGGCGACGAAGAGCAAGCATCTGTTTTAAAAAAGCCTTCTGAAATTCAAACTGCCATAAGCAGAAAAAATAAATTTTCAGCTTATCAATACAGTCAAAACAAAAGAGCGAAAATAATAAAAACAAATCGCTTATTGTATAAAAAAATGGAGGATTAAGATTATGATTTCTTTAAAAAAATGGCTTTCTGTAAGTGTAAGTTTAGCAACAGGATCAATATTATTTGCAGAAGAGGCTGCTTCCTATTCCGGAAAAGTAAGCATTGTAAAAATGTATAATGAAGGCGGTGAATTTATGCCCATCATTGCCGGATTGGGAGTTATCGTTATTCTTATGGCAATAGTTAAAACTTTCAGACTTTCCATAAAAGAAAAGTTTGATGCCAAAAACTTTTATTTAAAACTTAAAGGGTACATCAAAAACCAACAATATGACGAAGTTCAAAAAATATGCTCTAATTTTAAAGACAAGACTTTGGGATTTATTTTCTGGAACGGCTTTATTACTTTTAATGATGCCAGAAAATCAGGAATCAAAGGCAAAGAATTAAAAGAAGTTTTGGAAAATGCTTTTGAAGAAGCAGCTATGCAAAAAATTCCTGAAATCGAAGCAGGTCTTTTCTGGTTTGACGTTTTCGGGCAAGTCGCAACTCTTATGGGACTTCTGGGAACAATTTTCGGTTTGGTTCAGTCTTTCGATGCTTTGGGTAATGCGCCCGAATCAGAAAAATCAAAACTTTTGACAAGCGGTATTTCAACAGCTATGGGTACTACAGCTTTCGGTCTCGTAGTTGCGATACCTACGATGTTTATTAAAGGCGGATTACAGGTAAAAGCTAAAAAAATCGTTAATCAAGTTGACGAATACAGCGTTAAGATGATTAATCAGGTATCTAATTCATTGGGAGAATAAATTATGGCTCGTGTTGCACCCTCGCAAAAAAGGAGAGGGAATTTTAGCGAATCCAAAGAGCTTAATTTGATTCCTATTATGAACCTCTTTATAGTGGTTTTACCCATGCTTTTAACAATTTATGTCTCAGTAAAGATGACTATGTTGGAAATAGCATTATCAGCCGGAGGCGCTTCCGCTTCCAATGAAAAAATAACGGAAAAACCGCCGAAAAAAATAACATTGGGTTTATTTGAAAGCGGATTTGAAATAAAAGTAGGAGAAGACTCAAAAAAGAAAAAAGCTCCCGTTATTAAAATACCGGCTAAAGATATGTCTCAAACGACAGCAAATCTTCATTATGATTTCATAAAACTTGACGAAGAGCTTGAAAAGTTAAAAAAAGAACACAAAAATCAATCGACAATATCAGTAATACCTTCAGATAATCTGAAGTTTGAAGCTTTGACAACAGCCATTGACGTATGTAAAATGAATAATTTTACAGACATTAATTATACGCCGATGCAGAAAAAATACTTTGGGCGTACCAGGTAGGAGTGGTTATGGTAAGAAAAAGCAGAATTACTCCGCAAAATAAAGAACTGAATATCACATCATTGATTGATATTTTAACGATATTACTTGTTTTCATGATTAAAAATGTTTCTATGGATGCTCAAAAATTGATTATTCCTGAAGGAATGGATATTCCTAAAACTTACACAAAAGAACAAGTACTTGAAAAAGGTAATGTTGTTCTTGTAAAATTATATGAAAACCAAATATTGGTAGGAAGCGACAGTCAATTTGCGGGAACTCCAGAAGACTTCATAAAAAGAGAGAAGACAAGAAAAGTACTGCTTAAATTATTGGAATCGGAAGCTGATGTTATTAAAGCAAACAATTCAGAAGCCATCCCTTGTCTTATGATACAAGCAGACAAAAATGTAAAATGCAAGTACCTTACACAGCTTATTTTGGCAGGTGCAAAGGCTTCTTTTTCGAATATTTATCTATCTTCAACAGAAGCCGGCAAGGCTGAAGTGTTGGGAATTTAAAAGGGGGATTTAATGGCAAATAAATTATTGGATATGACCCTCTTTTATAAAGGGAAAAGGCTAAACTTTGCCAGAGAAGGTCGTGAAATTAAATCTAAATTTATTATCGGATCAAATATTAATTTGTTTTGGGAAATTTTAGATTCAAAATTCCCCGATAAATTTGAATTTCTCACCAAAAAAGGCAACAGATATATAATAAATCTTCATTCTTCAATGTCATTTGAAGTTGAAGAAAACAATCTTGTATTATCGCCGGAAGAATTAAAAATGAAAAAAATTCTTTCCGGTAATTCTATAATTTTAAACGAAAAGATATCCGGAACGGTCAGTTTTTCGGAACACTACAAAATTTCCTTCCGCTATAAAAAACCTTATTTGCGACCTATTTCGGCAGCCGATAAAGAACTTATCAGAAAATACAAAAGAAGGCAAGAATATCGTAAAGGAGCCGTAGGAGAGTTTATATTTATTTTCGGCGGTTTAACGACGTTCATGATAATTTTATTTTACCTGATGTCTCAATACGAACCGCCTGTCGAAGAAAATATTTTGCAACAGAAAATTGCAAGAGCGAAAGAATCGGTTCAAAAAATTCAGTTTGAAGAGCAAAAAGAGACTCCCGAGAAGAAAAAAGAACAAAAGATAAATACAGCCAATATTACCCAAAAAAAACCTGAATCCCAAAAAGAACTGAAAAAAATAGTTAAAGAAGCCAATAAACAGGCAGAGAAAAGAATTCAGGATATTATCGGTGATTTGGATCTGGGAGATTTCGGAGGAGCGGGAGACGTTGACCTTAATGCCGATACCGATTTCGGAGCAGAAATATTAGAAGCAAATGTTTCGGCTGAAATTGTTGTATCGGGATCTCGCGGAGGTAAAAAAAGAAAAGTTAATAAAGCGGCTGTTGCCGATTTTAACACTTCAGCGGTTAAATCCTCAGGTGACTTATTGGAAGATACCGGCAGTTTAAGCAATCTTGTCGGAGATGCCGATCTCGGCGATATAGGAGATCTGGGATTAGGCGAGATGGATTTATCTGATCTCGGAGGAGTAGAAGATATTAAAACCAAAGAGATAAGCGGAAGCGTTGAATTTGCCAAGGTAAAAGCAAGTTACGCTGCCCTTGCAATGGTTTCCGAAGAAGAAATAGATCTTACATCCATGAGTCAAGAAGATCAAAATCAGTTTGCTTCCATAAAAAATCAGGTAGCTACTTACAGATCCCGTTTAGTCAGTCTTTACAGTCAAGAATCTCTGATTGTAGATATGGGCGGTTATTTAAATATTACTCTTTACATATCAGGAAGCGGTAAAGTGGAAGGAGTTGATATTGAAAGAGTTTCGGGTTCCAATTTTACCGATGATTTTATAAATAAGTGTCGTAAGCTTATTATGAAATGGAAGTTCGGGGTAAAAAAAGCCTCAAAATATCAATTCAGACAAAAACTTCAAAATATATAAAGCAACAAGCCCCTTCGGGGGCTTTTTTTTGATTCAGAAAAATTAACCTGTATGCAAACAAGAGATAAAATGGCAGAGAATACGGTTTCAATAGAAAAAATAAGTAAAAAATACGGTGAAAAAACAATTATAGAATCAGTATCATTCGGGCTGAAAGAAAACGAAAAAATAGGATTAGTCGCCATAAACGGTTGCGGCAAAACAACCTTGCTTAAAATGATTGCAGGCGAAGAATATCCCGATACAGGTAAAATAACTTTCAGAAAAAACTTAAAAACGGGTTATTTGCCCCAAAAGCCGAAACTTAATCCGGAAAACACAGTTTGGGAAGAGATATTTGAAAGCAAAGACGAAAAATTTCTTTTACTGAAAGAATACGGACGTATATTATTTCAATCGGAACACGAACAATCCGCTGAACTTTTTGACAAGCAACAAACAATTTATGACAAAATAGAGCATTCCGGAGCCTGGGAAATTGAAACAAAAGCAAGAAAATATCTCAGCCTTTTAGGTCTAAAAGACCCAAACAAAATAATCGGAAATTTATCCGGGGGCGAACAGCGCCGAGTTGACATTGCCAGAGTTTTAATGTCGGATCCCGATGTTATCCTTCTGGACGAACCGACCAATCATCTTGATATAGACAGCATAGAATGGCTTCAAGATTTTTTAAGAGACAGCAAATCAACCTTGCTTTTCGTAACTCACGATCGTTATTTTTTGGACGAAGTTTGCACAGGAATCATGGCAATTGATGAGGGGAAAGTTAAATTTTATAACGGAAATTATTCCTATTATCTGGAAAAAAAGGCAATGGAACTCATCGATTTGCAAAGAAAAGAAACACGCCGTCAGTCTCAATTAAAGCGAGAATTAAAATGGCTGAATCGCGGAGCAAGAGCCAGATCTTCAAAACCGAAGAATCATCTCGACAGAGTGCATGATTTGATGAATAAATCTTATCTTAAACCGGAAAACAAAATGAAAATATCATTTCAAACTGTCCGACAGGGAAAAACTGTTTTGGAAGTTCACAATATTACAAAAAAATACGACAAGAATTTATTCAGTAACTTTTCTCACTTCTTTACTAAAGGAGAAAAAGTCGGAATTATAGGCGATAACGGTTCAGGCAAGACAACATTTCTAAAAATACTGACAGGAACCGAAAAACCTGATTCAGGATTCGTAAAAACAGGATTAAACACGAGATTTTCATATTTCAGACAGGAAGATGAAATTTACGCTGCCGATATTTCAGTTACGGATTATATAAACGAATATGCTCCGAACGTAAAAACGGGAACAGGATCTTTACTTTCGGCATCGGAAATTTTAAAACGTTTTCTGTTTAACGGAAAGATGCAGCACAGTAAACTCTCTTCTTTATCGGGAGGCGAAAGAAGAAGATTATTTTTATTGAAATCACTTTTATTCGGCGCCAATTTCCTTATCATGGATGAGCCGACCAATGACTTCGACATCAAAACTCTGGAAATATTGGAAGATTATCTCGATGATTTCCCGGGTTGCTTGCTGATTGTTTCCCACGACAGATATTTTCTGGACAGAACCGTTGATTCCCTGTTTGTTTTTGAAGAAGGGAAAATAATAAAATTTCCGGGAAATTATTCCGATTTCCTGTTGGTAAAGAAATACAAAAAAGAAAAAAAAGAAGAAAAAATCAACAAAAAAGAACTTTACAAAGAACAAAAAAGCATTAAAATCAAAAAAATATCTTACAAAGATAAATTGGAACTGGAAGCAACGGAAAAGGAAATTGCCGAACTTGAAGAAAAATTGGCGGAACAGGAAAAAGAATTATCTGAAAATTCCGCAAATTTGGGAAAAGACGATTTTATAAGAATATCCCGGGAAAGCGAAGAAATTGAAAAAAAATTAAACATTAAAATGGAACGCTGGGAAGAATTGGAAGCCCTTAACAACTAAGTTTATGTCAAAATCAAAAAAATCCTCCGAAAATATTCCTGCCGTATCTCAAGGCGAAATAATAAACGAGCGTTATCTGATCAAAAAAAAATTGGGCGCAGGTTCTTTCGGAGCAGTTTATCTTGCGCAGGATTTGAAACTTGATGTTGAGAAAGCAATAAAAATCTTCGGTTACAACGAAAATACGGAAAGCATGATTTCCGAATTAAGAAAAGAAGCCAGACATCAGGCAAAAATAAGACATCCCAACATAATTCATCTCAATGACTTTGACGCTTCAGGCAAATATCTCCTATTGGACATGGATTATATCGAGGGAGTAACTCTTGCCGAAAAGTTAAAAAAGAAAATACCGCAAATCGATAAATACGAATATTCTTTGCAAATTGCTTCGGCTTTGGAAGCTGCTCACGAGAAAAACATAATTCATCACGATATTAAACCTTCCAATATCATGATTAACAGACAAAATACGGCAAATTTAACAGATTTCGGGATATCGGAAGTTACTGATTATCATAACAATAAAAAAAGCGCTTCCGGTTCTCGCCCTTACATCGCGCCGGAAAAAATCAGAGGCCAAAGATCTTCTTTTCGATCCGACATTTTCTCTTACGGAGTTCTGCTTTATGAATTATATTACGGGAAACGTCCGTTTAAACCGGATAAAAAAGGCATTCCTGATTATAAAATACCGAAGAATATAATTAAAAGCCGGAGACCTTTGGATAAACTCATAAAAGAATGCCTGAATCAATATCCTGATTTACGACCTCAATCTTTCAGAGAAATTACGGAAAGACTGAAAAAAATAAAAAATGAAGCAACCAAAGGAAAAGTAAAAATAATCAGAGAGTATATAGAGAAAAAAATCAGAGTCAGAGACATGGACTTTGAAACGAAAAGAGATATTGCTCTTTTATTTTTACTGATGATTTTACTGGTTATTGCAGGACCTTACTATCTCAAAGCGATGGATACCTTGCTGAAATCCGGAAAAAACACCATAATAGATTTCCCTTCCTCAGCCGGTTTCGTTAACGGAGAGTACAAAGGAGTTACTCCCATTAATGCCCGTTTGGAAGAAAATGATTATTTTCAAGCCGTAAATCCCGTAAACGGTTTTAAACTGGACGGACTTTATCAAGGCGGCAATTATCTTCGTTTCAGAAAAGAAGGAAACAAAATTTACCTCAACAACAAACTTTACGGGCAAATGGTAAATTCCGGAAAAGATTTGCCTGTCGATCCGGAAATAACATTTTTATATACCGATACAGATATTCCGATTCAGCAATTGAGAAGCATAAAAACATCGCATCCGCTAATATCTCTCGGCGAAAATTTCCCTGCTAAGTCATTGTATAAATTGCCGATGAAAACAAAATTCTTACGCATTGCAAATCCTGATTTTCATGATTTAAGAAAAATATTCTTTTTAAAAGATTTGATAGGTCTGGATATTTCCGAAAAAAATAAAATAAATTTATCTTACATTAAATTTTTCAAAAAACTGCAACATTTAAACATTGCAGATTCAAACAAGGATAATCTTGATTCAATTTACGAACTCAAAGAATTACGTTCCCTTAATTGTTCTCACAATAAACTTTCTTCTCTTGCAGGAATAGAAAAACTTACCAATCTGAAAAGTATTAACCTTGATGATAATTTCGATCTTAATTCTTTGCAAAATTTAAAAAATTCGGATAAATTGGAGTTTGCTTCCCTGGATAAACTTCCCCTTATTTCTGATGAAGATAAAAATATATTGAGACATCATCTGAGAAATAACAGAAAAAAAGCTGATGAAATCGGTAAAAAAAGAATTATTCCTCAAGGATTTATATTCCAAAAAATTATCGTTTTTCTTGTTTTTGCCGTATTTATCCTCATCCTTATTATTCTTATCGGATTATTGGGAAAAATGAACTTCAAAAATAATCAGGCAAAATCAAACAAAAGATCAGAAGAAGAAAAAACTTACAAAGAAGAGATTGAAGATATAAAAAAACTGATTATTGCAAACCGACTGGTAAAACCGGAAAAACACAATGCTCTCCAAAAAATAACCGATTTGCTGAAAAAAGATCCTGACAACGAAAATCTTAATCAGGAAAATAAAAATATCTTAAAAAAAATAAATGAAAAAATAAAAACTCATCAAAAGCGAGGAGAAACAGAACCGGTTTATTTATTGTCAAATGCGGCAAGAAATATCCAACCAGATCCGGGATTAAACTCGATTGCCTTAAAAAGTTTAAAGAAACTTGTTTCAAAATCAGAAGAAAATTTCGTTCTGATCAAAGGCGGTTCTTTTGAAATGGGAGATTTTACGGAAAAAGGTCAAAACAGCGCAAAACCGGTTCACAGGGTAAATTTAAACGATTTTTATCTCAGCGACACAGTCGTTACAAACGGACAATTTTGCGAATTTCTCAATAAATTCGGCAACATTAAAGATCAAGGAGTCTATGCCGTAAATATCGGCAGTCCGTATTGTCAGATCCGTTACGAAAAAGGTAAATATTTCCCGAAAGAACCATATCACGATTTTCCTGTAATCGAAGTAAGCTGGTTCGGAGCAATGCGTTATTGTCGCTGGAGAGACGGAAGACTTCCTACGGAAGCAGAGTGGGAATATGCGGCAAGAAACAGAGGCGAAAAGATAATATTTTCAACAGGCAACAAAAATTCTCTGAAAAAAAGCAATTTTTTGATAGATAAAAACGATGATCGCTGGCATTCTTCGGTTGCGGTAAAAACCTATAAACCGAATAAGTTGGGAATTTATCAAATGAGCGGAAACGTTTTGGAATGGTGTTTAGATTATTTCGATCCCGCCTTTTACGGAAAAGGCATCATCGATAATCCGTACGGTCCGAAATCAGGGATGACAAGAACAGTCAGAGGCGGCGGCTGGTGTTTTCATTTGGACAGAACCGCAACTTTTTATCGAGGATCGGCGCAAGACACTTCCAGAACTAATTTTATCGGATTCAGAGTAGCAAAAGAAGCGTAAAAATCGTTTCGCAGTCATAAATCTTTAAGAATTATATTTTTACGTAATATTTATTTAAAAAACGGGTTTAAACTATACAAAATTAACGTCTTCTTAAAAATGGATCAGTCTAATAAAATTTAACGGAATAAAATATGAAAAAAATATTTATCGCAGTCGCAATACTGATTTTCAGTCTGCTTAATGCATCTCTCAGATACAATAATAACCCGGAACATATAAATACTGAAATTCGTTCGGAAGAAATTCCGGATTTACGATATTATTCAGGAGACCCCGTTTATTTATGGTATAATACGGCTCCGGAAGATAAACATTACTGGGCTCAGGAATTTGTTGTTGATGATTTTTTCAGAAAGTTTTCCGTTAATATTCCGGACAGTCTCCGAGAAGAAAGTTTTACCTTAAAAAGAGTACGTTTTTACAGTTTATTCAATGCTCCTGCCGTAAAATTCAATTTTTTTATTGATGATAAAGTTAATCAAGCAAAAGAAAATGTCAACCTTCTGCCGGATCATTACGAAACTGCGGATATAGTCGAAGGTTGGAACGAATTGCTTTTAGAAAAAGAATTAATCGGGCTGAAATTTTTCGTTACTGCCCAAATCATAACCGATCATGTTTCAGGATTATATATCGCCGGAACGGACGGAACAGGAGAAAGAAGTTATTATTATCGCAACAGCGGCGGCAGCTCCTCCGATCCTTTTTATCAATTTTCTCCTCTCGGCGACTACGGATTCAAATCTGATTTCGTCTTTGACGCTTTCGGAGATTATTCTTTAAAAAAGAGCGGAACAGACATCCCGGTTGTCGTTATAAAAAATTTTTATACAGGAAGAGAATTTGCTCCCGGAACCGAATACCAACCTAAAATTATTCTGAAAAATCAATCTTCCGGAATTTCCGAAAAGATAAAGGTTAAATTTGATTTAAATTTAGGAAACAGCTTTTTTAAATCTGACGGTTTGCCTTTACAATCCATGACTGCTTATGAAGAAAAAGAATTTTACGGATTTACGGACGAAGATTCTTATACGGTAAAAGACGAAGTCGGAACTTATCAGTTGCGAGTAACAGTCAGTCCGCAGGACAGTCTTTCCCAAGAAGAACGAGAAACTGAATTCAAATCAATATTTAAAGAAGCAATGCCCCGGCATTTATTGGAAAATTTTTTGATTTCCGATAATGCGGCTCACAACGAATTGGTTTTGCATGAAAATTCGGTTGAAGACACATCTATTGTTATAATGAACTTTTATCCGGATCAAGGCGACATAAAATATTCTCAGGCAGCCAACTCCCGATTTTCTTTCTATAAATTGTTTTCTTATCCGGATATTGCGGTAAACGGCAATTATTTCCTAAAAAACAAACACGTTACAGAGGAAAATATTGATGCTGCAATTGATTCTTTGGCAAAATTTAAAACATTTGTCGCTTTTGATCGAGATTCTCTGAAAGCCGCCTACAGCGGTAACGGAACGGCAATAACGGCAAAAATACCGTTAAAATCAAATTCATTGAATATTCTTCCTGCCTATTACGAAAAGTCGTCTTTTCATGCCGTGTTAACTGAAAGAGACAGTCTTGACGGAGAATTTATCGGAAACACGGTTATCCATCAATTTACGCCTTATTCCGGAATTGAAGGAATTGCGCTTGATACATTGAATACATTTTTTTCGTTTTCCATAAATCCTTTAAATATCAATTTTCATAATGCAACAGTAAATTCAATGGCTGAAAAAACCGATATTTGGTTTTGGTATCAAGCCGAAGATCAGATTCTTTATTTGAATAAAATTAATTACTCGGAAATTGTCGCTTTGGCAAATGATCCCGTAAAAATTTTAAATATTTCTATAAGACCGAGCGTGATAACGGAAGAAAGCCATGATGACTCATCCCAAACAGAGGTTTATGACGGTCTTATTTTCGGAGCAGCGATAGAAAGAGACGGAAAACTTGATTATTCGGACTTAAAAATCCATTTTAATATCAAAAGCAAATCCGACCCGTCTTACAATAAATCTAAACAAGTTACTTTGGATTCGCCCTTTGAAGGAACGACAAAATTTATTGTTTCCGATTCTCTGTTTACGCTTAAACTTGAAAACGATATATCTTCGGATTTGCGAGTTGAAGTTTACTTGGACTGGAACACAACCAACGGTGAAACAGGAGAATCCGCTTTTAATTCCGTTTATTTTTTCACGGTAAACGGGGTTGAGCATGAAAAGATTATGCTTGATATGTTTGCCAATCGTCCTTTTGAAAATATTCAACAAATGTCTGAAGCTTTAGCTTTGGCAGAAAAATACAATAATATCGATGTGCAGGCGTTATTTCTCAATAATTCGATAATTCCTGAATCTGAGGCGGCGGCAAGAATCAGCGAGCTGGGATTTTCTGTTTCCATGATGCCGGGACTCAGGGTAAACGGCAACTTCTATCATGCCGATCCGAATGCGGAAGAATTGGAAGCTTCCGTGTCGGATTATTTGTCCCGAACAACTTTTGTCGAAGAAGATTTGATTGAAGCAAAAGACAATACCGGAGATATTACGGTTATTGTTTCGCTGAAAAATCCCGGGATTCCAGTGTATGAAGAAAGATTGAGACGATTACGTTTTAAAGCTGCGGTTACCGTCGATACTCTTGCTTACGGAAATAATGTGCCGGAATATTATATGAATTTAATCCCGGAAGGTATTCCTGTTGAATTTTTGAGTATGAATACGGCACAGGAATTTCAATTTTCTTTACCGACGGATCCGGCAGTTTACAGTTTTGCCGATGATTCGGAACATGACCTTGATTTACGGGTAAAAGTTCATTATTGGTTGGAAGATGAGGAAAATAACTCTATTGCTTTTTACAATTCCCTCACCATGAGAGAAGTTAAGTTACTGAGAAAACGTTTTGAGAACGTTCCTCCTTCCGCAAGCCTTAAACTTTACCCTAATCCTTTTGATTTAAGACACTTGTTGAGAATAGACTTTACCGCCGATCGTTCCGTAGATAAAGCTTCGGTTTCCGTTTACAACATAAAAGGTCAAAAAGTAAATGAGTTTTCCAAAGAAATCAGAGGAAGAAGCGGCACCTTGATTTGGAACGGGAAAAATTTAAAAAATAAAAATGCGGCAAACGGAATTTATTTTATGAAAATAAAAATTGAAGCCGACAAAAAAACAAAAACTTACGTAAAAAAATGTTTATTGCTGAAATAAAATGAGAAAGCTTAAAATATTCGGTCGAAATGTCATTGAACTGACCGGGGCGATTCATATTCATACAAGCCATTCCTTTGACAGTGAAACTCCCATAGAAAAGATAATAAAAACAGCTCGTAAATACAGAATTGATTATTTGATGATTACCGATCACAATAACCTCGAATGCCGAAACGAAAAATCGGTCAAAGAATCTGATTATCCGAAAGTAATAGTCGGAACAGAAGTAAACGACAAACAGCTTAATAATCATTTACTTGTTTTCGAGTCTGATAAAATTTATACAAATTGCGATGCGAGAGAGTACACCCAAAAGTATCATGAAGAAAAAGCAATTTCATTTGTTGCTCATCCGTCAGAAAAAAGAGCATGCGGAAAATATCGTAAATATGAATGGACTCTTAATGATTTTTCACAAGTTGACGGACTTGAAATATGGAATTTTTTATCCTCTTGGCTCGGAAAACTGCGTCCGTCTTTAAACGGTATTTTTATGGTATTGTTCCCTTTTTTATTTACGGGAAAACCGGAAAAGGAAAATCTGGAAATTTGGGACAGAGTTAACGTAAACGGACAAAGAAAAGCCGGGATAGGTTCCATAGATGCTCACGGAACTCCCGTATCTTTCGGAAAATTTACTTTTCACATTTTAAAGCACAAACTTTTATTGCGTTCTCTCAGAACCAACATTTTATTAGAAGAAAATACGGAAATATCAAACAGGTCAATTCTCCGGGCATTAAAAAACGGAAATTCCTATATAGTTAATTATCGACGAGGAATGCCTTATAATTTTTATGCCGGCATATCCGGCTTGAACGGCAAAGAAGCAATTTTCGGAGAAGAAATAAATTTTGCGCCGGGCTTAAAATTTTATTTCAGACTGCCCGGAATATGCAGAATTGATCTTTATCGAAACGGGAAAAAATCGGATTTCGTCAAAGACGAAAAAGGTTTTTTTGAAATTAAAGAAAAAGGTTCCTACCGACTGGAAATTTTACGTTACGGTCGAGGATGGATTTATACCAATAATATTTATGTCATTTGATGAGGAAAAAATGGGAAATACAGATAAAATATACGTAAAAGAATTAAGCGAACACATAAACAAAGAAGTAATATCAAGTTTTTTGGTTACTCACAAAGAACTCAGAGAAGGCGCAAATAATCTTTTTATCAGATTAAAATTGGGCGACCGAACAGGGCAAGTCGTTGCCAATATTTGGAAGAATGCCGCAAATTTTAATGAAATGTTTGCCGAAGGCGATATTATAGAGATAAAAGGAATTGTAATTCTGTATAAAGGTCAGGTTCAGGTAACAGTCAATAAATTGCATAAACTTAATGAATTGCAATGCGATCTCAGCGATTACGTGCAAACTGCCGAACGCGGAATTCAGGATTTGGCGGCAGATTTCTTTAAATTTATAGACAGCGTTCAAAATCCGCATTTAAACTCTTTGCTGAAAAAAATATTTGATGAAGATAAAGAATTTTTCGCAAAATTTGCCAAAACACCGGCAGCCAAAAGCTGGCATCATAATTATATGGGCGGTCTTTTGGAACATTCTCTCGCAGTTGCTTCCATCTGTAATTTTTGCGCCAATCTTTATCCGGTTGACCGTGATCTCCTTGTTACGGGAGCATTATTGCACGACATAGGCAAAATGCAGGAATATAACGTTCAACCGTCAATTGAATTCAGCGATATAGGACGCTTGATAGGTCATATATGCCTGGGGGATCAATTGATTTATGAGACGGCTTCCAAAATAAATCTTTTTCCCAAGGATTTACTCATGAAATTAAGACATCTGATATTGTCTCATCACGGAGAATACGAAAAAGCTGCGGCTCGTCTCCCCCAAATGCTTGAAGCAACCGTTTTACACTTTGCAGATAATATGGATGCGCAATCCGCCGGAATAACTCAATTAATAAAAGCAGCGGAAAACAACGTCGGCAAGTGGACGGAATTTGATAAATTCAATAATCGCTATTATTACTTAGGCTAAAATAAGCCCGAAAATTAAGGAAAATTATGTTTCAAACATCCGTATTGGCAAGCGGCAGCAAAGGCAATGCTTTTTTAATAAAAACCTCTAAAACTAAGATTTTGATCGATGCCGGATTAAGCGGGAAAAAAATAATTGATGCAGTAAATTATCATAATTTAGATGAAAGCCGTCTTAAAGCCGTAATTGTCAGTCACGAACACTCCGACCATGTCGCAGGAGCCGGAGTACTTTGCCGAAAGTTGAAAATTCCCCTTTATATCTCAAAATTAACACACGAAGCAGCATTAAAACGCTTAGGAAAACTGCCGTCCGGAGTTCGTTATTTCAGCGGCGGAGAATATATTAAAATACATGACTTAACTGTTCATCCTTTTGTTGCTTCTCACGATGCCGTCGATCATCATAATTTTGTCGTAACAAGTCCGGATTATGAAAACAAAAAACTGGCGGTTATTACAGACGTGGGCTATGTTTCTCGATTATTGATTGAAAAATTAAAGAACGTAACCACTCTGATTTTGGAAAGTAACCACGATATTGAAATGCTGATGAACGGTCCTTATCCTTGGGAATTGAAACAGAGGGTAAAATCACGGTCAGGACACCTGTCTAACGAGCAAGCGGTGTCAGTTATATCTCAAATTCATCATCCTGATTTAAAAAATATAATCTTAGCTCATTTAAGCGAACATAACAATACTCCCGAGTTGGCAAAATCGGTAATGCAAAATTTCCTGGATACAGTCAGGTCAAATGCAGAGCTTTTTGTTGCAGAACAATATAAACCGTCAGCGCTTCTTGATGTATAAAACAAATCCCGAATATTTTAAAATTAAGAATGAATTATCAAAAAATGTGAAAAATGAAAACAACCCGAAAGCAAAAAAAAATCCCCTAAAAGGGGATTTTTTTATTTAAAATGGTGAGCCAGGATGGATTCGAACCATCGACTCTCTGCTTAAAAGGCAGATACTCTACCACTGAGTTACTGGCCCTTACCTTTAAGAAAAGGCAAGATTTATCTAAATGAAAAGTGGCATCCCGTAGGGGAGTCGAACCCCTGTTGCAGGAATGAAAATCCTGAGTCCTAAACCACTAGACGAACGGGACATTTTAATTCAAAATTGATGTCGTAAAAAAGTGGCATCCCGTAGGGGAGTCGAACCCCTGTTGCAGGAATGAAAATCCTGAGTCCTAAACCACTAGACGAACGGGACGCAAATGGTGAGCCAGGATGGATTCGAACCATCGACTCTCTGCTTAAAAGGCAGATACTCTACCACTGAGTTACTGGCCCACTTGCAACGAACAGAGACAAACTATGAATGCCCTGTTTTTGCGTCAACAACTTTTTCCTGATTTTCTGAAAAATCTTATAATTCGATTGCTTCGGTCGGACATGCGGATACACATGCTCCGCAATCTACACATGCACTTTCATCAACATTTGCTTTTTCTTCTTTCATTTCCAATGCGCTTACGGGACAAGTATCTACACATGCTGAACATCCTACGCATTTTTCTTTGTCGATTTTTACTGCCATGATAATCTCCTTTGTTTTGTTTGTTTTTTTGTTAACTTTTCGTATCAATCATTACTGCTAAAATTCAGGAGATCGTATATTGCGTCAAATAAAAAAAACAAAAGGGCATTAAGTTCTATCACCCTAATTTTAAAAGAAGTTAGCGTTATTTTTGTCTAACATTTATATTTAGATTTTAAAAGTTTCGACATAATAAGACGTTCCGACGAATTAATAGATTCAACTAACTCAAATTCATCATCAATCCAGTATTCTTTAAAGCCCTGAATAAATTTTCCGACAGCTTCCGCAAAATTGTATTTTTTAGAGGTTACCATATTAACGGCTATCGTCTTTTTACGTAGAATTTCTGCAATTTTTGCGCGTTTTACATCAGAAATTCCCGGTAAAAGTTCAGCAATTTCTTCCTGATTTTCATTTAAAAGAATTGAGCCGTGTTGCAAAAATGCAATTTTTGACCTTACTTGCGCAGAACCGATTATTTTTTTACCGAGACAATTTATTTCATAGCGCGAGCTGCTTGTAAAACAGGGATTGGCGTTCATGCGCTGTTCAGATACGGAAAGGGAACCTTTTTCAAATTCATTCGGAATACCGAGCAAAGTTAATCCGGCAGAAAGAGCTTTGCTTATTTCCGAGTATGTTTGAGTAATATTTCCTTTCATTTTACCGTCCAAAGAGGTAATCACGGCATAAGTAACTTCATTTTTATGCAAAACCATCCGTCCGCCGGTAGGACGTCTGACAACGGCATATCCTTTCGATTTTACTGCATCAAGATTAACTTCCTCTTCAGTTTTTTGATTATTTCCGAGAGAAACAGTCGGAGGATCCCAGTCGTAAAATCTTATCAATGGTTGAGAAACCCCTTCCTGAATCCCAAGAAAAACAGCTTCGTCAAGCGCCATATTTTCATAAGGCGACATCGGCTTGTTTATTAAAATTCTCCATTTCATAATAATCTCTTAATTCAATTTATTTTTTAAAAATCTTCCAAAAGCGAGATAAAGAACCTCGGTTTTGAGTTTCTCACCAAATCAGTTTCCCACGCAAAATCAAGTTTAAGGACAAAAAATCCGAGATTAAAACGAGGTCCGAAACCGTATCCCATTTTTATATCTTTCAAGCGATCATCTTCATAACCTCTGAATTTATCATCCCAAACCGCTCCCAAATCAACATAAGCGCTTCCTCTGAGATTGCCGAATTCGAGCGGCAACGGAAATCCCAATTTAAGATAATCAAGCAAATTGAATCTCAATTCCAAAGACGTAACAATTTTTTTGTGATAATCCGGATGAGAACGAGGCATCTTATAAGCTCGTACGTCAAAAAATCTGTTAAGTTCAAAATTTTGAGCATCGGGTCCGAATGAAGCTCCGCTCGCAATCTTTAAAGCAAAAGAATATTCTTTGGCAAAAAGTTTATAAAACCGCAAGTCGGCATAATGAGTTATATATTGAAAATTGGAAAAAATACTTTGGGAAACATAATACAAGCAACGTTGTCCGTCAATCGGTCCTGCCGAACCGTACAGAGCATTATCATAAACAAAGCTCAAACGAGGCGCATAAACCATTCTTTTTTCGTTCAAACTCGGTTGCAAAACATAATCATCATTGATCAATTTTTCCCATCTCTCGGATTTAACATAAAAAGTATGATCCAAATCTATCCGGAAAAATTTACTTAGAGGATAACTGGTTAAGCCGTAAAATCCGTATTCTCTTTCCATTTCCCTATAACGACCTTTATATTCTCCGTCAATCCAACGTCGCCAATGATTTTCCTGAGAGACATGGAAAACTCCGACTCCGTAATCTATTCTGTCCGCAAAATACAAATAATTAAAAACAATGCTTGATTCTTTCCAGCTGCCGGCAATACCCAACATTGTTCCCACGGCATGATTTCCCATCAAATCACTCATTGATAACTGCAATTGCCCGACTGTTCCTCTGGAGGAAGAGTAAGCCATCCCTCCCCAAAGATTGTCCAAAGAAAATTTCGGTTTATAATCGGTAATTATCGGAATTTCGCTGATTTCCGTCGGTTGCTCGTCTATTTTTATGTTATGCTCGCGAGCAAGGCTGTCTCTTTTGGCAAAATCAGCAAAATCAATAACACTTTCTCTGCCGGAATTTCCTCTAAAAGATATTTTTTTAAATTTCCGATTTCTTTTACCGTATAATTTATAATTTTCGGACGGGAAATTTTTATTGAAATCATATCCCCGAGTATAAAGTTGAGGTTTATATCCTTTTGAGAAATTAAGATTTTGAAAAGGATTTTCGGCAAGATAAAGATCCCAGCCGTTCTCATAATAGACAGATAAAAGCAAATTTTTATCGTCGGGAGAAAGAGCGGCATTATAAACTCCGGACAAAATTTTGCTGATTCCGGCTCTGCTTCCGCTTTCAAGATTTACAATTTCCAAATTACTGATTTTCAGGGAATCGGAAACAAAAACAATATTTTTAGAATCTTGAGTCCAAATCGGCCATGCATTATTAAATTTATCATCGGTAATCTGCATAATCTTGCCTGTTGCAGGTTCAAAAGTAAAAATATCGCTGTTCAAAGAGTAGAAATTATGAAAATTACGCAGGCTGTCATTTACGGATCTTTCACTTGAAAAGGCAATTTTTTTGCCGTCCGGACTCCAAGCAGGCTGAGCGTCATTATATTTATCATTCGTAATGCGAGTTGTTTTTTCCGTATCCAAATCATAAATATATAAATCCGTTTGCAACAATGATTCCGCTGTAAAAGCAATTTTTTTGCCGTCGGGCGAAACCGAAACTTCATAAACTCCTTCAAAATTACCGGGACTTATTTTTTGGTATATTTTATCTTCTTTTAACCCGTAAACATAAATAAAATCGCCAAATGAAGTCTTTGCAACAAAAGCAAATCTGTCATTATCGGGAAACCAGGAGACATTATTGCGGTGAAAATGAAAATCCTCAAAACTTGCATTTTTTTGACCGACAATAATTTTTTTATCTTTGAAATTATCATCATCAACCGAACCGAGACAAATGGAAGTTCGCATATTTTGATTGGAAAAATACAGATAACTTTTCCCGTCAGGAGAAAAAGCGGGCGAATAATTCATATTGGCATTTTGTTCAACATGATCTGTTTTGCGTTTATAAACCTCGTAAGGAATCGAATAATCGCGATAAAGATAATTATATTTTCGATTGAGATAATTTTTCCACATTTTTTGAGCTGTCTTAAAATCATGCCCCAAGACATTTTCAAATGCTTTTTCAATATCGGAGTTATAACGAACAGCATGAACCAAAGGCATTATTTTATCTTCTCCGTACTCAGATGCAATATAAGCAAGAAAAGCTTCTCCTTCCCTGTAAGCAAGATATCCGCCGAGTTCATCCATGGGATAAAGATAATCGTTTAACATCATATCGAAAACAAACATATTATTGTAATTATCCATACCGCCGACAGCCAGATATTCGGGAAGTCCTTCAGACAACCAAAACGGCAAATCCTTCCCGCCTCTTCCTACAACAAAACTTCCTTTTAAAAAATGATCCAAAGAATTTACGTAAGCATGAGTAAGTTCATGAATTAAAACGGATTCCAGTTTCCGGTAGCTTCCGTCAAAAGGAACAACAACCCTGTTTTTGACATGCTCGGTAAATCCTCCTATTCCTTCGTTCAACAAAGGATAAATAATATTAGTCTTTTCAAAATCCGTGTGAGTTGAATAAAAAATAACCGGGAAACGGTAAGTTATCGGTTGTTTGAAAGATTTTTTAAGATAGTAGTATGCTTCCTCCGTCATCAATGCTGCCAAATGTCCGAATTCTTCATTGCCTTTTTCAAAATAAATATCAAAATGCATTGTTTTGATGACAGACCATTCAAGCTTTTCTTTTTGAATTTTATTTTTACCGAAGCTTATAGCCGATAAAATATTTATTCCGGCAAAAATCAAGATTGCAGTTATTATTTTTTTCATAATATATCCGATTTAAAAAACTTTCAGTTCCAAGTATTTTTTGGGATTTTTCTTAACGTCTTTCAAGAGAGAATCAAGAGAATTGACTGAATTGCGCAAATCCTCATATAATTGAGGATCATAAATAAATTTGTTTGCAGAACCGTCTCCCGATTTAATTTCATCGGAAATTTCCGCTATTTGCGACATAATTTGCGAAGCTTTGTCTATTTCTCTGTCTAATTTATCGGCAATTTCTTTTGTTTTGACAAACGTTTCGTTAATATTACCTTTATTCTCTCCGATAATTTCCGATAATTCAGAGGAAACGGAAGAAAGCGAGGTCAAGGTTTCCGTTAACTCTTCTTTATTTTCGGAAATTAAATTATTTATACTGTTTATAAAAACTTTTATCGAGTCTGAAACCGAATGAAAATCGGCAAAAACTTTATCGGCAGAATGTTCGCCGTCAAATAAAACTCCGGCTTTATCGACAATATCGGAGAATTTTTTTACCAAATCGGCAATACCTCCGGCAGCAGTTCCTTCGTAAACAAAATCATCAGAGCTTATTTTGCCTGTTTCAGAAGGATAAACAGCAATTCTTTTTTCTCCCATCATATTGCTTTCTTCCGAAACAAAAACCGTTCCTTCTCGCAGAGGAAAAGGAATTTTTACCCAAGCGGAAATACAGACTCCTTTTTCGGAAAGAGTTATTTTTTTTACCTTGCCGACTTCCACGCCGTTTAAAGTAACTCTGTCTCCGGGATCAATTCCTCCCGAATGATCAAAAAGAATATTTATTTTTTTATATTCGCTTGAGACAAAAATATCTCTTAACCAAGCATAACTGAAAAAAAGAATAATTACAGCAATAAAAACGGTAATTCCTGCTTTTATTTCCGCCGTTCTTTGATTTTTATAAAAATGGGTCATTTATTCTCCGTATATTTTGCAATAAAAGAAAAAAGACTGTTCCGAAACACGAAACAGCCTTATGAAAAATTACATCTCGCTTTTTATCAACTCAGCCAATCTCTCTATGCCTGTTTCAATTTGTTCCGGTGTCGGGTATGAAAAATTCAAACGCATGCAATTATATTTTTCTCTTCCTTTCGGATAAAAATTACTGCCGGGAATAAAAGCAATTTTGAATTTTTTTGCTTTTTCAAAAAGTTCGTCTCCGTTAATTTTTTCGGGCAACTCTATCCAAAGAAACATGCCACCGTCGGGTTTAGTCCATTTCAATCCGTCCGGCATAAATTTATTCATTGAATCAATCATAGCGTTCATTCTCGGGCGATAAAAATCTCTGACCGTTTCAACATGAGGCATCAAAAGATCTCGTTTCAAATATTCGGCAACTGCTCTCTGCGCAACACAATCAGGCGACACATTGACTTTTTGCATCCATGAGCACATTTTTCCGATAAGAATTTCCGAACCTATGATATAAGCAAGACGTAAACCGGGACCGAGAATTTTGGAGAACGATTTTACCATAGTAACCGTATCCGGATTTCCCATTTCGTATCTTGCAATCGAGTACATTGATTTAACCTTCTCCCCCGCATACCTCAAAGGACCGTAAGGATTGTCTTCAAGGATAGGAATATTATATTCAGAGGCAACTTCTATAATTTCTTTCCGACGTTTATGACTCATGGTTGTGCCGCGAGGATTTTGGAAATCAGGAATCAAATAAAGGAATTTTATGTTTTTTCCTTCTTTTTTAAGCTGTTCGGCGACTTCTGACATTTTTTCGGGAATGATGCCTTCATCATCCATATCTATGCTTACCAAATCTGCTCCCATAGATTCAAATGCCAGTAACGAGCCGAGAAAACTCGGAGCTTCCGCAAGAATAACATCTCCTTCGTTAACTAATGATGCAGCATAAAGATAAATACCGTTAGTAGATCCTACCGTTACCAATATTTCTTCGTCTTTCAGACCTTCAAGATCGGTTTCAACTCTGCGAAGCTGTTCTTTCAACAGTCTGTCGCCTTCACTGGCTCCGTACTGTAAAATATCATCGCCTTCGTTTTTTATAACATCAGCAAAGATTTGAGCAATATCTTCCTTGGGAAAAGTTTCGGGGGCGGGAAATCCTCCGGCAAAAGAAATCAAACCGGGAATTCCTTTCGTAGAAGAAAGCATCTCTCTTATTATGGAAGATCTCATATTCAAGGTTTGTTTCGAGAAAAGCTTATTATAATTCATAACCACCTCTTATCATATTTTTTGTTTTTTACGCAGATTTAAATTGCCGGCATATCGGTCAAGCCAAACATCTCGGATATTTAAGAAAACCTGGAATTATTTGTTATAATGCCCGAAACAGACATATACGGGCATATAATTGATTTTATATTTCTGAATTCCGGTCAATCCAAGTTTATTTAATCTTCTTCGGGATTAAACGGATTTAAAAAAAAGTTCAAAGTTTCGATTTGTTTTTGGAATCCTTTACTGCGAAAAACAATATTTTTTTTGTTTGTTTTTACTGAAATATGAAAATCACCCAATTCAGTAAATTCTTTTTTCTTTTTATTGGGAAAAGTTGTCGTATATCTTATCAAATTTTTTTCTCTGTCTTTAAAAATAATTATCGGATTATCAAATATAATCTTGCGTTCTTTTCCGCTGAGAATAAGTTTTTTTACTTTTGCGGCAGATTTTTTATCCGAAGAAAGAGAAAAATTTACGGTAATCGAATCATTAACGGCTTTTTCCCCTTCTCTGAAAGTATAATCAATTTCAAAAACATAGCCGTCGGCTTCCGCTTTAGCCGGTTTTATAAAATATTGCATTAACCCGACATCTTTAAAAAAGGAAACATAATTTTTATTTTTTGCTCTGCCGGGTTTCATGCCGGCATTGACTGAGCATCCGCCTAAAAATAATATCAAGCATAGACTAAAAAAATATTTCATTTTATTCTCTCGGCAAAATATTGATCATTATTAAAAAGTTTATTTATTTTTTCGGGATCGGAATCAAAGTAACTTATTACGGCAGCGCCTTTTTCGTTTTTTATAACAAGTTTAAGCTGAAAATCTCCGTTCTTTTTCACTAAATAAAGATTTTCTTTTTTGCCCGAGACGGATATTTCTTTTTTATCAATGAAACCGTATCCTTTTGAATTTTGTAAATCATCTTCTAAATCTTCCGGTTTTACTTCAAAGGGAACGGCAATAAAAATATAAGAAGCGACATCCGATAAAATCATTTTGTTCAAAATAACATTTCTATTTTCAAAAGCGCAGGTTTTTTCGTATAAATCATGATAAGATTCAGTTAAACCGACACTTCTTTCGAAAGAACTGAGTTTATATTTGAAAAACGGTCCGAATACGACGCTTCTGCCCGATTTACATCCGATAATCAGCAATAAAGAAAAAAGCAATAAAACATTTTTTTTCATTATTTTACCTCCAATAAAAAAACCGGCTTTTACGCCGGTTTAAACAAATAAAAGTCAGACTC
The DNA here is from genome assembly GCA_002742885.1 of Candidatus Cloacimonadota bacterium. GTDB lineage: Bacteria > Cloacimonadota > Cloacimonadia > Cloacimonadales. The sequence continues at coordinate 41,312 of PDOO01000025.1, forward strand.
TTATTCGCCTGTTACGATACAAGTATAAGTTTGAACAAAACCCAACAAGTCGGTTTTCTTGAAATCAACGGTTGAGATTTTTTTGATTCCGCCGTTTCTGGCTGCAGTTTGAATACTTGCGTCAACGTCAAAATTCAAAATGCCGAGATATCCGGTACCCATAGCTTGACCGACTTTGTTTCCGACAGTATTTGAAGTTGCGCTAACGGGAATCGTAATTGAGCAGGCTCCCAATACCATAACAACCAATGCCAATAAAACAAGTTTTTTCATGTTTCACTCCTTTATAAATTTTTTAACATCAAGGTAAATACATCATAAATGTGTCAATCTTTTTTTTTTAAAAAAGAATAAATATTATTTCTCAAGCAATATTTAATCTGCAAAAAAATACCCGCTCCTGAAATCAGGAAACGGGTAAAGATTGATTAATCAATAACTTTGAAAGTTGAGGTAAAGTGTCGCATGATAGGAGCTTCGTAAGTAATCTCCAATCCTTTAAGTTCTTCTTTGCGTTCAGCAATTTGTTTTAAACCCCAAACAATAACTTCCATATGGTTATTTGTGTAAACTCTTCTCGGTATAGCCAAGCGAAGCAACTCAAGTTTAGCCGGACGATTTTCTCTGGTAACAGGATCTCGGTCTGCCAAAACTGTTCCGATTTCAACTCCTCTTACCCCTGCTTCTTTGTATAATTCAACTGCAAGAACCTGAGCCGGGAATTTTAATTGAGGAATATGCGGAAGAAATCTCTTGGCATCAACATAAACGGCATGACCGCCGAACGGTTCCATTACGGGAATACCTTCTTCTTTTAAACGTTCTCCCAAATACTGAACCTGCTTTATTCTTGAATCAAGATAATCAAATTCGGTACCTTCGTCCAAACCTTCGGCAAGCGCGGCCATATCTCTGCCTGCCATTCCGCCGTAAGTCAAATATCCTTCATACATGATATTGAAAGTTGTGCATTTTTGGTAAAGTTCTTTATCGTGAAGAGCAATAAATCCGCCGATATTTACGATAGCGTCTTTTTTGGAAGACATAGTCATTCCGTCGGCATAAGAATACATTTCTTTAACGATTTCCTTGATGGATTTGTCGGCGTAACCTTCTTCTCTTATTTTGATAAAATAAGCATTTTCGGCAAATCTGGCGGAATCATAGAAAAGAGGAATATTGTTTTTACGGCAGATTGCCGCAACTTCCTTAATGTTTGCCATAGACACCGGCTGACCGCCTCCGGTATTACAGGTAACGGTTAAAATAACAACCGGAATTTTATCGGTTCCGTGTTTTTCAATAGCAGCTTCCAATTTTTTGGGGTCGATGTTACCTTTGAAAGGATGAAGATTTGTCGGATCGGCAGCTTCGTCTATCGTACAATCGACAACAAAAGCTTTTCGAAATTCGATATGACCTTTGGTGGTGTCAAAATGCGCATTGCCGGGAACAACGTCTCCTTCTTTAATGAGGGCGGAAAACAAGACATTCTCGGCTGCTCGTCCCTGATGAGTAGGCAGAACATGATCAAAACCCAAAATATTTTTAATGGCGTTTTTGAATTTGAAAAAACTTTTTGAACCGGCATAACTTTCATCTCCGAGCATTAATTCAGACCATTGTTTGTCGCTCATCGCTCCGGTGCCGGAATCGGTAAGAAGATCAATAAAGACATTTTCGGCTTTCAGATTAAACAAGTTTAATCCGGCTTCTTCAATATACTTTTCTCTTTCTTCTTTTGTCGTCATTTTAACGGCTTCAACCATTTTAATTTTATAAGGTTCAGCGTAAGGCATTTTTGACATATTTAGCTCCTTAAATATTTTATTTTTTTGAAATTTTTTCGGCTTACAGTTTTGTCAAATAAAAAGAAAATGACTTTAATTTTAATATTTATTTTTACGGAAATAACCTCATTTTTCATAGAAAAACAATTTTTGCGTTACTGCTTATCATGTGTTATGCTTATTTATGAGTACAAAGGTTTTAATACGGATCAGTATTATTTTTGAGCAAAAACGGCAACAGAATATTATATTATGCGGAAAATCGGCACAGACGGTTATTTGACGATTAAAACTTTTTCAAATAATTCTTTGTTTTCGTAAGTAAGTTTATAAAAATATTGTCCTGAAGGTATATTTTTACCGTCTTCATCTTTAATATGCCAATCAACGCAATGAGAACCTTCGGAGAGTTCTTTATCAATCAGCAACTTTATCATTTGTCCTTTGATATTGTAAACCGCAAGTTTAACTTTTGAAGCTTTAGGCAAGGTAAATTCTACGGTTGAAACAGATCGATCCGCATCAGGCAAAACAGGATTAGGATATTGAAAAAATTTAAATTCAGGTTCCGAGATTTCTTCTTCATCTTTATGAGAGACTTCCCGTATCAGATGAAAATTTACCGCAAAATCAGCATGATTATCGTTTATGGTCTTAAAATTTATTGCAATATCGGACTCGAAATCTCCTTCGTAATCAGAACTGAATCGAAAAGGCAAGCTTACTTCCCTTGAAACAAACTCCGAGAAAGCAAGTGCAATTTCAACCGAATCGCTTACAGAAACGAAACGATATATGCAGTCCGGCACAGAGTCTTGCTCTGCTCTGAACAAAACAAATTGAGGATCGTATTTTATCGTTATTTCGGCGGAAGCCCAATCAATAACATTGTATAAATTCAAAGGCAAAGAAAAATCTTCGCCCGGATTTACCGAAATAATCTCATCATCGGCAGATAAACTTCCGCTTACAGAGTCAAATTCAACGGGGAGCTCGGTTCCGTCCTCAACGGAATTATAAATAAGAAAAGCATCCATAGTCGAAACAGAATTATTTTGATTTACATCCGCATTGGCAAATTCAACGGAATCAAGCGCAGTTTCTCCCAAGATGCAATCAAGAGCATTGTCAACATCGTCAAAATTAACGACTCCGTCTAAATTCGCATCTCCCGGGATAATCGGCATGACTCGGACAATGCCGTGTTCGAGATTTTCGAGATAATAAGTGTCGAAGACAGCATAATCAATATTTATGGGAACAGTTCCGGACTCAATTGATCTGTTGAATTTAAGATAAAACAAAACTCCGTCGTCAGTAACGGTTTCTGTTCCGGCTCCCGCGATTTTTACGCCGTCCCCGGTGTCGTTATCCAAAATCATCATATTGTATTCAGCTAAAACACAATTTTCCTTTTCTATTTCCAGATATTCCAATTGTCCGTAAAATCCTGAAATTTGCAATTCAAAAGACGAATAGTCGGTTAATTGTTCCGCCGTTACTCCGACTCTGATATCTTCATCGCCCAAAATAAAGACGGAATCTATCGTTAAGGATGAATTCTCGTCAACAACGGTATAAATTTCATTAGCCGGCAAATTATATAAATTTAAGACCCTTCCGTCATTCCAGATTATTTTTACGCTGTCCGCTTTTTCGGCATTTTTTAAACCGAATTCCAAATATTCTGCTTCTTCAAGAATAACTGTTTCCGATTCGACGGCAGAATCGTCGGGGCGAAAAGCAATTTTAATTTCTGTTCCGACAGGATTTTCTCTTTTTTCTTTATCAATCAATACAAATTTTATCCAATTTCCGAGTTGCGTATTTTCATACAATTTAATTTTTCCGTTATAAATTGCAAAAATATCGATGTCTCCGTCATTATCGAAGTCTTCATAAGAAAAAACTTTTTTGTCATCAAGCAAAAAACGATCATGAAAAACAAAACTGTTGCCCTTCCGGATAAAAAGCTCCAATAAATTTGCATTTTCATAAAGAATCAAAACATCCTCTTCCCCGTTATTGTCAAAGTCGGCAAAAAATGTTTTTTCCGTTTTTAAAGAATCGTTGAGATTAAGATTTTTTTTGTCAGGCATGAAAAAGACTTCAGTGTCTGCGGAGATATTTTCTTTTTGATAAGGAACAAACAGAGAATCATTGTTCGATGCAATAAATTTATCCTCAAATAAATTTCCGCTTTTCCGATTGAAGAAAATTATCTTTTCTCCGGAATTATCGAAAAGACATAAGTCAAGTGTTCCGTCTTGATTAAAATCTCCCGGCTCGGCAGAGATTATTTTTTGATTTTTCAAATCTATGCCGCCGTCTTCGGCAACAAAATTTCCGGAAGAAATGCGATAAATAAAATTATTTTGTCCTGAGCCGGCAAATAAATCCTTCAAACCGTCTCTGTCTGTGTCAACGGGCTTTACCGTTATATCGGGAGCATCTGTTTTTTCGAGAATGTTTTCAGACAGGTAAAACGATTTGTCTTTTTTGTTTATGTAAATTTTGAGACAATTGCCTGAATCGTATTCCAAGCTTTCCCAAATCAATAAATCTTTATAGTCGTCATTATTCAAATCAGCCCAAATCATTGATTTTACGTATGCGGAATCCTCTCCGATATCAAGAGTTTTTTCCGCAAAATGTTGAGCATTTAAACACACGCACAAAAGAAATGCGAAAATAAATCTAAACTTCATTTGTATCCTTCCTTATTGTAAGCAAGGTCTTGCACAGGTATCAATACAGCAAGGCATTAAAATCTTAACTCATTTATTTTCAATAAAATAATAACTGTCATGTCTGTCATTTAAACTAAATTAACCTGTTTTCCATTCTGTCATTTAAACTAAATTAACCTGTTTTCCATTACGTTCAGGAAAGAAAAAGAGTCAAGAGAATTAGAACTTTTTTATCATTTCAGACTTATTTATTTATTTCCTTGCTTAATTAAACCGTTTTTTTCATATTTGACGCTGTATTATTACGATAAGATATTCCTGGAGCGAAAAAATGCGTAACATATTTATTTATATTTTATTGTTAAGCGTAGATATTTCATTCTGCTTGCCCAAACTGAACGAGATTTTATACGATCCGGAAGGAGCAGACTCGGGAAAAGAATGGATTGAAATTTACAATAACGGAACGCAATCCGTAAATCTTAAAAATTGGATTATCCAAAGTGCGGGAACCGAGTTTCAAACCGAGGGAATTTTACCGGAATTTATTCTTGAACCTTCTCAATTTTGTCTTATCGGCGATTCTTTGGTCAAAGACTGCGATATTTTTATGAAACTCAGCTTGCAAAACGGCGGTTCCGCTTCCGACGGGGTACGCATTCTCTCTCCTGACAGCTCTTATTTTGATACTATTATCTATGATAAGCCTAATACCAATAATTTGCCTGATGACAAAAGCGATCCTGCCGAAATTTTTGCTCCCGATGTTTCCCGAGGAGAGTCTCTTGCCAGAATTTATGACGGAGACGATGCCAATAATAATGCCGAAGATTGGTTTTGCTGTCAAAATCCTACTCCCGGGCTTCCGAATGTTTATCCGACAGATTTAAAATTATCTCCTCTTAAAATTGAAATATTTCCCGAAAAAGCAAAGTTTTCCACTTACATAGTTAACTTATCCACGGTAAATGTGGATAACAGTGGATTTTCTGTTCATTTCTCCGCAAACACCGGTTTTGAAGAAACTTTTGTTCAAAATAATCTGGAAGCGGGCGATTCGGTTAAAGCTGTTTTTTCGTTTACAAAACCGGATATTCCTTACCTCTATGCAGATGCTTTTTTAGAATTTAGCAATGATCCCGTTTCGGAAAATAATCAAACCTCCGCCTCCGTATTTTTGGAAGATTCTCCTGTCCTGATAAACGAAGTAATGTTTAAACCGGAATCAGATCAGACAGAATGGATTGAACTGTTTAACCGTTCCGACGCTGATATTGACTTGGATAATTTTTTCGTCAGAGATGCTTCCGGGGCGAAAATTACCTGTAAAAAGAAGATATTATCTCTTGATTATTTAATACTTTGTCCTGATTCGGCATTGACGCTGGACAGATATCCACATATTTATCCACATCAAATTACAGAAACCGATGACTGGACTTATCTCAATAATTCCGCAGAAAAATTGATACTTTCGGACACAAATAATTCTGTTTCAGACAGTATATCATACCTTATATCAAGTTGGGAAAGCGGCATATCCTTGGAACGAATAAGCACGGAAAATGATATTTTCCAAGGAGTTGCGTGTATAGACCCGGACGGAGCAACACCTGCAAAAGAAAACAGCGCGCAAAATCTATCCCCGGATTTGAGCATTTCGGTCAAAAGTACGGAAATTACAGACACTTACCTTACTTTTGATCTTTGCATAAAAAACTTATCCACATTCCCGGTGCATAATGTTTCTCCCAAAATAAAATCTCTTTATCAAAACAATATTTATGAATACGGTTTAGACGTTTTGCCCGCTCCGAAAGACTCGATTCTGCTGAATTTAAAATTTGAAAATCCCGGGGCTATTGAAGAAATCGCTTTTCAAATTATTAACGAAGGCGATCTTAATCCCGGCAATAATTCAGATACGATTGCCGTATCCGTCAGTCCTTTTGCGACGGCAATAAACGAAATTTCGGCAAATCCTCCGGAAGATCAGCCCGAATGGTTTGAGATTTATAATCGTTCCGGAGAAAATTTGGAATTTACGGCAACCGTAAGAGACAGAGTTTCCCGATCCCGTCCTTTCAAATTAAATCTTGCCGTCGGAGAATTTAAAGTTGTTGCGTCCGAAAAAGAAGCCCTGCTGTCCCAATATCCTCATTTGTCGGAAAAAATGATTCAAGAATACGAAAAACCGATTTCATTTAATAATTCCGACGACAATATTTATTTGGACTTATACTATTCCGATGAGAATATAGATTCGGTTTATTATGAACAAAAACCGTCTTCATACGGACGTTCTCTGGAAAGAAACAGACCTGATTCCCAAACGGAATATTGTTTTTTGCCATCCGAAAATCCGAATTCGGCAACTCCCGGTTTCATAAACAGCATCGTTCCCCCGTCATTTAATTTGACTTTTGCAGAGGCGACTCCCCATTTCGGCGAAAATTATTGTTATCTTAAAATTCGGAATACGGGATTAGAAAAAATCAACGATTTTGTCCTTACCGCAAAAATTTTTGATCCGGAGGAAACCGATTATATTGAATCAGGAGTTTTTTCCTTAAAGGACAGCGCAGAATTAAAAACGGAACTTCCGCAGGCGGAAGAAGGCGAATATTTAAAAGTATTATTTGAATTAAACGCCGAGGAGGATGAAGATCTTTCCGATAATCGGAAAACTGTTTTTATCGGGAACAACTCCTATCCGGCAACAATAAACGAAATAATGTCAAACCCGAAAAAAGATTTTCCCGAATGGCTGGAAATTAAGAGATGCAATAATTTTTATTATCCGGACACTTTGCAAATAATTATCAAAAACGATACTTGTCGAGTTGTTCTTCCCCGAGAAAAATTATGTTTGATTACAGGTAACGATTCAGATAAAAAAAAGCTTTCCTCCCTGTTTAATCTGCCGGAAAATCTTATTTTGACCGGCTTGCCCGCTTTACCGAACGGAGGAGCGTCAATTCTGGTATCCGATAAATTCTCTAATATTTTTGATGATTTCATTTACTCTGAGAGTACGGAAAAAGGAATTTCTCTTGAGCGGATAATATCTGATTCTGCCCCGGATTTCACTAATTGGGGAAACTGCATTAATCCCGAAGGATCAACTCCTCTTGCCGAGAACAGCATTATGCTGGAATCGGTTCCTTCCGAAAAATACATAAACATTTCGCCCAACCCTTTTTCTCCTTCCAAAGGCGAACATGCTTGCATAAGCTTAGCCTTTCCCGAAAAAACAATTAAAACTGATTGCAAAATTTTTGATTTGAAAGGCAGATTAATTCGCAATCTTCGTCATGAAGCTCCTTCTGCATCCGTAAGCAATATTATCTGGGACGGAAAAGACGACTCAGGAAAAACAGTTGCTTTAGGATTGTATATAATAAACATTAAAGCCGTAAACAGATTCGGGAAAACTTACGAAAAAACAAAAACCGTCGCCGCAGGAAAATAATCCTGAAATAATTCAACGGAAAACCTGAAAAGGCAAAAAATAAAATAATTTCACGGCTTTGACGTTTTTAATAAAAGAAATTGCTTTACATTGAAACCGGACAATAAAAATTTGCAAAAAAAACTTCGGAGGATAACGTGAAACGTATCTTAGGAATATTCATTATATTAAGTATGGCATTCGGCTTGTTTGCCGAAGATAAACTTAAAATTGCTGTTCTTCAATTCAAAAAAAACGACTCGGACTCTCAATATATTGCCGGTCAATTGATGAAAAGAGATTTTAAATCCATTTTGAAAAAATCAGACAAATACGAACTTATCAAACAGAAAAAAACCGATGAAGCCGTAAAAAAATCAGGTTATACAAACTTGATGGCAGCCGATAAAGCCGATATTTTATCAATAGGAGACGCCATCGGAGCCGATATTATGATTTGGGGAAACGTGAAAACCAAATCTCACGAAAAATTTGTCATTACCAGTAAAATTCTCAGCAAAAAAACCGGAGAGATTAAGGTTCAAAGCCATGAAGTTACATCCAAAAGCAAGGATCGTAAAGCTGTTTTGAAAAAAGAGATTATAGACATTCTCGAAAAATTTTCAACCGGAGCCATCGATAACCAAAAAAATCTCGGATTAGCTGCTTTTGACAGCAGAAACTGGGCTGATGCAGCAGCAGCTTTCGAAAGAGTTTACGAACTGGATAATCAAAATATAGACGCAATTTTTTATCTTACCCAAAGTTACTACATGCTCGGTCAATACGAAAAATCAATAGAATTTGCCGAAAAAGGTATTGCCGCAGAACCGGAAAACAAAGAATACTACATTTTTAAAGCTCGCAGTTTTGAAAAGAACGATGATTTGGAACAAGCTGCAGAAGCCTACAAAAAAGCTTACGAAGTTTGCGGAGAGATTGCCTTATTGGAAAAGACCGTAAATATTCTTGTCGAAAACGAAGAAACCGAAGCATTGCTCGAATTGGCTGATTCTATTTTGGAAACGGATGAAAACAACCTTATTGCTTTGACCGCAGCAGCCAACACCCATTACGATTTGGAAGATTACGAGTCTGCGATTCCTTATTTGGAAAAAGCGGTTGAACTTGACGAAGAAAACGAAGCTTTACAAAAGAAATTGGCAAAATCATACAGCAAAACAGATCGTTTGGATGCCGCCATAGAAAATTATAAATCCGTCTTGGCATCAAATCCGAAAAACATTAAAACCAGATTCTATCTTGCCAATGCCTACAGAGCAAATGAACAATTGAAAGAAGCGCTGAACGAATTTAAAGAATTGCAACGCCTTGATCCCGAAAATCCGAAAGTTTATCAAGGACTTGCCGATGCAGCTATTGCCTTGAATAAATTTGAAACCGCTGCAGAATACGCTTCTGTCGCAAAAGATAAAAATCCGTCCGGTTACGAAGGATATTTGCTTCTTGCCGTTGTTTACGAGAAAAAAGGTTACGGAATCTACAACAACTATATCACATTGGAATCAGATATTGAAGCAGGAAAGCAAAATGCCACTCTTTACGGCGAAAAACTCGATAAACTTATTGCCAAAAGAGATAATTTGAAAGCCAAAGCAAACGCTACTTTTAAGAAAAGCATTTCTTATCTGAATCAAGCAGCCAAGCAAACGGATAAACCAAATATCATGAAAAAAATAAAAACTCAGAAAGCTCGCGTAAAAGAATTGGTAAAACAAACCAAAGCGGGACAATTCTGATCGATAATCCGAAAAATTCAAGCTCCGCCCTTAAAAGCGGAGCTTTTTTTTATATTTCAGAGCAAATTAAAAGATCAACAGATGATATATCGAGAAGTCAAAATACCGGTAATTTTTGATTACAGGATAAAAAAAAAGATCAAAATACCAAAGCCTCAACTCGTTATTTTGTGCAGTTTACAAGTCTCTAATCCGGATATTCAAAGAAAAAAGAAAAAATATTCTTGACGCAAAACTCAGGATTTCGTTCTTTGGTTTCCGTTGATTGCAACACATTGGCGGGATAGCTCAGTCGGTAGAGCAGAGGCCTGAAAAGCCTTGTGTCCCCAGTTCAAGTCTGGGTCCTGCCACCATATATATTCAGACGCTGTAAAGCGTCTTTTTTTTTTGGGGAAATTTTATGTTCATAGTTCAAAATCTTACTTGTCCGATCGATAATCCTATACCGTTATCCAAACTTATCTCCGTAAAGTTACGTATTCCGGAAAACTCTCTCCCGGAATTTGAACTTCTCAGAAAATCCATAGATGCTCGCAAAAAAAACAATCTTAAATGGAACTTTACCGCTTTGATAAGCGAAAATATCGGAGGAAATTTAACCGAATGGAAAAAATCCGAACCGGAAGACGTTGAACACTTTGTCATGAGTTCCGAAAATCCTTTTATTATCGGAGCCGGTCCGGCAGGATTATTTTGCGCTTTGGAGTTAGTTGAAAAAGGTTTTAAACCGGATATTTTCGACCGAGGGAAAAAACTTGAAGACAGAGATAAAGACACGGAACGTTTTTGGAAATCAGGACATCTTAATACCGAATCAAACTCCCAATTCGGAGAAGGCGGAGCAGGAACTTTTTCCGACGGTAAATTAACGGCAAGGAACAAAAATTTTTACTCCGAAAAAGTATTCGATTATTTAATAAAATTCGGCGCCGATCCCGAGATAAAAACGCAGTCTCTTCCCCATCTCGGCACGGATAAATTAAGATCAATCATAAAAAATATTCGCAATTATTTGCTTGAAAACGGCTGTAAATTTCATTGGTCAAATCGCCTTAACGATATTTATTATAAAAAAGACAAACTCATCTCCGTCAAAATAAACAATATTAATTATTCCCCTGAAGCTCTGATTTTGGCAACAGGAAATTCTGCCGGAGATACTTTTAAAATGCTGTTTGAAGAAAAAATAGCCCTGGAATCCAAACCGTTTGCGGTCGGATTCAGAATAGAACATCAGCAAAAATTCATAAACCGAGCTTTTTACGGAGAAAAAACCGACTTTTCCGTTACCGGCGCAGCCGTTTACAGATTAACGCATAAACTTACCAATCGGGGAGTTTACAGTTTTTGCATGTGTCCCGGCGGTTATGTCATTGCTGCCGCTTCCGAATCGGGAGGACAAGTCGTCAACGGCATGAGCTTCTCCAAACGCAACAATAAATACGCAAATTCAGCTGTTGTCTGCACAGCGGATAAAAGAGATTTCGGCTCTCATCCTCTGGCGGGCATAGAGTTCCAAAGAGCTATTGAAAGAAAATCATTCTTGCCTTCTCACCCTTATCGAGCCCCGGTAAATTCGGCAGGGAAATTTTGTTCTTACAAAACAAATATCAAAAAAATTCATTCCAGTTATCGTCCGGGCATAATCAAAACTGACCTGAATGCCGTTTTCCCGGCTGCGATTACCAAAGCATTGCAAAAGGGCTTAATGAAATTTGAATCTCAAACCGAAGGTTTTGTCCAAAACGGATTGTTGATCGGTTCGGAAACAAGAACATCGTCTCCGGTAAGGATTTTGCGCAATAAAAAATCGGGAGCAAGCCTGACCGTCAAAAATCTTTTCCCTGTCGGAGAAGGTTCCGGATACTCGGGAGGGATTATCAGCAGCGCAGCGGACGGCATCAGAACAGCCTCGGCATTTACCTTAAAATAAAATTAAATTTTGACAGTTAAGACAAAAATCAAATTTTGAATAATCCGTAACGAAAATAAATAAAATAAGAGGAAAATTTGCAAAAAATACTGATTTTAATAATATCTTTTATCGCAATTCCGCTTTTTGCAGACAATAACTTGAAAATAAATATCTTTTTTAATCCGGAATTGGATAAAGATAAGGTTATGTCCGGAGATGCCGGAGAGTTAATAAAAAAAAACGTTGCCGATACAATCCGCGCGGAAAAAATAATCATCGCAGCCGGGAAGATTTTCTCAACGAAGCAAGATTCGTTTTATGCAGATCTGCTTGATCGTCTTCCTTTTGATCAGGTAATTCCGACAGATTTTGACGTTGCGTCGGCATTTTCAAATTCATCAGTCATAAATCGAGGCAACATGGGTTCCGCAACAATATCGACTTTTTTCTTTGATTCTCTTTCCGTTGCCGTCGGAGCAATTTATTCTCCCGATTATTTGGTAAAAAACAAATTTTCTCAAGAAGGGAGCAAGTTCGGCGATCCTTTTGCCGATTCTCGAGCAATGATGCAAAAAATGCAATCTTTTGACGTAAAAATTCTTTTTGTCGGACTATCCAAAACAATTGCTTTGGATATGCTTGCTCAATTAAAACATAAACCTGATTATCTTGTTTCTTTCGACTATAAGTTCAACGGTTCCCAAACTGTCGGCAAAACATCTTACATCTCGCTCAGAGACAATAAAAAATACGGAATTCTTATTGATTTCTTTTCGGTTAACGGAGAATTGAAAAGCAAATACTCCAAGATAGAATTAAAGCGATGAATTATGTCTGATTTTCTTAAACTTATCAATGACTTTATACAAGCCGAAAAGGCAGGCGGAGCTTCGCCTCACACAATCAGAGCTTACGAAAGCGATTTGCGGCAATTCAGTGATTTTATTTCAAAATTTTTTGAAAAAGAAAAAATACAGGCAGATCAAACAGAAAAAATAATGATCAGAGATTTTCTTCGAGATTTAAGCGATAAAGGAAGAAACAATCGAACATTAGCGCGAAAAACCGTATCCTTGAAAAAATTTTTCAAATTCTGCAAAAACGGTAAATACATAAAAAAAAATCCTGCCCTGAATCTTTTAAATCCGAAATTTGAAAAAAAACTGCCGGAATTTTTCAGTGAAGAAGAAATGCAAAAAATGCTGGAAATTCCTGATTTATCTTCTAAATTCGGCATCAGAAACAGGGCAATCATCGCAACTATTTATTCCTGCGGATTAAGAATAAGCGAAGCCGCATCAATAAAAATCGGACAAATAGATTTTAATTCGCTTTTAATTCGCATTATCGGAAAAGGACAAAAAGAACGGCTTATACCTTTGGGAAGAAAAGCGTCCGAATACATAAAAAATTATCTGAAAATCAGGCATAAATTTATTTCTCGCAAAAACGAAGACACTCTTTTTCTGAGTAAAAGCGGCATCCCTCTTTCTGCCGACGAAATCAGAGCAATTTTAAATCGTTACATAAAACTGACAACAAGCAAAAAAGGCTTGTCGCCTCACTCGATTCGTCATTCTTTCGCCACTCATCTTACCGATAACGGAGCTGACCTTAAAGCCGTGCAGGAAATGCTGGGTCATGCCAACCTTTCTTCTACGGAAATCTATACTCACGTTTCCTTTAAAGAAATAATAAAACAATACAACAAAGCGCATCCTCGTTCAGAAAAAGAAAAATAATGAACATAAATCAAGTTGTAAACATTTCGGCATTGACGCAATCGGTATATTAAAATTTTGATGTTCGGATTATAAAAAGTTTAGAATAAAATAACAAATAATCAAAAAAACAGGAGAAAACATGAAAAAAGCATTTCTTTTAGGGTTGTTCTTGAGTTTATGCGTCGCAACTTTCGCTTACGACAGCAAAATTGAACTTGAAGGGAACCGATCAGGAATTCAACTTATCGAAAGCTCAGAACTTTCAATGAAAGCAGAAGTTTCGATTAAATCAATCAGAACTTTTGACGTAACAACCAAAAAAGGCGTTTTTACCGAAACGTCAATTAACGGTTTTACCAAAACAAACAAAATCGGAGAACCTGCCTTACCGATAATCCGTCGCATTATCCAAGTACCGGTAGGCGCCGAAGTAAATATTTCGGTTGATAATTTTACGACTTCAGAATACGATTTGGCTGATTTCGGAATTACAAACTTAATTATTCCGGCTCAAAAACCGGTAGCCAAAAACGAAAATATCGAAGATTTGCCTTTTGAAGTAAACGAAGCCGCTTATGCCGAAAACGATTTTTCAAGAGCGGAAAAAGTAACAGTTGAAGAATTGGGTATCCTCAGAGGCATCAGACTGTTCGCAGTGCAAGTTAATCCGATTGCTTACAATCCGGTAAAAAATTCAATCAGAGTTTATAACAATATTGAATTTTCTTTATCTTTTGACAGAGCGGATCTTGAAGCAAACAATGAATTGCGAGCCAAAACATTCTCGCCGGCTTTCGAATCTGTTTACCAAAAATCTATTTTCAATTATTCTTTAAATCAAAATCGCGATCAATTAACCAAAATCCCGACTAAAATGCTCATTATTTCCGATCCTATGTTTGAAGATCAGCTTCAGCCTTTCATTGAATGGAAAATTCAATCGGGAATTCAAATTATCGAAGCTTATACCGGTTCTCCGGAAGTCGGAAACACCTCATCATCAATTAAATCTTATATTGAGTCTGTTTGGGAAGATGCAACGGCAGAAGATCCCGCCCCGACTTATCTTTTGTTCGCAGGAGACCAAGCCCAGATTCCCGCATGGACAGGTACAACCAATTCAGCGCACATTACTGACTTGAACTATGTAAGACTTGAAGGCAACGATTTTATGCCGGAAATATATTATGCAAGATTCTCTGCCAATAATGTCAATGAATTGCAACCGCAAATAGACAAAACTCTCGCTTACGAAAAACTTGATATTCCCAGTACGGAATACATGAATGAAGTTACCCTTATTGCCGGAATGGATTCAAATTGGGCTCCGACAAACGGAAATGGTCAAATTCATTATGCCACAGACAATTACTTTAATGCCGCTAACGGTTTTGACGTAAATGCTTATTACTATCCGGAAAGCGGAAACAGCGCTTCGCAAATCATTAATGATGTGGCAGAAGGCGTAGGTTATATCAACTATACCGCTCACGGATATTTTCAAGAATGGAGCGATCCGCATTTCGGAATCTCAGACATAAACAGCTTGGGTAATGTTAACGAATATACTTTTGCGGTAGGAAACTGTTGTCTTACCAATCATTTCCAAACCCTTACCTGTTTCGGAGAAGCTTGGTTGAGAGCCGAAAACCAAGGATCTGTCGGTTACATCGGCGGAACAAACTCAACTTATTGGAACGAAGATTATTGGTGGGGCGTAGGAGCCGGACCGGTTGTTGCTTCAGGAGCTTCTTACGAACAAACAGGCATAGGCGTTTATGACGGAATTTTCCACTCTCACAACGAACCGTATGAAAACTGGTATTTTACCGCAGCATCAATTATTATGTGCGGTAACTTGGCAGTAGTCGAAGCCGGAAGCGAAGCCGTTAATTATTATTGGGAAATTTATTCTTTGATGGGCGATCCTTCTCTTATGGTCTTCATGGGACAACCGGAAGAAAATAATATAACCTGTCCGTCGGAAATCCTGATGGGAACAACTAATTATCAAGTAACAGCCGAGCCTTATTCTTACGTTGCTTTAACAAAAGACGGCATAATTCACGGATATGATCAAGTCGGAGCTTCAGGAGTTCTGGACTTGACAATCACTCCGTTTACAACAGCAGGCGATGCTCAACTTGTTGTTACCGCTCAGAACAAAGAACCTCATATTCAGTCAATCAGCTCAGTTCCCGCCGATTGTCCTTACGTAACTCTGGCAAGCGCCGAGATTAACGGAATCGTTGAATATTCTCAAGAATTGACTCTTTCAACCGTATTTGAAAATATAGGTTCAGTTGATGCAATTAACGTTAACGCCGTAATGTCTTCCCAATCAGAATACATAACTATTACGGACAACAGCGAAAATGCAGGCGATGTGGAAGCCAATTCATCCGTAAGCTTGGACGAAGCTTTTGCTTTCACGGTTGCGGATAATATTCCCGACCAAAATTCCGTCTTATTTAATTTTTCGTTGACTGACGGGGAAGCATATCCTTGGGTCTCAAGTTATAATATTACTTTCAATGCTCCGGCTCTTGAAGTTACCGGAATAAGTCTCGACGATTCATCCGAAAACAACAACGGTATCTTGGATCCGGGCGAAACCGCAACAATTACCGTAACTGCCGTAAACAACGGTCATGCTGCAACGATTGCCGGAGAAATGACTTTATCTTCAATTCATCCGATGATCGTAATTGAAAACGGTTCTTCCGAAATTGAAGCCTTGGGAACGGAAGAAACCGTGTCTGCCGAATTTGAAGTAACCGTTGACGCAAACTTCCCTGCCGGCACAAACGCTCGACTTACTGCAGGCATTCAAGCCGGCGCTTACTCAGACGAAAAAGTTAAAATTTATCCTGTAGGAATCAATTTAGAAGATTTTGAAAGCGGTGATTTTACATCTTATGACTGGGAAATGTCAGGAGTTGCAAACTGGACAATATCAGAAGATGCCTATTCAGGAGCTTATTGCGCCAAATCAGGCAATATTTCAGATAATCAGCAAAGCAGTATTTTCGTAACAATGGACATTGAAGAAGACGGAGAAATTTCTTTCTTCAGCAAAGTTTCATCAGAAACAAACTACGATTTCCTCAGATTCTATATCGATGGATCTCAACAAGCTCAATGGTCAGGCAGTGCAGATTGGACCGAATACGTCTATGACGTTCCTGCCGGCGAGCACACCTTTAAATGGGAATATGACAAAGATGTAAGTCAAAGCAGCGGCGAAGATTGCGCTATGCTGGATTATATTGTTTTCCCGGGAAGCTCAGCATCGGCTCCGATTCCGATTTTCGGTCTTAATATCGAAGAAATTAATTTCGGAGAAGTAAACATTGATTCCCTTGCAACAGCCAACTTTGTGATTCATAATCTCGGAACAGCCGAATTAACCGGTACAATAACAACTTTTGAAGGTTATGAAGTTAACGAATTTGAAAGAAGAAAAGCAGCAAGAAACGAAATTTCTTATTCAATCTCGGCAGGAGAAACTCAAGAATACGAATTAAGCTTCATGCCAACGGAAGAAGCCGAGTACAACGGAAATATCGTCATCACAAGCAACGATGAAAACAATGCCGAAAATCATATTGCCGTAACCGGTACAGGTATTCCGGCATCAACCAACGATATTATAATTCCTGCCGTCACGGTCTTCAAAGGAAATTATCCCAATCCGTTCAACCCGACGACCTCAATTGCCTTTGATTTGGCAAGAGACTCAGAAGTTTCTTTGGTCATTTACAATGTGAAAGGTCAAGCGGTAAAAACATTGATCAAAGATCGAGTGCATGCCGGTCAACACAAAGTTCAATGGAACGGAAAAGACGATAACAACAAATCTGTTTCAAGCGGAATTTATTTCACTCGTTTTATCGGAGACAATAAAGAAGTTGCCGCCAAAATGATATTAATGAAATAAAATCTCAAAATAAATTATCAAAGCCTCGGATATTTATTCGGGGCTTTTTTTACCTGTAAACGAGAAGAAAAAGGATTAAAATGAAAAAAATACTTATCTTTGCGGCTGCCGTTTTGTCCATGCTGTTTTGGAGTTCCACTTTTGTATGGTTTAAAGTTGCTTTAAAGTACTATAAACCGATGACCATTGTTTTTCTGCGTTTGGTTATCGCTTCCGTTTTTTTGACGGCATTGATTCACATTTTCGGAAAATACGAAAAAATAAAAAAAGAAGATTACAAGCATTTTTTCCTGCTGGCATTCTTCGAACCTTTTTGTTATTTTCTGGGAGAAGCTTTCGGAATGCAATTTGTCAGCTCGACGGCAGGCTCGATTATAGTTTCCACGATTCCTCTCGTTACGCCTTTTTTTGCTTGGGTATTTCTAAAGGAGAAAATAACGGCATACACCTTTGCCGGTTTGGTTATCTCTTTTATCGGAGTAATTTTAATTGTTGCGAAAACCGCCGGAGAAGAGTCATCGCTACTTGGAATTTTACTGATGTTTTTTGCCGTTTTATCCGGCACAATGTACGGAATTCAATTGAGAAAAGTATCTTGCAAATACGGAAGTTTTACCATTGTAAGAGCTCAATCCGTTATAGGAATGCTTCTCTTTCTTCCTCTGTTTGCGATTTTTGAGAGAAAAGAATTTTTGCAGACAATTCCCGATGCGGAAATTATTTTTATTTTAATAAAATTGTCCGTTTTTGCTTCCTGCTTTGCCTTTATCCTATTTACTTACGTTATCAGAGATATGGGAATATCTCGAGCCAATATCTACACTAATCTCATTCCCGTTTTTACTGCCGTAATTGCAAAATTTGAACTCAACGAACAGATAAACTTCAACAAAATTGCAGGAATTATTATTGTCGTTTCCGGGCTGTTCGTTGCTCAAATACCGTACTTCAAAAAAAGAAAATTCAGATTGCAAAAATTATAAAATTGTTTTGCAGGAAGATAATAAAAAAGTAATCGAAAAAATTTTAGAAAAAAGGCTATCTTTTTAGACAGCCTATTTTGTTATATCATTACCGGGTTTTATATATTTTTCAGGAATAATTTTTCCGTCAACCACTCGTTTTACATGATAATGAGGAGACAATATTTCAATACCGCTTTCATTAAAGCAATCTTGTAAGTTTTGATGCAGGAGAGAATAGACAAGACCCATTTTGGAGGGATTCTTGCAATAAGCGTTCAATTCATAAGAGACGCTGAAATCATTTAATTCCGTTTGTAAAACAAAAGGTTCCGGCTTTTTCGCAATATCTTCCGTTCTTAAAGCGGATTCAATCATAAGTTCATGCACTTTACGCCATTCGACATCATAACCTATCGTAACAGTGGTATGCATAAAAAATCCCCCGTCTATAGCTTCCGAGCTGTAATTAACAATTTGGTTTTGAGTAACAATTTTATTAGGTAAACTTATTTCTTCGTTTTTAGGAGTTTTTAACCTGGTTACAAGCATTCCTTTATGAATAACCGTACCCATTGTATCACCTATTTTAACAACATCACCTACGATAAAAGGACGCATATAAATCATCATTAAACCGCCTACGGCGTTTGCAATAAAATCCGTGGAACCCAAAGAAAGAAGAACCCCCATAAAAATAGAGACTCCCTGGAATGCCGGAGAATTAGCTCCGGGAAGATAAGGGAAAATAATAACAAACGAAAAAGCATATATTATTATTTTAATAATGGTGTAAGTCGGTTTTGCCCACTCTTTGTAAAATCCTTCTATTTTTAAACGTTCTTTGGCAATTTCATCGGCAAAAAAGACTAACGCTTTATTTATATAATGAACAATGATAAGTACCGTTATAATAAAAAAAAGACCGGGTAAAAAATTAATAAAAGAAATAATCACCGCTTTCAAAGGTTCTGTCACATACCCTATTAAAGTATTGGAAATACTTTTAGTTGCCGGAAAGATACCAAATAAAAACGAGAACCAAAAATAGATAATCGAAGCCAGTAATATTACTCGAATAATTTTCAATACGGTTATACTTATTTTGTAAGTATATTTAGCCGGCAAAATATCATAATTCTTAATTTTTACCGTTTTAATTTTAGTTTTCGATACAGCTTCAAATTTTTTATGAACTGATTTGAATAAACGATTTATCCAATACAGGCTTCCTATCGTAACAAGAACGGAAATAATAACCGATGCAATCTCAATTTTATTGGGGATCTTGTTAAAAATCCCCACAATATAATTCGTTGTTTCTTTTCCTGCCGCTTCTTTGGCTTTTAAAACGGAATCAATTACAACTTCTGTAGTCTTCATAAATAAATCCTCATCTATTTTTTTCGTTATGAAAGCAATGTCAAACCGCCTGAATTTACAGGTTTAATATTATGTCAAGAGTTTTTATGCAGGATATTTTTGTTGCAGCCAGAAGGTATCAATATATTAAATGCAATATAATATGTTAAGGGATTCTTACAAACGATATAAATTTTGGTAAGGGTAAGAAGAGCAGGATAAAACTGACCTGATCTGTCTCTTGGAATTTGAAGTCTTATATCTTAACCAAGTTCAAAAGATCTTCCGGATTGATACCCGTCAGCCTTATTTTACGGCAACCTTGTTCTGAGAAATTCCTTGCTATCCTGTTTCACACCAGATAATTTACCGGTATTTCCGTAATTTGGTTTAGAAAGGATTATCTTATAATTAGGTTAATTGCTAATATGTTAAGCTAATAAAAACCGAATTTGATTATTGTTGTATTCAACAGGAGTTTTTTACATTTTGCCAATAATACATACTTTACCGGACAGCGGTCTCCGAAAGGACATAGAATATGGGCTTTTCGGGTCTGATAAATTTATAATATAAACCCAAAAAAATTCGTATCAGTTTCCGATATACATGCTCTTAGTCTCAAAAAGACGAATCATGGGAAATTGACAGATTCCGGGTCTTCGGAGAATAAAATTTTATTTATCATTATAAAGTATTCATAATTAATAAAAACGCCGGTAAAGTTGTTACTCGAAATATTTACCAGAGATGTCATAAAAATTTATAAATTTCAGCTACCTTATCAGGCGAATTATAATTTTTTCCCGGGAAATTTTCTGCCTTAAAGGCAGCATATTTCAGTTTAAGGGAATAAGAATTTATCCTAATTTTTTAAATATACGGGAACGGTAACCGGATCTTTCTCGGAATCATTGACCGAAAGTTTTAAATTAAATAATTTTCGCTTATTATAAGTATCTTTTTTGTCAGACTTAATTTATTTTTATCGTAATCAAGTTTAAAATTTGTCATGCCGAGAGAATCAGTGATTTGTGTTTGATTTTTACCGATAAAATATTGTCTAAATTCTTCAGGTACGGATAACATTACCTTTGCCTTATTTAAAGGACCCCGGTATATTTCGGAATTTACAAAATTTCGGTTTACGATTTTCTCCTCTGTTTCTATATCTTTCGGAAGTTTATCTTCAGAATAAAGTTTTTTTCAATTCTTCATCTTCTTAAGAAGGATAAGATAAAAAAAGAGAACCGGCAAATACGCTTAAAGCAGCAATATTCGCAATCTCCAAATTATCTTGTCTCGAATATTTATCGATATTATCGTTACTTTCCGTATCTATTGAAAAGAAAGCAATCAGCCATACTAAGACACCGCCCGAAAGCGGCAATAAAGGATTTTTGGACAGCCAAGGTTCCTTACGTATGAACACTTCTTTGGTTTCCGAATATTTATTCAGCGTTTTTTCTTCTTCACATTTAATATTGAGAATATCGTTTTTAAGTTCCGTTTTTACGATAATCTTATTGTTTTCCGTTAATTTCGTTTGCGGAGAAGATTCCAATACGACAACTGTGCATCCGTTTACCAAAAGAGTTAAGACAAGAAACAGAATTATATTTTTAAACCACCCCATAAATTTTCCTCTCATATAAATTTTATGAATTTCGAAATAAAAAAATCATTATATTGTCAAAATAAAACAAGGGTAATTCATAAAGCAATAAAAAAAACAGGGAACACCCAATAATGCTCCCTGTTTTAATAAAAAATAATCTGCTATTTCATCAAAACCATTTTTTTGCTTTTGCTGAATCCGTTTCCGGTTAAACGATAGTAATAAATTCCGCTTGATACGGATTTTCCGGAATTATCTTTACCGTTCCAAATAACCTGTCCTCGCTTTCCGTCGCTTTCAAGGCGGTTAAATATTTTCACCAATTGCCCCCGTGAATTATAGACGGAAATTTTTGCGTCTTTTGCTTGCTTGGGAGTAAGGTTATAAGAAAGTGCGGTTACCGGGTTAAACGGATTGGGATAATTACCCAATTTAACTTGATTTTCGGCAACAACTTCATCGTCATTAGCTACGCCTTGCGAAGAAAAAGTCCAGTTATATTCAACGGAATCAATCGTAAACGGAACCGGGAAAGTTGCATCAGAGCTTCCGTAATAAAAAACGTAGTGAATAGGAGCATATCCGCCGGCAGGAATGGTTATTTGCGTCGGAAAATCAGCCATATAACATGTTTCAGTGTTACATACGGAAATAGCCCAACCTTCGGGAACGTCATGGTTAGTATATTGAAAGACAATAGTTATTTCCTCATCTGTATCGTTGTTGATGTGAGCCCATCCGGTTTCCCAGTGATCTCCTTCCAAATCAGCCGAAAGAGGACCGTGAATGGTCATTGTTTCTTCGTCAAAGCATTCCGGATATGTGATGTTAAGCGCCGTAAGAGACGCTAAGGCGAATAAGCCTAAAATTATCAATATGAATTTTTTCATATTATACCTTCCTTTTTTTTATTTTTTAGATTAAAAACGGGTTGTAATTGATACTCTTACTCCCTCAAAAGGAGCCTGGTTTTTGCAAACGCCGTTACGGCAAACGATTCCGCCTTTTTCGGAGCCGGCAAAAACTTTTAATTCCGAATGTTCTTTTATCGGAGTTTTTACTTCTACTCCGATTTTTGCAGTTTGATCCGTTAAGTTGTTTTTATTTGAGAAATTATAAGTAAACAAGACGGAAACATCAAATTTGCCGATTCCCAAATCAGTTTGGAATTCCGGTTCGTAATGATATTCTTTATGCCCGTCGTAATATTTGTCTTTGGTTTTCCATTTAGCTTTTATCAAAAACGGCATCTCCCCGATGTTTGTATCAACGGAAATTTTTTGCGATTCTTCGTTATCGCCGTAGTTTTTGACTCCGCTTTCATCTATTCTTTCAACTTTATCATATTCTAAGGTAAGTGTAGCCGCGCTCATTTCTCTTTTGTATTCAATGTGAGTATCGCTCATTTTAACCTTATCATTTGATGACCAAGCTTCGGAATAATCGGCTGTAATTTCGTTTTCAAAATTGGGATTAAATCTGATAATTCCTCTGTAACCTTCTTCGTCAATACCGGGGTATTGATAATAACCGTAAGCCGCAATCGCTTTTTCCGAATAATTTAAGGTAGGCAAATCGGCATAGCGATCGTTAAATTTTTTGTAATTTTTATAACCTCCGGTCAAAGTAAACATTCCGAGATAAAGATTGGAATTTGCATAAAAAGCATGTCCGAATTTTTCATCCGTTGAGTCATATTGATGCAATTCTGCATATTCTGCCTTAAAATCATATATTTCGCCTGTCAATTCTGTTTTACCGCCGAGAATTTCTCTTCTGTTATAGACATACTTATCCGAAACATCGGCAACCGGATCAGCTTCCAGTTTACGGATTAAAACCCCGGAAGCTCCTAATTTCCATTCTGTTCCCGACAAAGGTTTAAATGTATAGTCCAATCCTTGAGCAACATCGTATCTTTCGTTTTCTCCGGATTTTTCTTCGGTTTTAAAGTCATCTTTATCTGATTTTATTCTTCCGTAAACAGCTTGGATTTCCGAATTGAAAAATTTATCGAAACTTAATTTTGCTATTATTCCGTCGAGACGATAATCTTCTTCAAGATCCGTATTGTTATAGAGATGAAGCATCATTCCCGTACCGAAAACAGCCGATCCCGTTCCTCCTCGGAGATAAAATCCGTCCGTTTCGTATTCGAGATAACGGCTTTTCCATTCAACGTTTGCATCTCCCTTATCAAGATCGGCTTCCGGTTTGAATGAATCGTATTTCGGCAATTCGGCTCGAAACTCCATACCGAATCTGAATTTTCGGAAGTTTGTGTCAAACTTGAAAGAATCTTTGAAATAATGCTTTAAAGAATCTTCCGTATTTCGATAAATATATTCCGCTTCGTTAAACCCCTGAATATAAAAATCGGAGTCGGACAAAAAGTCGTCGGCAAAAACTGAACAGGTTAAGAGCAAAGCGATAATCAGCAGGAAATTCTTTTTCATAAAATCCTCTTATTCGCCCTTGGTCTTCAGGTATTTTTCAATTTCTTCTTCAATATGCTTTTCATCGCCTCTGGTGAAACCGGTATGAGACCAGATAATTTTTCCGCCCGGAGCGATTAAAACGGTTCTCGGAGGATTATCTACATTGTAGAGGCGTTTTACTTTTTGATCCGGATCAAGCAAGGTCATAAATTTATATCTTTTTGATTTCACGTAAGATATTGCTTTCGATTTATGACGCGGCTTGTCTATTGAAACACATAAAACTTTGATTTTGTCTCCGTATTTTTTTTGAATTTTATCCAAATGAACCATTTCTTTTTTGCATGGAACGCACCAGGTTGCCCAAAAATCAAGCAGAACCAAACTGTCTTTGTAATCGGAAAGCTTTACTTTTTTCCCTTTGTAATTTTCCAATTCAAAGTCCGGGGCTTTTTTATTTTCTGCGAATAATCCGCCGACAATCAACAAAGCGATTATTGCGGCTAAAATAAATTTTTTCATATAAAACTCCTATTTTTCAACTGTTATTTTTACGGCGTTGTGAACTTTATTGTTATCAGGATTTAAATCAAGTTCCTTGGTTTGGAATAAAACGACTAATTCTGCATCATCGGGAATATCCGTATCCGATAATTCTATGTCATAATTAATATTTCCGAGGTTTTGAACCGATGTTTCCCAGGCTCCGATAACCTGATTATGCATTTCCTGACCGTTAACATGATATTCTATGCCGGGATGAGGAATCGTCAAAACCATTCTCATTTTCAGGTTTTCAAGATTAACTGAGGCGTCGTCTTCGGTTGTAACTTCAACCTTAAGGTTATTTCCCGTGAATTTTGCCGTTGCCTCAAACCTGATTTCTGCCGGTTCAGATGTTATTTTGGCAACCTTATCCCAATATTCTCTAATTTTGTTGTTTCCTGCTCCGATAATCGGTCCCTCACCGCTTATAACTGTTGCCGGTTGAGAAGCCGCCTGATAATAAATCGCCTCGTTCATATAGGCATTTCCCGGATCAGCATCAAAAATGTAATCTGCAAAAATAAGCTGATCGCCGTAAACTGATTTAATCTGTTCTATAACGGCAGACATCATCGGGCAGTTTCCGCAAGTAGTCGCGGTAAAAAATTGAATAAAAGCAACTCGGTTATTCGGATCGGCGGGAACAACGCTCAATTGATTTCCGTAAAATTTACGTGTTTCGCCGCTAATCATTATAACGTCGTTGAAGTGTTCCGGAACGCCTGCTTCACTGCCTTCGGCAGTAAATTTCTTCAAGTAATAAGAAACTTTTCCGGTTCTGTCGTAATCTTCGACGTAAATTCTGTATTTAAATGTATCGGCAGCCATATTTTCATAGCTTACATACATTAAATCGTAATTTATTCCTGTATTTAAATAAGCGGAATCATAATATGTTTTAACGAAATTCTCAACCTTTTCAGGGGTAATTTCATATAAATCATTACTCATCTCTAAGAATAAATTTTCGATTTTGCTGTCGGAATAAGTTACATGATCATATCTTTCGCATGCCGAAATCACAAGGACAGAGGCAATTAAGAAAATCCAAATTTTTTTCATATTATCTCCGCTTATTTTTTAAGCGAAGCCAATGCTTCTTTGAGTTTTTCTTCCAATTCGACTTCGTCACCTGTTTTGTATCCGGTATGCTTATAGAAGATTTCTCCGCCGGGCAACACGATATAGGTTACCGGAATAGCGCTTATTTTTAAATCTTTTTTAAGACCTCTTCCGCCGACATCAATCAACGTTTGGAAAGTAAATCCGTTTTTTCTGACAAATTCTTTGCCTTTTTCGGAAGTTCTTGCTCCGTCGGTGTCAACGGCAAAAACGGTTACGTTATCGTATTTTTCATGGATTTTGTTCAAATGCGGCAATTCTTCGCAACAGGGACCGCACCAAGTTGCCCAAAAATCGATAATTACGGGACCTTTTTTCAAAGTTTCGTAAAGAGAAACTTTTTCTCCGTCGATATTCTCAAGCGTAAAATCTGCCATTATTTCTGATTTTTTTACTTCGGTTTTGTGTCCATCTTTGTGTTCGGCTTTTTTGTCTGATGAACCGCAGTCAGCTAAAAACATGGTGATTGTTGCAATTATCAATAATTTTGTGAATAATTTCATTTTTTCCTCTCTTTTTCTATTGTAAATATTTTGGTTATGGCTCCGCAACGTTCTTTTGTACAATTTCCGCACAAAATGCATTCCGGAGAATTGATTTCTTTGGAAGGGTTAAGATCAACCGGACAATGTGTTTCGCAAAGATTGCAATGGTAACATTTTGTCTCGTTGAAATTCAATTTAAGCAAGCTGAATTTATTCGTAATGCCGAAAAAAGCTCCCAAAGGGCAAACAATTCTGCAAAAAGGGCGCTTTATAAAAACGGCGGCAATCAAAACAGCCGAAAGTATTGCAAGTTTTGTCCAATACATGAATCCGACTAAGGGACGCAAATCCTCATGCAAAATAACTTGAGGTATTCCCGCGCCGATACATCCGGAAGGACAAATTTTGCAAAAATAAGTTTCCGTATTGCCGGAAGACGTTGTCAAAAACATGGGCATCAAAATAACCGTAAAAATCAAAAACAGATATTTTCCGTATTTAAGCCAATCCGGTATTTTTATTTTTTTTGACGGGATATGATACACCCATTCCTGAATGAATCCGAAAGGACAAATCCAGCCGCAACTCCAACGTCCTATGAGACTTCCCAGCAACAAAAGGAATCCGAACATCAGAAAAGAAACGGAACCGATGACAAAAAAGTGCTGGATACTGCCGATGGGACATGCCCAAATTGTCGAAGGCACCGAGTAACAGTTCAAAGCCGGAATGGGAACATACTTGAAAATATATTCCAAATTTTCGTAATATTTTATATAAAAGTGTCCGTTTACGATGTATAAAAACAAAAACAGAATAACTAATCGAGTGTAGTTATTTGCGAATAAACTGACTTTTCTTCGTCTTTTCTTTGCCATAAGGTTTACCTAACCTATTCCTATACACGACAGTCACAAAGTTACGGCATTAGTCAAAATTTCAGGTAATTCGTCGTTTACTATTCCGACCAAAATCAATCCGATTCCGCCGATAATACCGAAAATTGTCGTTATTTTTCGCAGTAAAGATGATTTCTGTTCCGAATTTGTACTCGTGTTTTGGGATAAAGCTGCATTTTGTTCAGACATTTAAGTTCTCCTTTCAGCGAACGGACAATTCAATTTCAAATTCTTCCGGAGGTTCGCAATATGAATCGAAGCAGAATTGATATCCGACATAAATCTTTATTTTATTAAGTTTTACTTTCGGATCAACTTTAAAGCTTTTCTTCATTTTAATCGTACCGTGATAAGAAATCATTCCGTCATGATTTTCTCCGCCCTCAGGATAAATTGTCTTGCCGAATGATACTCCTTCTGCTTTCTCTCCCTCTATAAAACAGAAATCTTCCTGTAAATTCATGTGCATTTTTTCAGGGATGTTAAGAGTTACGACAACAGTGTCTTTAATTGTCTCAGCCGAAACAATATCGTTTACTTTCACAACATTGCTTTTGCCGATAAGCAAAACAGGCAACAAGG
This sequence comes from Candidatus Cloacimonadota bacterium, assembly GCA_002742885.1. Lineage (GTDB taxonomy): Bacteria > Cloacimonadota > Cloacimonadia > Cloacimonadales. Next base: position 68,596 of record PDOO01000025.1, read on the forward strand.
CAATAAGCAATAAGATAAATCGTTTCATAATTTCCTCCGATTTTTATCTGATTATTTTTATTAATTACATTTAAAATCAGTTTAATTTAAACAATTCAGCAATAAAAGATAAAAATTATTTTCTAAAACGGATGTCAACAGTTCTCTTTGTTATGAGAGGTAAAGAAAATAACAATTGATTGATGAAATACGCTTTAATGAAAATTCAGTAATAAGACAGCTCCGAAACAACCTGCAATACTGTCAATTATTTTAATATCCGGGAAGCTTCGAGGCGTAAAAAAATATTTTTTTGGACAAAAAATTAATAAAAAAATATTAAGATTTATTATTCTGTAACTAAAATCAAAAAAAGGAGATGTTTATGAGAACTGAAAATTCTATTTTAATGGAAAATGCGCGAAAATCGCTTCAAGGCAATTGGGGAAATGCCGCAGCCGGAACCGCTGTTTTTACCGGGCTTAATCTGCTTATCAATTCTTTTTTGCCGGGAATCGGTTTTTTTCTCGTTACCCCGACAGTTCTTTTCGGTTACATTCTTTTTACTTTATCGATTTCAAGAGGGAAAGATGCTCAACTGGAGCAGATATTGAAAGGTTTCAATAATTTTATTCGGTTTGCATTGGCAGGCTTATTGATACGTCTTTTTATTTTTCTGTGGAGCTTGCTTTTTATTATTCCCGGCATTGTTGCTTCTTATTCTTATTCTATGGCATTTTATATTATGGCGGACGATGATTCCGTATCTGCTTCGGAGGCAATTGCAAAAAGTAAAATAATGATGAGAGGAAACAAATGGAAACTCTTTTACCTGCATTGCAGATTTATCGGTTGGGCAATTTTAGCTTGGCTGTTTTCTTTCGGAATCGGCTTTCTTTGGCTTTCTCCTTATATTCGGGTCAGCACGGCAAAATTTTATGATGATTTAAAATGCAGTTCCAAAGAAGAAAACATGACCTCCGATAACTTTAAAAATATAGTATCCGACGGAGGATGCGAAGATTACTCGCAAGATTTTACCGGATCTCAAGGATAAACGGATTCAAATTTTAAAAGATGCGTATTAATTCTATGTTCGCTGACTCCCTGTTTCTTTTATGTTTTTCAGAATCATAGTCAGCATTTCTTTAAATTCCGACATATTTTTATAACCGGTATTGGTAATCAAATCGCTGAATGCGGTATATCTGTTATCTTGTCCGACATAAAAAAATCCCCACATTCCAGAAGATAAAAATCGATAAATCATTTTAGCCGGCTGAACTTCTTTTCCTGCTTCTCGGAGAATATCTTCTTTTTCGTAAAATATATTCCCTGTCGAGTTAATTGCGGAAACCTGATATTTCGTTTTTTCGCTTTCAAAAATCCAAGTTTTTTCGCCAAGGGGAGGAAGTTCGTCCGTTTCAATAAAAATCATGGGTAAAATCGGATTTTTAAAATCCGGTTTGACGATAACCGCCGATTTTAATTTAACCTGCCAATAATTATCTGAATCCTCCAAATAAAAAGAAATATATTCGGATTTATTTTCAGCTTTTACCGATTGCGAACAAAAAGAATTTATCGAATCTATTCCGCATTTCGGTTCTTTTCGGATAAGTTCCCTGATAATCCTGAAAATTTGATGAGGATTGCGAGTTACCTTGAATTTACCCGGATCAGGCAAAAGTTTTTCTTTTTCAAAGATTTTTTCAAGTTCTTTTTTTGCTTTTTTCACGTTTAGTTGCCTTTATAATTTATAAATTTTATCAAAATATTTAATTGCATGGTCAACTCATCGTAAACGATAAGAGTTTTTTGGATTAAACGATTGAAATCGCTGTCTTTAAAACTGCTTTCCAGGAATATTGCATAATAAAAAAAATCGTAAATAATCGAAAATTCTTTCGCCTCTGCGAATAGTTTTTCTTTAATTATTTTTGCATTTTCCCAAAGACGGTTAATTTTTTTTATCGATTTTTCAGACTTTAATTTTAAAGACGAAATTTGACGAATAATTTCAGTGAATTTCCGCAAGTTTGCCGTCAAAGAGTTCAAAATTCTTGTTTCGGAATTAAAATTAAATTTATCAATGAAATAAGCAGATTCCAGATAAGAGACGCTTTCTTTTATCCAATCAAGCTTCGGATCAAGATTTTTTATCATTGTCATGCCCCAAACACATCTTTTGGCTTCAAAGAAAAATTCGTTTTTCCTTATCTTTCGTTTTTTCAACGGGACATTATGTTTTAGTCCGAAAATATCCGTCGTTGTTTGCCAATAATCGATTCTTTCATCCGCAATATAATAATCTTTTTTCTCTAAAATCGAGACAATCGCTTTAAAAACGGCATCCGGAGTAATATAATTATGGCAATTCAGATGACTGCAAATTTTATCGAATTTACAGGGATGACAATCTATGTTTGCCTGCATAATTACTGCTTTTTCCGAATAGGGACCTGTTTCCCAAAGACTTACCGGACCGAGAGAAAGATTAAGGATTTCCGTGCCGGAAGCAGCGGCAATATGCATGGGACCGGTGTCGTTGGTAACCAGCAAATCAAAATGTTTCATCAGCGAGACCAACTCTCCGAGTTTGGTTTTATCAATCAAAACATGAAAACGCTCATGGTCAATATCCGAAAAATACGGTAAAAGTCCTCGTTCTTTATAAGCTCCGAGCAGAACAATTCGGCAATCGGTGTATTGGAGCATCCCTTCAATCACGACTCTGAATTTTTCGGTTTCCCAGGCTTTATTGCTTTGACTTGCTCCAATATGAAAGGCAACGATTTTCTCTTTATTGCGACGAATTTTTTTGATGAAATTTTCCGCTTTTTCGCTTTCCTTATCCAATAAATAAAAATTCTGTTGAGCAGAAGGAACCGATTTTCCCGAAATAAAATCAAGCTCTCCGGTTCCGGAAAAAATGTCGGTTAAATTGAAAGTTCGGTCTCCGAGATGGTGTTCGTTGGCAAGATGAAAAGCCGTCCAAGGCGACAAAATTTCCTGCTCGCCGTCTTGATTTTTAAACATTCCGAGTTTTTTCTTTGCTTTAATCAAACTTCCTAAAACAGATGATTGCTCTGAAACAATCGGACTTATAAATAAATCGTAATTTTTGGCATTGATATAATCAAGTTTGAGTTTTAATTCAAAATATCCGTTCCATAAATCTTTTTTGATGTTTTCTGTTAAAATTTTGTCATCGAAAGAAATAATTTCATTTAGATTATCAAAATAATTCAAAATCCCTGAAAATGAAGATAATGCGGCATAATCAATCTCGGAATCAGGATATTTCTTCTTTAAGCCGTTGACCAAAGGCGCAGTCTGAATCAGGTCTCCCAAACGGGTAAAATTCATTATTAAAATTTTCATGTTTTCCGCCGAATTTATGCATTAAATTTATAAGTTTTTTGTAAAAGTATCCAAAACTTCGAGAATGCTTTCATATTCCGCTCCCGTGCGGTTATTTTTTATTTTATTCATAATCAAATCAATATCATATCTTTCATTCGGACGAAGAGTCTGCAAAAATCTTTTAAGTTGGGGATCTTGTATTTTCTCTTCGGCAAAACGCCATTTTTTTTCTTCGGCAATTATTTTTGCCCCGAATTCGGGAGATTCTGCCGAAATTTTATAGATAATTTCTTTGATTCTCAGTTTGTAAGTATGTGAAGTCAAAACTTTTTTGCGCGCTTTATCGGCAATGCTTTGCCTTTCTTTTTCATGTTCGAGATAATATCTTATTTTCTCTTTTAAATCGGCAACGGAATCAAAAGTTATGATTTCTTTTCCGGGTTCAAAAATTTCTGCCAGCAAAGATCTGTTATCGGTCAATTGAAATCCTCCGCAAGCGGCAATTTCAAATAATCTGGGGTTGAGAAAATCTCCGTTTTTTTCAAAAATATCATTTCCGAAAGATGAATGCAAATTGATGTTTATTTTGGAAGAAGAATAAATTTTTACGCTTTCTTCTATGGAAACGGTTTCTCCGTTTTTTTGCGCGAATTGTTTTAAGCTGTCAAATTTTTCCCATCCTGTTCCCCAAAGTTTAAGATCAAACTCGGATAACTCCGAGAATAACCTTACTCTGTTGGGATAAGGAGCCCCCATAAAGGAAACATCGGAACCGAAATATTTCTTCTCGTTTGCAGGCAATACAGCTTTTTTATGAATCGAATCATCCGCCGCCATAGGCAAATAGCTGTAATTTTCACATCCGAATCTTTGCAGAAAAACGGGAAATTCACCTTTTTGTATCCCGAAAAAATAATCAAACAAGCTTGCGTAATCTCTCCAATATCCGAATCGTTTATAATCTTCCACAAACCAAATTACGGTAATGATTCCTTGTTTTTTTATCTCGCGCAGAGCGTCTTTCGTTATCGGAGACTGAGCGTTTATAAAAACCAGATGAGGATTGTATTTTTCAACTTCGTGAAGCAGAATATCGGACATGAGTTCTGTCAGTTTAAGAGCGGATATGCCGGAAAAATCCTTGTCTTCAAATCCCGTAATCAGATGCAAAAGTTCGGAAGCCGAAGAATTATCGATAAATTTTACCTGTGTTCCGAGCTTCTCGAAAGCGTTTTTAACGTAGCGGGAAGTTGTGGAAGAACCGCCGTAAATCGGAGAATCAATCAGAACTTTTATCTGAGAGATGTTTATCGGCTCCGATTCAGATCTGCCGTTTTCCAGATTTTTGACAAATTTTTCAAATTTATCGGGGAAAAGTCTTTTTACCGACGGTAAAGCAAAAACCCCGTAATTCCTTTCTTTGGTTATTGCATTCAAATCCGTTGCAATAAAACATTTTTTGCGAATCTCATTTTTCGGATAAGCTTCGTACAGTTCCGGAACAGGTTCAAAAACAATGATTTTTTTATTTTCGGACAATAAAGGTAAAATATGATAACCGAATCCCAGTCCGAAAACGGCAATTATTTCCGCTCCGGCATTATTTTCCAAAAATTTTTCGGCAAGTTTTCTTCCTTCGTCTTCCGGAGCGTATCTGCTGTGCAAAGAAACTCCGTTTATTACCGGTACCGCAGCCCCTGTCTTAGAATACGCAATTTTTAAATCTGCCGTCATATTCTCTCCCGAAATTTTATTATTATTGGATTTTTATTTACAAGATAAAGAAAATTCAATATGCAAATTCTTTGCCAAATAAATGATTTTTTTATCAACCGTAAATTTTGTAAATAAAAAACAAATATTTTAAACAGATAAAGCAATGACGGATTAGCTGATTTTCAGGAAAATTTTTTTTTATCTTCTTAATTGCAATTACAGTTTGACAATCAGTTTTTTAGAAAAAAATTTCCGTTTATGTTAAAATTGATTATTGAAAAAATTAAATTTGGAGAAAACCGATGAATTTGCTAAACAAAAATATTCTGTTTTTAAGTTTAATTATTTTTTTGATAAACGGATGTTCAAGTGTTGTTTTGGAGTCAAAGCGCAACATGAAATCAACAGAGAACAATAATATCAAAGTTAAAATCGAACAGCAAAGAGATATTATTAACATCAAGTGCGAAAAAGAAAAAATACGTAAAAATTATTCTGAGACCAAAGAAATATTCATCCGGAAAATCCCTTTGATTTTAAAGGATCCTTTATTTCCTTTTGCAGCCGGCGCTTTAACATGGATTATTACTTTATTTCTTCCCTCTGCGGAAAACGGAAACGATATTACCGAATATTCTGCGAAAACTGCGAATGTTGTCGGTTTAAGCGTATTTGCCGGATTGCTTTTTTCTCCTTATCCGTTAAAAAGCGACAAGGATTTAAAAAAGCTCTATTCGAATAATAAGCTTCCGGAAGACATAGAAGTAAAAGAGAAAACCGTAAACGTAAAATTTATCGATTCGGAAACTTTCAGGGAACCGTTGAAAAATACGAAAATAACTTTATCGGTACCGGAAGAATTAAGCAAATATTTTACGGAGATAAAGCAAACTCAAGCAACAGACTCTCTCGGCATGACAAAATTTAATCTGTATTACGACAAAAATAAAATCAGTTTTGAGGAAACTGATATTTACAATTCAGTAAAAACATTCAGTTTGAAAATTTTTGTTAATGATTACGAAAAAAATATTGATTTAGAGCCGGTATATGTTAAAAAAGATTACTGATTTTTGATGTTTTCAGAATGATATATTTATCCTTTATTATGCTGCGACCGTAAATATTAAGAGCATAAAAAATCATAATCAGGAATTGTTGCCGCTGAATAAGGAATCTCGTATTTTTTTTCTTTGGACAAGATGACAAACGAAAAAAATATTGGAACGCTTACGTTTGAAACAGGTTAAGCATCATAAAATCAGCAGTTTAAAAAAGAATAAAATATTTCCCGTCGGAAACGGGTTATTATAAAAGAGGTTTTGCATGAAAATAATATCTTGGAACGTAAACGGATTACGCGCCGTCATTAAAAAGAATTTTTTTGAATATATAAAAGATGAAAATCCCGATATTATCGGTCTTCAAGAAACCAAGCTCGGCGAAAGTCAAATCCCGGCAGAAATAGAAGCTCTTGCCGATTATCACAAATATTGGAGTTTTGCCGAGAAAAAAGGTTATTCCGGGACTTTGCTTCTTACCAAAAAGAAGCCGAATTCCGCGGTTACTTCTGTCGGGGAATCATGGTTTGACGACGAAGGGCGCATTATCAGAGCTGATTTTGACGATTTTGTCCTTTTCAATGTATATTTCCCCAACGGTCAAATGAATGATGAGCGATTGACTTTTAAGATGGACTTTTACGATAAATTTTTAGCGCTGATGAACGAGATAAGAGATTCCGGAAAAAACGTGATGGTCATGGGCGATTATAACACCGCTCATAAAGAAATAGACTTGAAAAATCCCAAAGCAAATGCGAAAAGAAGCGGATTTTTGCCTATAGAGAGAGCCTGGATAGACAAAGTAATCGGAAACGGTTATGTCGATACCTTCCGGGAGTTTAATCAAAATCCGGGAGAATATTCCTGGTGGAGCTATCGTTTCAGCGCCAGGAAAAACAATGCGGGATGGCGGATTGATTACGTTTTTGTGAACAAAGAATTTCTTCCGAAAATAAAAAACGCTTTCATCAGACAAGATATCTTGGGAAGCGATCATTGCCCGGTCGGAGTGGAGATATAAATGGAAAATAAAGAGAGAATAGATATCTTTGATATCATATTGATGGGTTTGAAGCATAAAATATTTATACTGTTTTTTACGGGAATAGCAAGTATTATAGCCGTTTCATACAGCCTGCTTACCCCCGAATTATGGACTTCGCAAGCTGTATTAATGCCGGAGAAAAGCAACTCATTAGGACTGGGATCATCAGGGTTATTAGGATCTTTGGGCGGAGGTTTATTTTCAGGTTCAAATGATGAAGGAATAAAAATGCTTACAATTTTAAGCAGTAAAAATACCTCCATTGATATAATAAATAAATTCAACTTATTGGAATATTTTGAACTTATTGATAATCCGGACATAAAAAAGGCTTACGATATAGCAATGATGATGTTGAGAGGAGAGGTTTTATCAACCTATATAAACCAAGAAAACGGGGCGATTGTCATAAGCGCTAAAACCAAGGATAAAAAACTGTCTAAGGACATCGTTGATTATTGTATAACTTTTTTAGAAAAATATAATCGAGAATATACTAACTCAAAAGGTAAGAATAAAAGAATTTTTTTAGAAAAAAGAATAAAAGAAATAGAAAAAGAAGAAAATGAGCTTTTAGAGGAAAGCATCGAATATGCTCAAAAAAATAAAGTCATTCATATAGAAGAACAAAGCAAGCAATTGTTGTTGGTTTACAAAGAATTAATTTCTCAAAAAGTTGAACTGGAAATTAAAAGAAGATTTCAGTCCGAATTTATAAATAAAGAATCATTGAAATCTTTACAAAATAAAATTTCCGTCCTTAACGAAGAAATTAAAAATTTAGAAATAAAAGGGAACGGAGGTTATTTCCCTAAAATATCTGATATCCCGGATTTTTTTACTCAAAAATTCAAGCAGGAAACGGCTCTTGTAATTTTTCAGGAAATAAAAAAGACTATTTATCCGCAACTTGAATTGGCTCGTTTGGAAGAATTGAAAGATACGCCAACACTTGATATTCTGGAATATCCTATGGAAGCCGGTTTGCGTTCGTGGCCTAAGAGAGCAGTTATATGTATCATTATTTTCTTTTGCGCCTTAATGTTTTCTTTTATTATTTCTGTTTCCTATGAATACTTGGATAAAGAACAAAAAAGTAAAATCTCGCTGATTTTTAAATCTTTGCTGTTTATTAAAAAATGAAAAAAGTAGCTTTATCTGATATCCTTTTTTCTTTTGTTATTTTTGTTTTAATGATTCAGGATTTACCGCCTTTATTTAATATCAGGCTCAGATTTTTTTCCGTTCTGGCATTTTTTATTTATATGTCAATTAAGAAAAAATTTTCTATTATTAACGACAAAAATGATATTTTACTTATTTTGGGGACTGTTTTTTTTAATACTTTCAGTATGTTGAGTATTGTTTGGTCAAATAATTTTACAGTATGTTTGCAATATACGTTTTTTCTGATTTTTCACTCCTTAGTTTTTTTAATTGTATTCTTTTATTTAAAAGAGATAAAAGATATTAAGTTTATTTTTATTCCCGTATTCTTATCCGTAATAACCGTTCAAGCTGTATGTATATGGGAAATGAAGACTTTTAATCATTTACCGGGCTCCGAATTATACAAATATTTTCTTCCTGTTCCTACCGGTACATTTTATAATAGAAACATGTGTGCTTGGATGCTCATCTTAACTTCTCCAGCTGTATTATATTGGGCTTTTAATTCGAAAATTTTTCTTATAAAATGTTTGGCTTGGGTAAGTTTTTTTCTTAATCCGATTATAATTGTTGTTCAATCAGCAAGACTGGCAATATTTACGTTTATAATATATTTCGGAATAATTTTCGTTATACACTTCTCAAGAAGCAAGAAAATAATCTTTTTGGCAACAATAATTTTATTGCTTTTTATGGTAATCTTAATGTTACCCAAAGTTACGTCATTAGCTTTTGAATATGTTAAATTTCAATTTGAAAGTCTCCGATACGAGAATATTTCATTTAAAGTAAATTCTTTGAATATAAGGAAAAAACTTTATATAGAAGGGGTTGAACTTTTCTCTGAAAATTGGTTCAAAGGAACAGGTGCCGGAAATTTCATGGATAATGTTAAATTTGATACTTTGGTCGCAACTTTAGGAACATCTGCGCCTCACAATTTTATACTGGAAATAATTGTAAGTTATGGCATTATTGGGATATTTTTGCTTTTTCTGATTTTTATAATGACAATTACCTGTTTCAAGAAAGCATTAATGCATATATCTTCTATTAATTATTATACTATTGCCGCTTATTTCATGTTAAACTTTTTTCTCTTGTGTATTCTTCCCAGTACCATAATGAGATTTTATGCTCATCACTATATTATTTTTGCTGTATGTCTTGCCATAATTACAAGAAAAGAACCGAAACAAGTTTATAATTAAGGTATTTGCATGAAAGTATTGTATCTCTCTTCATATTTTACAAGTTATGTGCATGATCAAATAAATGAATTGATTAAGAACCGTAATATTGAGGCAACGGTGGATTTCAGTCAGGATGCTTACTGCTATTTACGATCAAGGAAAATAAGAGAAAAATACAAACATTATGATTACTCAGATAAAATTCCTGATAAACTTTGGGATTTTACCCTTTATCCCGGATTTCCCAAAAATATGTTTGAAAGTTTTAATGCAGAAATCCTTTTTAAAAGATTATTTAATAAATATAAATATTTAGAGATTGACCTTATCCATTCTCATACTATTTTCCCGAGCGGATACGTTGCAATGAGGTTGGCGGATAAATTAAATGTTCCTTTTGTAGTATCCAGTCATGGTGTTGATTTTTACAGATGCTTAGAAAATGTATCTGAGACAAGAGATTCTAAACCTTATTCAAAGGAGACGATTAAAAAAGTAAAGAAAACATTACGAAAGGCCAGTTATGTTATTGCTGTTTCCGATAAATTTGGTAAAGATATTAAATTATTTGCTCCTGATGCAAGAGTAAAAGTTATAGAAAACGGTTATAAAAAGCATATTTTTTATCCAAGAGAAAAGACAGAAATTCGTAAAAAATTATATTTTAAACCCGACGTAAAGTATCTTATTTCTGTGGGTAATTTGGTAAAAACCAAAGGGCATATACATCTGATAAAAGCTTTACCGGAAATAATTAAATTTGAACCTGATATAAAATTGATTCTTGTCGGGAACGGAAATGAGAAAATAAGGCTAATGAATAAATTACGAGAACTTAAATTAACTGAATATGTAGAATTTCATGATTTTCTTCAACCCGAAAAGCTGGCAGAATATTATTCGGCTTCGGATTTATTTATTTTCCCTTCTTTAAACGAAGCGTTCGGAATTGCTTTAGTTGAAGCAATGGCATGCGGTTTGCCTGCCATTGCCACTAAAACTCACGGACCAACGGGAATTATAGACGTAAATGAAACAGGATTTATTACCGAAATAAATTCATCCCAACAAATTGCCGATAAAGTTATCAAGTTGCTTGCAGATAAAAAACTTATCTTGAAAATGTCAAAAAAAGCAGCTTTGGTAATGCCCGTAAAATATGGAGAAAAATATTCGGAAATATATGAAATATATAAAGAGTCATTAAAATGAGCAGATTAAAGTGCATATTCCACATTCCTTGGAAGTTAGCGGAAAAACAAAATGTCGCATCAGAAATAAGACCTCGAAAAATGCTGAAGGCATTTATGGATTACGGTTATGAGGTTGATACGGTTTGGGGAGATTCCCGAGAAAGAAAAGAAAAAATAAATAACATAAAAAATAAGATAAAACACGGTATTAAATATGATTTTATGTATTCCGAGAGTTCAACTTTACCAAATGCTTTAACCGATTACGACCATCTCCCCAGGAGTCCTTTCGCCGATTATTTTTTCTTTCGTTTCTGTAAAAAGAACTCTATACCGGTCGGATTATTTTATCGAGACGTTTACTGGAATATTTCCGGGTACAGACGTTTTAATCCTCTTCTCAACAGCGGGGTAAATTTTTTTCATAAACTTGATAACTTTTTGATTTTTCCTCTTTTAAAAAAACTTTATTTACCTTCGGAAGCAATGAAACCATACGTTCCTTTTGTTCCCGATGAATTGTCCTGCAAGGCTTTACCGTCAGGGGTTGAACCGAAAACCGGAAAAAATACGGAAAATAATACTTTTCTGTATGTGGGAAATGTTAATGATTCTATTTATGACATTTCCGTTTTGTTCAAAGTATTCTCTAAAATACCAGAAGCTGAACTTATAGTTAATTGCAGAGAAACATCCAACGAATTTATAAAAAAGACTTATAAAGAGTATTTAACCGATAATATTAAAGTAAAAAATTATTTTGGTTCAGATCTGGTTAAACTTTATGATACGGCATCTTATGCTTTCTTATTTTTTAAACCTGATATTGTCAGAACTTTTGCTTCGCCTTACAAACAGTTTGAATACATTTCTTACTGTAAAATTACTATTGCCAATATCGAAACTCACGCCGGTAAATTTAATCGGGAAAACAATCTTGGATTTTCGATAAAATATGATGAAAATGAATTGGCTGAATGCGTGAAATCTTTATTGGGAAAAGACCATGCCGAGATTAAGAAGCAAATAAAAAAATTTGCCGATGAAAATACCTGGTTAAAAAGAGCGGAAACGGTTATTAATGATTTAAGGTCATAAATAATGAAAATTAAAAGTATCAAACAGGCAAGTCTTGTAATGATTGCGGATATTTTCCAGAAAGCAGTTTTTTTCATTATAACCTTTATGACTGTTCGTCTTGTCTCAAAAGAAAACTACGGAGCTTACAGCTTTGCCTCTACCGTTTTGAATTTATTTTTAATTTTCAGCGGATTAGGTTTGTCAACAGGATTCATGCAATACGCCAGTTATAATATTTCGGACGAAGAAAGATACAAAATTTTGGGCACTTCTTCTCTGGTGTCAATCAGCAGCAGTATTTTTTTCGGATTAATTTTAATTTTTGCAGGTTCAGTCAATTTATTTAAAATAGATCTCGGAAATACTTTAATTATCTGTATGAGCATGCTTTTGGCATTAAAAGCAATATCAGACCTTCTCATGAAATATTACAGGTGTGTTTATAATTATAAAAAATATTTATCCACAGTGATCATAAGTAACTTATTCTATCTTATCTCTTCTTTTTTATTTATTCGTTTTTGGGATATTTACGGTTTGATTTCGGCTCGTTATCTGTTTACTGCGGTTATTATTATATTGGGTATAAATGTTCTGAAAAAAGTTTCTTTTAAGCTTAACTGGTCTCGACAAAAATGGAAAAGTTTTATTTCCTTTTCGCTTAGCGCCGTTACGGCAAATTCGGTTTCCGCCATATTGGTTTATGCGGATATTTTTTTGTTGGGGCAGATTTTAAGCGACTCATCGGTACTTGCCGAATACAGAGTGGCAGGATTATTGCCGCTTAATTTAATAATCATTCCCTCTTCTTTGATGATGTTTTTCTACCCTAAACTTGTAAAATTGAATAAAGAATTGGAATATTTCAAAAAATATTTGATGATTGTAGGAATCTTATTTGTAATTAATACGATTATTTTTTTGTTTTTTACTTTTACCGCCGAATGGTACTATCCTCTTGTTTTCGGGAAAAATTATTCCGACAGTTTGCCTGTTTTTTATATTATGATGGCAGGATATTTGATTAACGGTACATTAAGAATCTCGGCGGGAAATTTTCTTGCTACCGCCCATAAAATTAAAATAAATATTTACATTGCCCTTTTCAGCGGAATACTTAATATCGCTTTAAATATTATGCTCATTCCCGAATTCGGAAGTATCGGAGCGGCCGTTGCCTCGCTTTCTGTTTTTATATTGGGAAGTATCGTAAGCAATGTATATATTTTTAATCTTTATAAAAAAATGAAAGTTCAGAAATCAGTAACTTCCATAGCAACTTAAAATACGGAAATTGAAATGGTAAAAATAAAGACAGCTCATGTTATTCATCAACTTTGCCGAGGCGGAGCGGAAACCTCACTTTACGATATTTGTCGTTTTTTTAATTTTAAGGATATAGAATTTACGATAATTATTTTTGAAAAAGACAGCGACTTTGAAGATGAATTCAAAAAACTTAAAAATATAAAGATAATTAATTTAAACGCAAAAAGCAGATATGACCCCGTAATTTTTTTTAAGTTGTTTAATGTATTTAAAGCAGAAAATTTTGATATTGTTCATACTCATCTTCCCGTAGCCGGAATTTATTCAAGAATTATTAATTTATTTTTTAAAAAGAAACTTATAACAACGCAACATTCAGTTCTTTATAAAACCTCTGTTTTTCATAAAATAGACCGTCTTACCATGAGGATGTTTAATTACGGAACAATTGCAAATTCGATTTTTACCCGAAAATTCCTTCAAAAATATAATTATATTGATCAGAATAAAACCGAGCTTATTTATCTAGGTGCGGATTTTTCAAAATTAGATAATCCGAAGACAAATAAAGCAATGAGAAAATTTATCGGAATTAATGAAAGTGATATTGTCTTAGGTCATATCGGAAGTTTCAAACCTCAAAAAGGGCATAAATATCTTATTAATGCATTTATGAAAATTCATGAAAAATATAAAAATTCAAAGCTTGTTTTAGTCGGGAAAGGTAAACTTGCGGATGAAATAAAGGCTTTGGTAAAAAAAAATCAACTTTCTAACTCGGTGATTTTTGTCGGAGAAAAATCAAATATAAAAGATTATATCAATATGTTTGATATTTTTGTTTTTCCTTCAATTTCGGAGTCTTTCGGTATTTCTGTTTTGGAAGCATTGTATTTGGAAAAACCGGTTGCGGCATTTAATATTGATGCCGTATCGGAAATAATTGAAAACGGAAAAGACGGAGTATTAACAGACTCTAAAAATACCTCAGCATTTGCGGATGCCGTTATCAATTTGCTGAACAATGCAAATTTAAGAGAAAAAATAATTTCAAATGCAAAAAATAAAGCGAAGAAATTTGAGATCGATTTATGCTGTGAGAAATTGGAAGAATATTATAAAAAAATATATTACGAAGGGTAAAATATGAAGAAAATTGCCAGAATTATTACCAGATTGAATATTGGCGGTCCGACAATTCACACGGTTTTGTTGTCAGACAAACTGAAAGACGAATACGAAACGGTTCTTATTGCCGGCAAAATCGAATCTCACGAAAGCGATATGTCTTATTATGCCGACAAATATAATGTTAAACCTGTGTATCTTGATAAAATGAGTCGAGAACTAAGGTTCCTCGCCGATTTTTTTGCCTTTTGGGAATTGTTTAAAATTTTGCGAAAGGAAAAACCGGACATTGTTCATACTCACACCGCAAAAGCGGGAACTTTAGGCAGAATTGCGGCATTTTTGGCGGGAGTTCCCGAAATTTATCATACCTTTCACGGTAATATTTTCAAAGGGTATTTTTCGCCTTTAAAAACTCGGATTTTTATCTTGATAGAAAAAATTTTGGCTTTGATTTCCACCGAAATAATCGTTATCAGCGAACAGCAAAAAAAGGAAATTGCGAGTTTAAAAATTGCTCCTTTGTCTAAATTGAAAATCGTAAAACTCGGTTTTGATTTTGAAAATGTTTTACCCCGAAAGGAAGATAAAAATAAATTTCGCAGAAAATTCGGTTACTCCGAAGAAGATATTTTAATCGGAATAGTGGGAAGAATTACTGCCATAAAAAATCATTTTCTTTTTTTGGATATTGCCGAAAAATTGGCAAAAAAATATCCGAACGCCAAGTTCCCGATTATCGGAGACGGAGATCTGAGAGACGAAATACAAGCCCAAATAAAAAAACGAAATCTTGCGGAGAAAGTAAAAATTACCGGATTTATTACTGAGCTTAATCCTGTTTACGCCGACCTTGATTACGTTTTGCTGACATCCAAAAACGAAGGCACTCCGGTTGCTTTAATTGAAGCCATGGCGTGTCAAAAAATAGTTTTATCCTCAAATGTCGGCGGTGTTTCCGACTTCATAGAACACGGGGAAAGCGGATTTTATTTTGATTCTTTCGTTCCAGATGATTTTGTGAAAACACTTTCCGAACTTATTGACGGAAAAATAAAAAAATCGATTATTTCCGAAAAAGCGAGAGAAACGGCAATAAAAACGTTCGGATCGGAACGTTTGGTAAACGATATTCGTAAAATTTATCGTCATGCTTAAAGCCATTGTTTGTCTTTCTCGAAATTATGTTATCGGCAGAGACGGGAAAATGCCCTGGCATATTCCTGAAGACCTTGCCCGTTTCAAAAAATTAACTTCGGGACATCCGATAGTTATCGGTTCAAGAACTTTTGAATCCATCGGAAAATTATTGCCGAACCGAGAGAATATCATCCTCAGTAAATCTAGAACAGTAAACGGAGCAACAAATTACGATTCTCCTGAACCTGTATTGAAAAGATCAGAAAAAGAGGATATTTACGTTTGCGGAGGCGAATCTGTTTATGAGTTTTTTTTGCCGTATGTACAGGTTTTGGAACTTACCTTAATAGATGCTTTTATTGAAGGCAATACTTTTTTCCCGAAAATAGCTCAAAAAGAGTGGAAAGTTATAAAAAAAATAAAAGGGAAAAACAATTTTAAGGGTCATAATTATCATTTTTTTACCTTAAAGAAATTGAATATTCAAAAACATTTTGACAAAAAGACCTTATAGTAATTTTTGAGTAAATATTAATATAAAAAAAGGATTTTTTTAATTCCGATTTATAAATTTTTGATGAATTATTGTTGGAGGAAAAATGGCAAAAACAAAAAAATACGGAAAGATTTCATTAATTGAATTTTTAATGATTTTAATGCTTGTCGGCATTGTCTTCACTTTCATTGTTCCCATGAAACAAAAAAGAATAAATTTTGAAAGAACGAAAGAAGCTGTAAGATTAATGCAGGTGATCAGAAATGCCAGCATAGAATTTAAAAATGATCCCGAAGGCGGAGACGGAGATTATGCTTGGGTTATTGATCAATTGAATATGGATTTGGAAAAAGAGGGAGCTTATTTCTTTGATTATTCTTTGACCGATACTTCCGTGGTTGCCGTTACCAATGAAAAATTCGGTAAAAAAGGGCTTGAAATAATGTATTACATGCCTTCCGGTCCTTTCACCATAAAAGACGAAAAAACCAAAAGCATTATTGATCCTAACTGGCTTCCTTAAAGGATTAATATAAATTTTACGGACCTTCTCCGGAAGGTCTTTTTTTATACCCGAAAGTATGTTTTTTCCTCTGTTATACGCATCGAGTCATTATAGGCTGAATTATCTTATTCCTCGATATTTTCGGAAATTCCCCGATTGTATTGCCGATATTCCGTGCCGATTGTTCAGAGACTGTTCTCCGAAGTTGCCTGTTCTCATAGTAATCAAAGATTCCGATAAATTTCCAGTTACTTTTCTGAGAGCTGACGTAATTATCGGAAATGAAAAAATTCATTACAGTCAAAAATTTCTGCCTGACATAAAACTTGCAATTCCTTATTATTCCAAAATTTTCTTTGCTGAACTTGATCCCGATATAAACGGTAAAATAAATGTTACCGTGAGAATGGAGTTTAAAACGGAAAAAGGACTTAAAGTTATTTATAATCATTCTTATCCTTACATGCCTTTTGAAACTTTGAGCTGCGAAATAAGAGAAAAAAAACTTATTTCGGATGATTGGTATGCAGGCGATATTCATTATCACAGCAACCATACGAACGATCAGGTTGAATTCGGAGCTGATATCCCTTCAACGGCAGTTATGGCAAAGGCAATGGGAGTGAGCTGGTTCTTCGTAACCGATCATTCTTACGATTTGGATGACGAAGAAGACGATTATCTCAAACAAAGCGAAGATTTTCCTAAATGGCAACGCATGAAGTTTGAATGCGAAAAATATTCGGATGATAAATTAACCGTTATTCCCGGTGCGGAAACATCCGTCGGTAACATGAATAATCGTAATATTCATCTGCTGATGTCGGGAAATCAAAATTATGTCAAAGGTTCAGGCGACGGAGCGGAAAAATGGTTTCAAATGCAACCCGAATACAAACATTTTGAAGCTGTAAAATACGGTAAACCGACTTTGGCAATTCCGGCTCATCCTTTTGAAAAAGCTCCTTTTTTACAAAAAAAACTTCTGAACAGAGGAAATTGGAATCCGGAAGATTTTGATAAACTTGCTCCGCAAATAATTCAACCGTTTAACTCAAACAATCTCGCAAAGATACGCAAAAATAAGAAAAAATGGATTGAACTTCTTCTGAAAGGCAAGCGATATTCCGCAGTCGCCGGCAATGACGCTCACGGAGATTTTAATTTTACGAGACAAATTACCGTTCCTTTTTGGAAAATCGTTTTTTCCCGAAAACAACTTTTCGGACAACTTATGACTCTGGTAAACGACAGAAATATTATCAAAGGTTTGAAATCCGGAAGGATTATCGTTTCAAACGGAGCATTTTTGAATTTTCGCCTCTTAAAAAACGGAAAAAAATATTTGATTAATGACGTTGTTAAACCGGGTATATATAAAATTGAAACCGAAATAAAGAGTTACGAAAAAATCATTTCAGTCGATGTTTTTATCGGAAATATTCTCGCCGGAAAGGAAAAATGCGTTAAATATAATGACGGAATGAATATTGAATTAGACTCTTCCGGTTACGTCAGAATGGAAATGAATACCGCAAATAAAGGAATTGTTATCACAAATCCGATTTGGATTGAACGTGATAACTTATGTCAAAATTAAATAGTCTTATACTGGAAGTTGTAAAAAAAGCCCTGCCGAAGCAGGGCGTTTTAATTTATTTGATACCTGAACTGATAGCGGAACCGAGTTGGAAAATCGGAAGATAAATAACGATAATAGTTCCTCCGACCACTACAGCCATGATGATAATCAACATAGGTTCAATCAATGAAGTAAGACGATCCACTACGGAATCTACGAGTTTTTCGTAAAATTCAGCGGCTTTAGCCAAGAGTCTGTCCATATCGCCGGTTTCTTCCCCGGTTGCCGTCAATTGCAACATGGTTGAAGGGAAAACGCCTGTTTTACCGAATGCTCCAGCTATAGAATAGCCTTCTTTCACCATAACCCTTGTTTTGCGAATAGCGCTTTCGACTACGGCATTTTGAACAACGTTTTCAGTAAGAGCCATTGTATCCATAATAGGAACCCCGGCAGTCATCAAAATACTGAAAGTTCTTGCAAATTTACTCATAATCGAATTTCTTACCAATTCTCCGATATAAGGAATTTTAAGAAGAAGCATATCAAAGAAATACCGTCCTCTGTCGGTAAGTTTGGTAACCCAAAAAACTACACCGGCGACAATTAAGGCAAAAATAACGCCGAGTACGTTGGCTCTTAATATGTTCGACAATTTGATTGCTGCTTGAGTAGCAAGCGGCAAATCGGCGTTAAATCTGTTGTAAACACCTTCAAACTGAGGAATTACAAAGTAGAAAAGCGCCCATATAACTACAGCTAAAACCACAATAATGAATATCGGATATGCCATTGCCGAACCTACTTTTCTTCTTGTATCTTCTATTTTTTCCAAATAATCGGAAAGTTCATCCAAAACAGTATGCAAAGTACCGGAAGCTTCCCCCGCTTTCACAAGCGAGATATAAAGATTATTGAAAACTCCGGGATGCTGTTCCATTGCTTCCGAAAGGCTGTAACCTTTTTTAATGTCATCGCTGATTTTCAAAAGAACTTTTTTAAATCTTGGATGAGTTTCGGCTTTGCCTAAGTCCGCAATTGATTTTTCAAGCGTCAATCCGGCGGAAAACATAGTAGAAAGCTGACGCGTAAAGAAAACCAATATTTTTAACGGAATTCTGTTGCGAAATTTATGAATCGAAAGCATCATCTTATCGACAAGAGACATGTTGCCGCTGAAAGCTCCTGACTCGGCGCTTTTCACTGCTATAATAGTATGTCCTTCTCCGGTAAGCTTTTCGACCGCTTCGTCTATGGTTCCGGCTTTTATAACACCTTCAGCACGGGCACCTTTCGCATCTTTTACTATATATGCAAATGTTGCCATAAAAAATCCTTAATGACGTTATTATTCGGCAAAAGTAAGCTTAATCACTTCGCGAATAGTTGTTATACCTGATTTCATTTTACTTAATGCGCTTTTATGAAGAGTATCCATTCCGTTTTCCAAAGCCTGTTCTCTGATTAAATCCTGATTGGCATTTTGGAAAATAAGCTGACGAATATTCTGCTTCACTTCGAGCATCTCGAATATGCCGGTACGACCTTTGTATCCGGTATTGTCGCAATGAACGCAACCGGCTCCTATTTTAAAATCTATTCCGGCAGCCTCTTTGGGTGAAATGCCGGCATCAAAGAGTTCTTTTTCGGTAGGTTGATAATCCGTTATGCAATGTTTACAGATTTTACGAACCAAACGTTGAGCCATAACAAGATTCAAAGATGATCCGACCAAATAACTGGGGATACCTATGTCAACAAGACGGGTAAGGGTATTCGGGGCATCGTTGGCGTGAAGAGTCGTGAAAACAAGGTGTCCGGTAAGCGAAAACTTTACGGCAATATCGGCTGTTTCTTCGTCGCGAATCTCACCGATAAGAACAATATCCGGGTCTTGACGAAGTACGGAACGAAGAGCGGAACCGAAAGTAAATCCGATTTTCTCGTTTACTTCTATTTGACTGATTCCTTCCAAACGATATTCCACCGGGTCTTCACAGGTAACTATATTGTTTTCGACATTTTGAATTTCTTTCAAAGCAGCATGAAGCGAAGTTGACTTACCGCTTCCGGTAGGTCCGGAAACAATGATGATTCCGTAAGGTCTGTGAATCCATTTTTCAAATATTTCCCGGTGCTTGTCTTCAAAACCCAAAGAGTTGAGGGTAAAGCCGAAATCGCCTTTATCCAAAAGACGCATAACCACTTTTTCTCCCAAAACGTTTGGAGTGATTGAAACACGAACGTCAACCGCTTTTTCTGCCGTTTTCAATGAAATATGACCGTCTTGAGGTAAACGACGCTCGGCAATATTCAATTTTGACATAACCTTTATAAGGGAAACAATACCGTTGTGCATTCCGATAGGAGGATTCATCACTTCGCGCAATGCTCCGTCCACTCTGAAACGAACTCTGGTGTGCTTTACTAAAGGTTCAATATGAATATCCGTACAATTTGCCTTTATCGCTTCTTTTACTATGAGATTAACCAGTTTGACAACCGGAGCATCCTGTTCTCCGCCTTGTTTTTCAAGATTGATTTCTTCATCATCTTCGCTGACGGCAACAAAATCAAAAGATCCGGCTGCATCTTCAACTTGTGAAGTTGTTCTTATGCTCTTATAATATTTTTCCATCGTATCGGTAAGGGTTTGTTCCCCTATCAATACAGCATCAATATTCATTTGAAGTATTTTTTTCAGGTTATCATGGATGATAATGTTTTCCGGGTCTGTCATGGCTACCGTTACGGTATTGTCGGTTCTGGCAATGGCAATACAACGGTTTTCATGCGCAAAAGGTTCCGGAATTAAAGCGACAACTTCTTCATCAAGTTCCATAAGTCTGTTTTCATCTACAATATCTATTTCCAATTGTAAATGCAAAGCATGGAGAAGTTGTTTTTCTTCCAGGTAGCCCAATTTAATTAAAGTTTCGCCTAATTTTAAACCGAAGTTATTTTGCTTGATAAGAGCTTCTTTAACTTGTTCCTCGGTTACGTATTTTAAGTGAACCAATATCTCGCCCAATCGCGCAAATTGAGGATTAAACGACATTTTCTCTCCTTAAAGTTTTGAGGAGCCGTTAAGCTCCCTAAAACTTATTATTAATTTTCTACAATCCTGCGTAATTCCAAATCTGAATATTAACTTGATAAGAAACTCCGATAAAAGGAATTTCTACTGTTAGAGCACCCTGATTGCTGCCCGGAGGCGGATTGGCGGGAGGACATTCTTCTTCATAAAACAGAACCTTTAACTGAGTAATACCGTCTTCGTTAGTAATGACTCTGCTGGGAATATTAGGATCTACCATAAATTCCGGCTCAGGCATAATAAAGTCCCCCAGGGTGCCGTAGCCGACACAAATACAATCGTTCATGGGATTAGCCTGACCGTCCATCACTGTTGTATTGAGCAAAGAGACAGCAGGAACGGTGGGAGTTGCTCCGTTAAAGTCAATATGAAAAGGATCCGGTATAACAACCAGAGATACGTCATTCATAGGCAAGACAAGATCATCCAGAATAAATTCGACATTGTTCTCACCCTGACCGACAATAACTTTTATCGAGATTTCTTCGTTGGATTTTATGCCGTCATAAGTAATTGTCGTATAAGCTACTCCGGCTGTTGAATCACCGTCGGCATTAACGTTTCCGATAAAACCTGATCCGTAAATAGAAGCCCAATCAGGATTTCCGACAATTTCAAAGGCAACATCGGTTCCGTTGGGAACGGGATTTGAGTACTGGTCGGTAACGGTTGCCGCCAATTCAAGCAACCAGAGACCTCCGCCGATATTTTCGCCTTCATTATAGCCGCCGATAGCGCAAGATACTGCATCCGGTTTACCGGAGCGAATAATAATATCTGAATTAACAATTTTGATATCTTCGTTTTCAACCAAAGATATTTCAACTGTTACGGGACCGATTTGAGTTCCCGCATTTACGGAAATTTGAGCCTGACCGTTTGCGGAAGAAACAATGACTTCGGTTCCTTCATTATTAATTGAAGTTCCTTCAGGATAATTCAATAATTTAAATCTCAAGCTTTGACTTACCGTAACAAGATTATTCATCATGTCATAAATTTCAACCGTCAAAGCAGCGGAAGAGATTTGACCTGAACCTTCAACATAAATAACGCTGTTCTCTGATTCTTTAACCACCAAATAAGCCGGAGTATCGGATGTAACGTTAACAACCGTTGAAGCAAAAGCGGAATCTCCTACCGTAGCGCTTACTTCGGCAAATCCGGCTGCTGTTCCGGGTGAAAACTCAGCAGTACATTGTCCGTTTTCATCCGTAGTGGCAACAGGAGTAATTGAACCTATATTGGTTTCAAAATTAACGCTTGTTCCCGCACGCAATTTATTGTGATATAAATCTTCGACTGAGGCGCTTATAATTGAGCCTTCCGTATTTACCGGAACTTCCGCAGGATCAGATACGAGATAAATAAATCTGGCCATTCCGGGATAAATATCAATATTTCCGGAAGTGATTTTTCCGCCTACCGAAGCTTGAAGATGAGCCGTGCCGGCGGAATTGCCGGAATTGAACTTAACTCTTGCTATTCCGTTTGATGTTTTGGAAGAAACAGCTTGACCGAGTCCGTTGCCTTCTCCGTCCACAAATATTCCCAAATCGGAAGTGAAAATAACATCTGTTCCGTCCGGAACATAATTTCCGGCATCATCAATTGCTACAGCGGAAACTTCAGTCATTTCAGTAACATTCAAGTTAGTTGAATTAATATTAAGGTTTAAATCCTGAATTTCGGGGGATTCTCTGATTTCAACGCCAACGGTATCGATAACATCATCGACAAAAGCCGTAATCAACACATTCTGAGCCGGATCTCCGCTGTCCCAGAAAAGAGCGGATGCTACCCCGGTAGTGTCGGTTAAAGCTGAAACCTGAATGGTTCCGCCGGTTGTTTGGAATTTCACTTTTTTACCCGAAGCAGGGAAATTATCGCTGTCTCTGACAATTACTTTAATTGTCGAGAATGTTACATTATTGTCTGAGTAAATAAATTCCGGAGAAGCTGTAATTTTATGGATAGAGTATCCTGTATTTTCCATTGTTTTTATTACTTTCTCAGCCTTTGAAGAACCGGCTGTAACCCTAACAATAATATCTTCGCTGCTTCCGATATCATAAATATTTACTCTTGCTGAACCGCTCTGGTCAGTTAAAGGATTAACTTCCGAAGCGCGACCGTTGACAACAGAAAACTTTACAGGCACGTCAGTTGCGTCAATTCCCGTTTTGGGATCTGTAACTTTTGCTGTGGCAACAACGTAAGTCTCGTCATTATTATCGGCTACAATTGAGGTTGAAGATAAAATAAGCGTAACCTCGTAAGACGGGACATCAATGGAACGTTTGTCGCAACCGGAAATTAATACTGAAAGCAGACCGATAACGGTTATTAAATAGATAAGTATTCGGTTTTTCATTTTTTCTCCGCTTACTCTTGTTCTTCCGTTTCAATCAAACGTCTTTCCATTCTTTCGTCAACTTTTGCTTTTACGGTCATATCTTCAGCCGTAACAACACGAGGAGTAATTTCAATAATAAGATCAGTTTGATCAATCTGTTCAACTTTATGTTGGAAGAAACGTCCTATCCAAGGCAAATCTCCGAGGAAAGGAACTTTGTTTGTTGTTTCAAATGTTTTTGAGCTTAAAAGACCGCCTACGTTTACGGTAGTTCCGCTCGGAACGGTTACGGTTGAATTTAATTGGCGAGTTTTTTTGCGAGGCAAGTAGCCGTCAACAAGGTCGACGATGGAACTTACTTCAGGATAAATTTTTGCCGTAATTTGACCGTCTGCATTGATAGTAGGATTAACATTAAGTTTAATGCCGACTTCCGATTCGTTTACTTCGTATTCGTTATCTCTTACGCGAGCAACGTAAGGAATAACTTCTCCGATAAGTATGGATGCGTCTTCTCCGTTCATGGTTGTGATTCTTGTATCGGTAAGAATTTTTGCCGCATTATTGGACAATAACCAATCAACCGTAATGTCAAAAGCGTAAAGCTGACGACTGAATTTAAAAGCATCCTCAAAATCGGACATCTTTTGGAAGTATTGCTCTTCCGGAAGAGCCGCAAAATCATTTCTCTTTTTACCGTGAGGCAAAGCTCCCGTCGGATCGGAATAATCGTAAGGTAAACCTACTCCGTCGGCATTAACGGGATCTTCTGCCAAAATGGTGGTCAAATGATTGAGACGAGACCAGTCTATACCCATTTTTTTGGCATCGGAGATATTTACTTCAATAAGTCTTGCGCGCAATTCTATTTGCTGAACCGGAACGTCGATCATTTCAACTTTTTTGGAAATGTCGGCAAATGTTTCAGGGTTTGCGTTTACAAGCAAAGCATTAATGCCTTCGACCACCGAAACTTTACCCGAAAGGATTTTTAAAGCTGCGGCTGCTTTTTTTGCATCAATGTAATTAAGTTGAATAACGTAACTTCTTTCTCCGACTTCTTCATTAATTCTTTTTTTATCACCGACAATAAAAGTTTTTTCACCCATTACGCGATAAGATAAGCCGGCTGTTTTAACAACCAAACCGACAGCTTGTTCAAGCGGAATATCTTTCAAAGTAATGGAAATTCTTCTTTCATTGTCTTGTTTGTCTTTATTTTGAGATGATGATTGTTGATCAACAGCAAGAACAATATTGCAACCGCTGATCTTTGCCATGGTTTGCAAAACATTTGACAAAGACTCGTCTTGAGCATCGACACTGATTTTAGTGTTAATGATATCATCCGCCGGTTGGGCAAACAACAGCATTGAACCGAAAAGCGTCAGCACAGCGGTCAATATAATCTTCCTGAAAGATAACGACGATAACATATTGACTCCTTTTAGATTTTACCAGTTATATGATTTTGCATTTTTGTTCTCCGAAATAGCGGCGGGTTTTTCGGGTATGGGAGCCAGTTTAAGGATTCCCTTGCGTCCGCTTACCGTATAAGTAAGCTGTCCGTCGATAATTTCGGTAATGGTACGATTTTCTATTTTGTCTCCGACTTTATAAACGTTGCTTTTGCCTTTATATTCTATGGTTGCCCATTGTGAATCATCGGCAATAAACGTAGCCGCAAGTCTCATAATAGAATTAACTTTCGCCTGCCATTCTTTTTCCAAATCGACCTTTGTTTTAACAATAAGATTTTGTTCCAACGGGTCTTTTTTCACCAAAAATACAAACGACTGACGATCACTGATGGATGTTTCGATCTGTTTAATTTGTTGAAGCAGTTCTTCGCTCAATGCCATCTTACTGTATTTAGACTGCATCGGTATCTTGTTTTCTCTTGAAAACGCTCTGTAATTAACTGCTCCGAGTATAATAGCCGCCAGCACAACGACAACCCAAAACAAGTCTTTCACATGTCTGTGTTCCATTATGCCTCCTTCTTGATTTTTGCAGAAATCAATTCCAGAATAACACGATAAACGGTTTCGTCGGAGTTTTCCGATACGATTTCGTTATTTATGCTTGCCGGTCTTACATCCAAGGTTTTAACCTTTAATATATGATCCAAACTTTCCAATCTTGATAAGAATAAACCGAGTTGCACGTAAGTTGCCTGCAATTCCAAATTATATTGTTCTTCCAACAAGGTTCTGTTGCTGTTGGTGAAGGTTTCTTTCGGAATAACTCCGGCAACGGCAATATGGTATTCATCAGCAATTTGCGCTAAATGTTCCACAAAATCATTTACTTCTTCGGCAGAGAAATGTTCTTCATTCGTGATACTGTTTTTTATCACTTTAGAAACCTGCTGAAGCTGGTTATTCAATACTTTCGCGCTATTAAGCATTTCCTGTTGCGTTTTAATTTTTTTGTCTATCCTCTTAATCTGTCTTATTCTTTTCTTGGTAAGGGTTCCTCCCCAGGAAATCAAGACTGCGGTCAGCAAAATCGAGAACAGTATTAAAAGAGTGTATTTCTGTTTTAATTCCATTCTTAGCCCCTTACTCTTTTACCTGATTTCGGAGATACACAATCAATCTGGAATCGCATAATATCCGTATCTTTTTCTTTATCGCGACTTGATTTGACAAATATAATTTCAGGGAAATCAGAATTGATTTGTTCGTTTTTCATCAGATCCTGAATAAATCCGTTAATAAGATCAAATTCCTTTTGGTCTTTGCGAATTTCCGTAATTCCGTAAAGACTTAATATCCCGTTTTTAAAAGCAAATCTGGTAATTGCTATTTTATCGTTTGTCTGCTCGGAAAGAGCAACAAGTTTTTTAGCCCAGAAGATACGTTCATTTGATGTTTTTGCCAATCTTTCCAAATCATCGGTTGAAAGATATTCGCCGCTTGCTTTATACTGTTGAATTTCTTTCTTGATTTTAGCGGAAAGTTTTTTACGGGAATGAATTTTTTTCTCTAATAAATTGACTCTTACAAATAAGAGAGCGGAAGCAATTAAAATAACAACAAATGCCGTTATGCAGGCGCTTATAAATTGTTTTTGCTCCTCTTCTTTTTGTTTTTGCAATTCACCGAATTTATTAAGATTGATTTTGAAGAAAAATTGATTCATAACGCCTCCCTATTCCGGTCTCATCGCCAAACCCAGAGCCAAAGCAATTTGAGGATCATGTTTGTCCTTAAATTTTTCAGGCATCTCTATGTTTGTAAACGGGTTATAAATTTCAGTCGGAATATTGAGCTGTTCCTGAATATATTCCGGAAGTCCTTTCAGTTTGGCAGATCCTCCGGTTAACAGTATTTTTCGAAAATCACTGTTGCCTGCTTCTTTTACGTAAAATCTCAAAGAGCGTTTTACTTCTAAAGCGATCTGTTCCTGAGTTGTTTTTTCCGAAATATCCAAAAGCGATAAATTTGCTCCTTCGGCAGTATCTTTCTTTTCGATAATGCCGTTTTCATGCTTATATTTATCAGCTTCTTCAAATCCGATATCTTGTTTTTTCATAATATCCTTGGTGAAGTGATAACCTCCCCAATTAATATCACGCGAGAAAAATTTTGCTTTCGCTCCGTAAATAACCATATTCGTTCTGTGCGCTCCGATGTTAAGAATAACAAAAACACCGTCTTCCGTGTAACTGTTCAGGGCAAAACAATTGGCAACCGCCAAAGGCTCCACATCGACAATCCCCGGCAATAAGCCCGCAGCCGTTAATATATTGGAATGATCTTCAAGCATAGATTTGGTGCTGGCAGCCAGAAGAACATTCATGTTATTCGTCTTTTCTTCAACGGATAAAACCTGATAATCAAGCAACATGTCGCCGCCCGAAATAGCCAAATGCTTTTTAGCTTCAAAGAATAAAGCTGATTCAAGCTCATCATCCGGAAGGAATATGGTTTTTATTTGTTTAATGCTGATGTCGTCTCCTCCGATGCAACTTACAAGATGTTTTACTTTCTTGGGGTTGATTTTAAGAGCTTTCAGCATTTCGGCAAGAACCGGAGCAAAACGATCTTTTCTTAAATCACTCGGGATATACTCCACTCCGGAAGGAATGGTGGGACGAATCTCATAGTTCAAAAGCTTAAATCCTTCGTGAAGTCTTTTCAAATGGACAAGCTTAATACTGTGAGTTCCTATATCCAGACCGATTGATTCTTTGAACTTTTTCGGTTTCTTTTTTGCCATAATACCTCATTTATTTAAAAAATGAATAATTTACTAAAAATTAATTGGAGTAACCTTAAACCTTAACGAAACTCTTTCTCTGGGGCTTTCTCCGGAAGTTACGTGAACCTCGGGGAAATCGGGAGGCGGAGTTCTCATAAATCTGTAATCATAATGATAATCTTTATCATACCCCGAAGGACTGTGTTCCGGTCCGTACTTTGGAACGTTTTCACCCCAGAGCCAATCTCCGCCGTCGGTATGGTTCGCGGGATCATGTCCTGATCTGTGAACAAAACCGCGTCTTGTCTGAGCAACGGAACCGAACAGCCTGATGGCTCCCCTTTCTCCGACAACGCCTATTTCGGGCCAAACCGGATTATACCACGGATAGTCCGGAGGCGACATAGTTCCTATTACATTATAATTTTGGGTCGACCAGCCGTTACCCCACGGAAACTGATTTAAATGTAAATCAGGGAAGTGGGTTAATCTGTTATGCAACAGAGAGTCCCCGTTTATTGTTATTTGCACTATCGGCGTAGAGGGATGAGGATGTTGATATTCGAAAGAGAAAATACCTTCTTTTATCGGATCTTCATCTTTAGCTAAAGCGGCAAGAGCTGCGTAGATATAAATGTCATTGCAATTCCCGTCATTGATTTGGATCGGATTTCCCGGTGTCCAATCTCCGAAAAGATCAAGGCATTTATATTTTATGTAAATACGTTTTTCCGAAACAAGACCGAGAAAATCTCGAGTGTTTGCCGTACCCGTATAGTCTCCGTTTTCATCAACTCCGTCGGCAGATTCGCCTTTTTCCGTTCCGGCATAATAAATATCGTCCGTCAGGTACAAAGTATCGGCGCAACCCCAAGTAATGCTTCCTCTCACCCTTCCTTCAAAAAACAATTTGTTTTCCACGAAATAAGAGTGTCCGCTGGTCAAGTCTCCGCTTCCGAGATCCAATAACAAAGTATCAATCGGGATACGCATATTGTTTAATCCGATTGAATCGCCCAGTTCATTTGAATAAGGCGGAAAGCCCGGGAATTGACGAACTATCATGGTGTCAGGTTCCCAAACGACTTTTATTGCTTTGGCAACATATCCTCCGTCATTCATTTGAACATGAATATAATCAACATCGTTTAAACCGGAAAACAGTTCAGTACCGTTTTTTCTAATGGAAGACATTTCCGGGTTCCAATTGATCACTCCGGCATTCTCTGTTAAACCGTCCGTGAAAATATCATCAATATTTCCCCCTGAACTTTCCCATTGTACTTCTCCGGCAGTCGAAACATGATCGTGGAATAGCGGCCAGCCGTTATTGGAACCGCCGCCGCCGTTCATAATCCAAATATCTGAATTGCTGTGAACCCTTCCGAATATCTCGTCTCTTCCCCAGAATTTAACTTTGGCTGCATCCGGACCTTCTGCGGCATTTTCCGACTCATCGGTATTGGTTAAATACATATAGCCGGCGAAAGTCTCCTTTCTGTCTCCTTGCTCAGCATAGAGTTGAAGGTGAGATCTGTTATGGCTGTGATAGGAAACGGAATTGATCTTTTTGTTAAAACATCTGACATTGGTTTTAATCTTTATAATGTTAGCAGCCGTATAATTAGTAGATTCAAGATTTTTCGACAGTTTGGTTCTCATTATGTACGAACGTTTGATAAAACCATGATCCAACTCGTATCGGGCATCGGGCAAAACGTACATATTAAAATCCGATAACCTTCCGGAAACAGCGCTTCCGAAACGGAGTTGACCCCGAGCGGAATGTATTTCCTGAGTCAAAATCAAATCATTAATGAAATCTTGACCGACGGAAAAAGCCCGACTTGCCATCGTAAGTCCGGCAACGGCGGCAATCAACGCGATAACCATAGACACGACAATACTGCCGTACTGATTTTTTAACCAATTCATAATTCCTCCTACCCGCCTATGCTTATCCCCGTTTTATACGTTACGGTTCGGGGCGGAGTTTTTTTATTTTCGGTTTCGATCTTTGCTTCAAGGGTCAAATAAACGAATGCTTTGGAATTTATCGTTTCATTGGAGTTTTTGTGCAAATACTTGAATTCTAATTTTGTTACTTCTATGCCTTCATCTGCGACTTTAGGGAAAAGCACTCCTGTTTTTACTTGGGTACCGTAGTAGTATTGATACTTCACAACATTGTCGTCAAAATAAAATTTGACTCTGTCATTAGTAGGAACTCCGGTATCGCTGCCCATAAAACAGGTGATTTCATTTGAAGGTATCGGATTGCCCGGAGAAGTATAGCCTAATTGAACTTCAGCTGATCCGGCAATTCCGTAAAATTCGTAATTGCCGTTTTGCCCCACGACAACTCCTCGTTTCATTTGATTTACGGCAATATATGCCTGCTCCTGCAAAGAGGAATATTTTTCAATTTCATCAAATTTTGCAATAAAATGCCCGATCGCCCAAAAAGCAAAAAAAGCAAGAATGCCGAGAACAATCACGACTGAAATAACCTCAATAAGAGTAAAACCTTTGACATTGCCTAAGTTAGATTTCATCATAAAATTTTCTCCATCAAAGTAATTCTCATTCGTTTATTGTCATTAGCATCTTCTTCCCATAAAACATTTACTTTTACGACCAAAACATCAATGGCAAAGCCTGTACTCATGTCGTTAATTATTCTCATATCAAAAGATATTCTTCCCGTAACATCCTCGGAAAGTTTAATGTCTTCCGTATAGAGTCCGTACTTTGCTTGTAATTGCATAAGTGTCAGGTAGTTACTTTCATAGACGATTCTATCCAGCCATCCGGAAGCCTGCAAGGTCGCAGATCTGTTGTGATAGGCAATGCGAGCAGAGGACTCGGCATATATCATGCCGATATAAACACCGGTAATCGCAATACCGATAATCAACACTGAAATCAAAACTTCAATAAGAGTAAATCCCGACTTATTTTTTAACATAGTAAATTTCCTAAAAACCGGCGCCGGTTGCAAACATTTTCGGATTGTCGGCTGCTTTTTCGGCAACCGCTCTTTCCAAAAGACCGTTCATTACATGATTATAAAGAGACTGATCTTTGGTTTGCATGCCTTCTTTGGTTCCGGATTGAATAACTGACGGTATCTGATACGTTTTTTCTTCGCGGATCAAATTTCGTACAGCCGAATTTGCAATCATGATCTCCAAAGCCGGCACTCGACCGTTACCCTGTTTGTTTTTCAACAATGTTTGAGCGACAACAGCTTCCAATGATTCGGATAACATGGAACGCACCTGAGCCTGTTGTTCTCTGGGGAACATGTCGATAACGCGGTCAATGGATTTTGTGGCGCTGCTGGTGTGAAGGGTTGCCAAAACAAGGTGTCCCGTTTCAGCAGCTGTCAGAGCAAGCGAAACCGTTTCAAGGTCACGCATCTCGCCGACGAGAATCACATCCGGATCTTCGCGAAGAGCTGAACGCAACGCAGCCGTAAACGACCAGGTATCATGTCCCAGTTCTCTTTGGTTAATAAGCGAGTTTTTGCTCTTGTGTACAAATTCGATAGGATCTTCAATAGTAATAATATGACAATGTTTGAGTTCGTTTATTTGGTCAATCATTGTCGCAAGCGTAGTAGATTTACCGCTTCCTGTCGGACCTGTTACCAGAACAAGACCTTTGTCTTTCATGGCAATGGTTCTCAACGTTTCGGGCAGATGGAGTTCATCAAATCCTTTCACTTCGTTCGGAATAACCCTGAAAGCGGCTGCCAGTCCGTTAATTTGATGAAAAGCGTTCACGCGGAATCGCACATCATTGGACAATTTTGTAGAAAAGTCGATTTCCAATTTTTCAAGAAACATCGTTTTTTGCGAATCATTCATGACGCCGAAAATCAATTCTTTTACTTCTTCTTCCGACAATTTGGGAAGGTTCAGTCTTTTCATTTGTCCGTGAACGCGAACCATCGGAAAGGAACCGGCTGAGATGTGTAAATCAGATGCGCCTGCATCAGACGTGAATTTTAACAGTTCCTGAATAGTCAAGATATCCTCCCCGGACTATTCTGATTCTTCGTCATCTGTAAATGTATCGATACCGTAACCGTGGAATTTAGCTTCTTCCACATCATAAAGAACTTGGTGACCTTCACCGCCGGCAAAGTCGGCTGTAGAAGTTGCAACGAAACGTTGCGGCGGATCACCGACAACTTCAAATTCCCAGTTTTTTCTTGTAGCTTCGCCTACATTAACGTCTTTTAATGCTTGTTCAATATCGTAATTTCTGGTTGAGCCGTACTGTTGTTTATACAAATCATAAGCTCCGCGAATGGAACGGATAGCAGATTGAGCCTCCGTTGATCTGGCTTTTTCCACGTACCTCATATAAACCGGTACAGCCATTGCGGCCAGAATGGCAACAATAATGACCACGACAAGGATTTCAATAAGAGTAAATCCTTTTTGATTGCGCAAGAATTTTGACATTAATTCCTCCTTATATTAAATTATTTTGTCAAGATGTTTGCAACAAACATTCCAATATCAGGAAAATGTGCAATTTATTTGTATAAATTTAATTTTTATCTTTACGGTCAAGAACTTATTTACGAATAATAAAATATTCTGATCGAAAGGGGGTATTTTTATAATTTCAAACATCTTATCGCTTTATTTTCGAGCTTAATGGAATTAAATAACCTTTCTGATTTCTTTTATAAAAGGAGACTGTTAATCCTAACTAAAAAAAATTATGCAGAGCAATCTTTTAATTGTAAAAAAAGTTAGCGCCCTGTTTACGCTTGGAATTATTAATATGTAACTTTTTACAGTAAAAAAGTTCATCTTCAAACCGGAGTCAGAAAAAGGAAATAAAATTATTAACTTGATTTAAACTAACAATATCAATGTTTGACTTCAGTTATAAAAAAGCGGGAGTTTATTATGAAAAAAACATTTTTATTAATCTTTCTTTTAATGTCGGTTATGGGCAAAAGTATTGAGATTTCGGCGCCTCCGACTCCTTCGTCATTACCTTTTTTCATTGAGGAAGACGATTATAACGTTGAAATCTTTAAGTCGCACGATAAAGCAAATGCAAAATTTGTCAGCGGGAAATCTCAGGTTTTGGTAACAGGATTTAACGCAGCTTTTGCTTTCAGAAAACAAAATATTCCGATTAAAGTAATTTCTGTTTCTTTCGGCGATTTGAGTTATTTTATTTCGGACGGTTTTGACCTTTTCGCTTCGGGGAAAAATTTCACCGTATCCCTTCCTTTTAAAAATTCTCCCCTGGATACGCAATTCAAAACAATTTTATCCGTTGACAATGAATTGAACAAACGATGTAAAATTGTTTACAATCCTTTTCAGGCAAGCAGACAATTGTTGAAGAGAAAAAAAATAGACTTAACCGTTCTTCCTGAACCTTTGGCTTCCAAAGCGGTTATTGTCGATAACTTGAAAAGAGTTTCTTCGATAAATCAATTATGGCATAAATTTTTTCAAACCGAAAACGGAGTTCCCAAAACAGCTGTAATCGTAAGAACAGATATTTTATCTGAAAAAGAGATTTCCGAAATCAAACAAAAATTGAAGAAACACGCGGAAGAATTGAAAAAAAATCCGAAAATGACAATAAAACTTTTGCAAAAGAATCTTAAATTAACAGAAAAAGAAGCAGCAACGGTTGCGGAAAATATATCGATAAATTACTTGTTTGACGAGGAATTGGTAAAAAATGCAAGCGAATATCTGAAATCGATAAAAAGAGAGAATGATTTTGATAAGGATCTTTTTAAATAAATCCAAACCGGCATTGGCAGGTTTTTTGATTTATCTGACAGTCTGGCAGATATTATCTTTGTTTTTCGCCGAATATATTGTTCCGTCTCCCGTAAAGGTTTTGCGAGCCGTAAGTTCTTTTGAGAATACGGGAATCAATATATTGCATACTTTTCTGCGGATAACGGTATCTTTTGCCGCTTCTTTTTGCTCAGGGATTACGATTGCCGTTATTTTCCATAAATTTGCATTAAGAGACTATATTAGGTCTTCCCTTACCGTTTTGCAAATTATTCCGGGAACAATTTTAGCATTGATCCTGTTCTTGATTTTCGGGAGCGGTTCAGCCGTTCCCGTTTTACTGATAGCTGCGGTAATTTTTCCTCTTTTTGTTAATCATACCTTTAATTGTCTTGATCTTATTCCGCAAGAAAGAACTGAAGCATGCAAGCTGTTCGGCGGAGGGAAAGCGGATCTGGCAAGATACGTTTGGCTTCCCGAATTAATTCCCATGTTGAAAGAAACCGGAAATACGGCAATAAGTCTCGGCAGTAAAATTGTCATTCTCGGAGAATTTATCGGATCAGACAGCGGTATCGGTTATGCTTTGAACAATGCCAAAACATTTTTCAAAATGGATGAAGTTTTCGGTTATTTATTGATAATAATACTGCTTAATTTCTTTTTGCAGATTGCCTACTCTTTCTTTTTAAAAATATTGTTTTTACTGAGCAAAGCATAAAAAAATCCGGAAAGAAAAACAATTTTTATTCGTTCCGGATTATAATCTTTATTCGGGTTTGCGACAATTAAAATATTCCGCCTGCTTCATCGCCGATTGTGGTAGTCGGTCCGTGTCCGGGATAAACGACGGTTTTCGGATCAAGTTTAAATAAAATATTTTTTATGGAATATATAATTTCATCATAACTGCCGCCCGGCAAGTCAGTTCTTCCCATGCCTCTTCTGAATAATG
The DNA here is from genome assembly GCA_002742885.1 of Candidatus Cloacimonadota bacterium. Classification (GTDB taxonomy): domain Bacteria; phylum Cloacimonadota; class Cloacimonadia; order Cloacimonadales. The sequence goes on from PDOO01000025.1 coordinate 102,931, forward strand.
TATCTCCGGCAAAAAGATGATTTTTATGAAGAATGCAAATACTTCCTTTTGAATGTCCGGGAGTATGTAAGATTTTATATTTTTCATCTCCGAGACTCAGTTCTTCTCCGCCCTGCAATTCCGTATCCGCTGAAGGAGAATCAAGTTCAAATCCCATCAATGCGCTCATATTTTTATTGTTGTCGGGCAACATGTGAGCGTCATTTTTATGAATTAAAAGAGGGGCGTTGTATTTTTCCTTAAAAAATCTGTTCCCTCCGATATGATCTCCGTGTCCGTGCGTATTCACTATGTATTTAATTTTCAATTTATTGTAATCGACAAAGTTTATAATTCTGTCGCTTTCGAGAGAGGGATCAATCAACATGGCTTCCCTGCTTTTTTCGTCCCAGACAAGAATGGTATTAGTTTCAAATCCGGGTAAGAGTACGAAAATTTTAGATTTCATTTTATCCTCATGCTATATCCTGTAACAATCATATTGTTCGGATTTCATTTTTGTTACTTTCATTTCGTTTTCAAGCGCAAAGTTTTTGCCGAATAATACTTCATCGGTATTTTTTGCTTTTCCGCAATAACTGAGAAAAATTGCTCCCGCCAGCTCTGCCGTTTCTTTGGAAATATCGGATTCGGATGAAATAATTCCTAAAGGACCCGTTACGTTTTTTGCTTTCAAGACGATTCTTTCTCCGGCAAGTTCGGATAATCCTTCATTATCGGACTTTGTGCGTCCCACCAATAATTTGGTATCTTTATTTAATCTGAAATGTCGTCCGTATTTCAAAAGAGAAATTTCTGATTTTTCGGAAAAATCATGTTCAAGCAAATCGCGCATTCTGCGAGAAAAGTTATTGTCGGTCAAAAGACATCCGCCTCCGGCGCTCGGGAAAACTTTAACATTGAATTTCTCGGCCAACTCCAATTGACGATGCCTGGAGCGTCCTTGAATATCAAGCATTTCGTTTTTATTAACCCATCCCAGGGTTACCGGCAATGTATCTTTTAATAATTTTTGAGATAACGGTCTGACAATAAGGTCTTTCACTCCGCTTAATTTTGACACCGAGTTCATGGCATTTTTTCTTTGCGACATTGGTCTTTGTCCGAGGACTTCGCCTGAAATCAAAAAATCGGCTCCGAATATTTTCAGAGTTTCTCCCGCTTTTTTAAACATAAGTCCGTGGCAATCAATACAAGGATTAAGATGCTTTCCGTAACCGTAACGAGGACTTTTAAGCATTTCAAGATGATCAGTCGCAATATCGATGATTTTGAGATTTATTCCGTTGATTTCAGCGTATTTCAAGGTTTTTCGGGAATCAAAAAAAGGAGTATCGAAAAAAACGGGAATAACTTCATATCCCAAACTTTGCATGTATTTGACTGCCAATATTGAATCTAACCCGCCGGAAAATAAGGCAACGGCTTTATGTTTTCTCTTCATTATTCCTCTTGCGATCATTTACGCAATTAATTAAATTTATTATTGCAAATGCTGTTAATTATTTTTTTTATTTTTTCTATGCTGAAAGGTTTTGAGATAAAGCCGAACAAGCCTTTTTTCGTTAATTCTTTTATTTGTTCATCTTCCGTCATTCCGCTGGTAATGATTACGGGAATATTCTTTTTGTTTTCAATAACAAAGTTAAACAATTCTATTCCGCCTTTCAGGGGCATGTTTTTGTCGGCAATAATCAAATCAATATTATTGTCTTCCTCTTCAAGATGTCTTAATGCTTCCAAAACTGTTACGCAGGCAATAATTTCATGTCCTTCTTCTTCCAAAATTTCCGTATATAAATCCAAAATATCTTTTTCATCATCAACAAATAATATTTTTAATGAATGCTCTGGACAGGTCTCTTCTGCTTCTTCCGTCAAATAATCCTCCGGTTCTTCGGGTTCTTTTTCTGATGCAGGCAACAATATCGTGAAGACCGATCCTTTTCCTTCTTCGCTTTCAACTGTTATTTTACCGTCGTACTCATCAATAATTCTTTTTGCGGTGCTCAAACCGAGTCCGGTGCCTTTCCCTTGTTTTTTAGTAGTGTAAAACGTTTCAAAAATATGCTTTTTGACTTCATCGGACATGCCGATTCCGTTATCTTTAATCTCTATTTTTATGAATGTATTTATTTTTTGACCGTAACACAAAATTTCATCATCTCTGATTAAAGAGGATGATACAACTATTTTACCGCCTCTCGGCATAGCGTCTTTGGCATTGACGCAAAGATTAATAAAACATTGCTGAATTTTAACTTTATCTCCTTTAAAAGCCAAAATTTCTTCCGGAAGATATGATTCGATTTTAATATTTGCCGGCAATGTCGGTTGCAACATATCAATTAAATATTGCAATTCTTTGTTTATATCGAACACCGTAACTTTTTCGGAATTTTTTTGGGAATATTCCAAAATCCTTCCGGTTAATCCTGCTCCGTGTTCTGCCGCTTTTTTTATCATCTTTACCGATTTGTAAAAATCATCGTTTTGGTCGGATTTTTGCAATAAAATTTCCGAAGATCCTCCTATTATCATAATAAGATTTTTAAGATCATGAACGATTCCGCTTGCAAGTTCTCCCAAAGATATTAAACGTTGATTTTGGAACATTTTTTTATTTAGCATTACCCTGTCGCTGATATCTATCAAAACTGCAATGATTGAGGGCTTGTTATCCCAATTTATCAATCCGAAAGTTACTTCAAACATTATATTTATTTTATCGGCAGTAATAAATCTTACGGGAATAACTTCTTTTTCTTCGCTGAATAAGGTAGTTGCGGCAACCGAAAAGAACTTGAATTTGTCTCGTTCATCAATCAAATCGCTGATATTTTTACCGACAATCTCTTTTTCTTCGTAACCCAGTTTTTTCTTTAAACTTTTATTTACGAAAACAGTTTTTTTATCCTTAATGATAACTATCCCGACGACAGTTTCGTTTATGAGACGGCAATAATTATTTATCGTGTAACGAAGCTCTCTTATTGTACGGCTGTTGCCGATAATAACTTCTGATCTGCGAGCCAGAAAGTTTAGGTCAGCCAAATCTTTATCCGTAAAACTGAGTTCGTCAAAACGCGAAAAATACATAACTCCGAAAATTTTTTGTTTAATAAAAACAGGTATAGCCAAAACGGATTCTGCATCTTTTCTTATTTCCGAAGCAGATGACTCGCTCATTTTTTCTCCTTGTCTGAGAAGCAGCGGTTTGCAAGTTTCTGCAACGGTACCGACGATTCCTTCGCCTGTTTTTATTTCTGTATGCTCGTATTCATGACTTAACTCTTCCGAAGTATAATAAGGAACTAATTTGTCCTCGCCCTTTATAAAAAAGATTCCCAGATCAAAACGGATCAATTTGCCGACTTCATACATAATGACTCGAACAATATCGGACTGGCTTCTCATTCGAGAAGTCATTTCGCATATTTTGGCAACAGTACCGATACGTTTAAGTTCATCTTCTAATTCTTCTCTTGTTTTTTTCCCGTTGCCTTTATCGTAAACAAGAAGCAGATAAGAATCTGTTTTCCGGTCATTTTTATTGTAGGGAATTATCGTAAATAAAGCTTCCGAATATTCGGAATTTCCTTTCTTCAAGTATCCGTTTTTTTTATTGAACTCCAATATCTGTTCTATTTTATACTTCCCGGATTTAGATGCAATAAAGTCGCAAATATTTTTCCCTTTCAGACTTTTTATGTCTTTTTTCAGTAAATCCGGAACTGATTGCCCGGCAAACTTAATTTTTCCTTTCCCGTCAATTTCAAAAATAAGCGATATCTCCGAATTATTAAAAAATATTTCGGAAATCAATTTTGTTTTTTCATCATAATCTTTTCTTTTGTTCGGACTAATCTTTTTTATGCTCCAAAAAAGCAGAATCAAAAGGGATAATAAAGAGAACAATAGCCTCTCGTCTTTAAAATTAAAAGAAGAATCCGTAACCGAAACAAGAAAATAAGGGGAGTTGTCGAGTCTGATATTTTTTACGAAGCATGTGTGTTTTTTGTCTGAAGAGACATAAGTTAAAGAATCTGTAGAATCATTGAGAACTTGATTTTTTTTAAGTTCATTGATAATGCGAAAATCAAATTCGGAAAAATTTTCGAGGACGAGATTATATTGTTTGTCGCATATGAAAACATGATCGCCTGAAGCAGTAACGGTATTTTTTATAAATTTAAAGGCATCAGAATTAATTTCTTCAGGAAAAGCAGAAATCAGATTTTTGTAATTTTCAACTTTATTGCAGGATTCTTTTTTTATTTGAATAAAAGAATATACAGTAAAAAACGATATAAAAAAAAACAATGCGAAAATTAAATAATTTTTCTTATCTCTCATATATCAGACTTCCCAAACGCCATTAAAAAAACTGCTTAATCGCTTATAAAAAAAATATATCAATACTTCAAAGACATTAAGATAAAATACCTGAAATTAACCATTGGAGAGGATGTTTCTTATTATGCTTGATTTATGTCAAATATTTAGTTAATAAAGATTTTATTTAAATAATACGGATCTTCTTTTTCCTTAATATTACTGTAGTTATACTAAAAAACCGGCACAGTTAAATAAAGTCTGCATGCTAACCGGATCAATTGAGCATCGAATTTAAAATGCAGGCATCCGCTATGTATTTTGTTTCTTGAACCGATAAAACATATAATTTGCATTTATTTAAATATTGTTTCCCATGCGTCTGTATTGCGCAAAAATTGCTTTAAAACAGAGGTTTTAATTTGTCGGCTTATTATACTCGTCCTGATTCGATAAATATTTTTATCTGATTCTCATCACATAGTAAAACAATATGCTCTGAAAACATAAGACTCTTTCTTACAAATAAATTAAATAAAAACCACATTCCGATAATTATTGAACTGAAATACCGTAACTGTCGTAAATAATAAAGTTATTGACTTTCATGAATATCGGCGGTTATTTGTTTTTAAAATATCATGCAAATCAGGCAATAACAACCTGTTAATAAAAAAATAAGAAGGGTATTTATGAAAAAAAACATTTTTGCAATCGCATTTATTTTTTGCGCGGTTTCCGTTTTTTCCCAAAATAATTGGATAAAACGAAATACTTTCGATTCCGTTATCGAAGGTCAGCTTTTAAAACCTGCTTTTACGGACTTGGATGATGACGGACTTACGGATCTGCTTACAGGGGACTTCAACGGTCATATTAAGCATTATGAACAACAAGCCGATTCTTCGACTGAGTTTGAACTTATAACGGAAGATTTACTTCAATCCGATATTGATATATATAATTCGGCTCCGACGATTATTGATTTGGATAATGATGAAAAATTAGATTTAATCATCGGCAAAAAAGACGGGAAATTACTTCATTATGAGCAAATAGAGAAAAATTCAACGGAATTTGATTACGTAACCGACAACTTCAACGGGATTGACGTCGGAACTTATTCTTCTCCTGTTTTTACCGATTTGAACGGGGACGGAATTCTGGATTTGTTTGTCGGAGAATATAACGGAAATATTAATCGTTACATGCAAAACGGCGCAAACTCAAACGTATTTACCTTACAAACTGCGGTATTCGGCAATATCAACAACGGATTTTATTCTGCTCCCGCATTTACCGATTTAGACAATGACGGACGTTTGGATTTACTTATAGGAGAATACAGCGGTAAAATTTATCATTACCGGCAAAACTCTGTAAATTCATCTGATTTTACTTTGGTAAACCCAAAATTCAATGATATTGATGTCGGAGAATATTCCTCTCCCTCTTTTATTGATTTCGATAATGACGATAATTACGATATGGTTATCGGAAAAGCAGACGGCGCTTTATTGCATTACGAGGAGGTTAAGGAAGCGATCAATCCTGGAGATTTAATTATCACGGAAGTCAGAAGCAGCAATACGTCTTCTTATGCGGAATTGTATAATAATACGGATAGAGAGTTATATTTGGACAATATTGTATTAAAAAGCTTTAACAACGGATATTCGGAGCCGAACGAAATAAATTTATCGGGAATACTGGGCGTTCGAGAATATTATCTTGTTATCAGGAACAGTTATTATTTTAACTTGGATTACGGTAACGCAGAATATGATTTAATTTTTTCAACTCTTAATGCCGACGGCGGCAAAGACGCTCTTGCACTGGTTTATAACGGAACGGTTATAGATCGTTTTAATAAGGAAGGAAATGAAGCAACTTCTTATCCGGCGGGAACTCATTTTGAAAGAGTCGATTTTTTAAGTTCGGGAGAATCTTTGGAAAACGATTGGGAAGATGCAGAGACCGAACATACCCCGGGAACAATAAATGAATCCGATAATAAAACGGCAACGATTCTCAATCCCAATGATAATTTTAATTTCGGATACAACGGACAAGGAAATCCCGCTATGGTTTTGACTGTAAACGGTGAAAATTTGCCCGGAGAAACGTCAGTTACAGTAAACAGAGGAAGAGATGTCGCCGATTCGGGAGAAAAATTATTTGTAAGACGTTACTTTGAGATTAATTCCGAAAATCAAGAAGTTGATTATTCTTTGAAAATATACTACAAAGATTCCGAATTAAACGGATTGGATGAAAATAATTTGATCATTGTCGGTTATCGGGACGGAGAATGGCATGAATTTAATGATGTAACCAGAGATACAACTGAAAACCGGATACAGGCTGCCGGATTGAATTATTGCTCAATCTGGGGATTGCGAGAAGAAGAAAGCACAAGTTTGCCTGTGAAATTTTCAACTTTCAGTCTTGCTCAATCGGGCGAGGATGCAATCATAAAATGGATTACTCAAACCGAAAACGATATGAGAGGATTTTATGTTTTGAAAAGCGAAGCGGAATCTTTGGAGTCGGCAGATAAGATTTCGGATTTAATTCCGGCTTCCAATACGCCTTTTGCTCATGAGTATGTTTACGAAGATAAAAGTCTCGAATCCGGCAAACATTATTGGTATCGGATAGAAGCTGTTTCTTTAAGCAATAATTCTTTTTTCACCGAATCTCAGTCAATTTTATTGGCGGAAGAAAACGAGCCTGATGAAGATGCTCCTGATGCAGAATCAGTTACCTGCATTAAAGATGTTTACCCGAATCCTTTCAATCCTCCGGTCAAAATATCTTTTTATATCGATGAAAAAACAGCCGGAAGAAATGCCGGAGTTTCAATAGAGATTTACAATGTCAGAGGACAAAAAGTATATTCAAAAGATCTCGGAAATCGAAACGAAGGTTTGCATACAATCAAATGGAACGGGAAAAATGAAAACGGAAGGGAATGCGGAAACGGCATTTATTTTATAAAACTTATCGCAGGTTATCGTAATTTCCTGAAAAAATCAATTAAATTGAAATAGAATTGATGCAAAAACTTAAAGCCCCGGCACTAATGTCGGGGCTTTTTTTATTGTTAAAATTTTCATTTCGTTGAGAAAAATGTTATAAATATGAGATAACTTTATTCCTTGAAAAGAAGCATTAAACTTAAATAAATTATTTTAGGGGATTAATAGAGTGATATAGCCTTTTGTCAAAATCTCCGTAATACAATAAAAAACGGGAGAGGCAATTAAAAGACTGTCGAATCTGTCCAAAAATCCGCCGTGTCCCGGAATAAGATTAGAACTGTCTTTCACGCCTGCATCGCGTTTGAAAACCGATTCTGCCAAATCACCGAATTGCCCAGCGGCGCCTGCCGAAAAAGCGGCAATAAGCGCAATTTTTAAACTGATTTGCAAAGGGAAAAAATAATGAGCGGTTATTGCGCCGATAAAAGCAAATGAAAAACCGCCGATAAACCCTTCCAGCGATTTTTTGGGACTTACCTTAAAAATTCCTCGATGTTTGCCGAAAGTCATACCCGTAAAATAGGCGAAAGTATCGGTTATCCAGATGAGAGCAAGCAATAAAAGAGCAAAATATTCTCCGTTCGGCAAAGAACGCAATTTAAAAAAAGAAATTAAAAATAAGCCGGGATATATAAAAAGAAGAGATAAGCCGCCCGTCCGAATAAGAGAGTTCTCTATATTACCGGTCCCCGCGTCTTTCCCGGAAACGGTAAAAAAAGCAAAAAGAACGGTAAATAAAGCAAAAATATTATGTTCGCAGGTCGCAAACAAGATAAATGAAAAAATATAAAAACTTATTTTAAGCGGAATATCAATATTTTTTTTACGCATCATTTTCAATAACTCGTAAGCAATCAATCCGCCGATAAAAGACAGAAGAAGAGAAAGAAAAATACCGCCCGACCAAATAATCCAAATCAGAAGCGGAATAAAAACAACGGCAATACCGGTTCTTTTCAAAAGGTTACTCATATTCTGGCTCCGAAGCGTCGTTTTCTGTTTTGATATTCCAAAATTGCCTCCATAAATTCAGCTTTGGAAAAATCCGGCCATAAAGTCGGAGTAAACCAAAATTCGGAGTAAACGCTTTGCCACATTAGAAAATTGGAAATGCGCTGTTCTCCGCTTGTTCTTATGATCAAGTCCGGATCGGGAGTTCCCGCCGTATAAAGATGTTCGGAAACGGTTTCTTCGTTAATATCTTTCGGCGTAAGTTCACCGGTTTTTATTTTCTCGAAAATGCTTTTTACGGAATCGATAACTTCTTTTCTTCCTCCGTAATTAAAGGCAACGTTAAGTCTCAGTCCTGTATTCTTTTCGGAAAGTTTACAGGTTTCCGTCACTTGTTTTACGTAATCCGATTCCAAACCTTCTTGTGATCCGATAAATCTTATGATAACGTTATTTTCCGATAACTGCTTTATTTCTTCCAACAAAGAATTAAGGATAAGTTTCAGCAGATAATCAACTTCCGAATCAGAACGTCGCCAGTTTTCGGTGGAAAAAGCATAAATTGTCAGATGTTTCAAGCCTATTTCAACACTTGCTTCCACAATGGAACGAACGGTGTCTCGTCCGACGGAATGTCCTTCAATACGCTGTTTTCCGTGTTTATCCGCCCAACGTCCGTTTCCGTCCATGATAATCGCAATGTGTTCGGGCATTTTTTCTTTGTTTATTTTTTTTATTAAATCTTTATAATTCATGATGCTGCCTTTAATCAAGCAATGATTTTTCCGCTGAATATTTCAGATAAGCGTTAATAAATCCCGAAAGATCGCCGTCCATAACGGCGGATATATTGCCTGTCTCGAAATTTGTTCTGTGATCTTTAACCATTTGATAAGGATGAAAAACATAAGAGCGAATTTGATTGCCCCAGCCTATTTCGGTTTTGTTTCCCGCCAATTTATCTTTTTCTTTAACCTGTTCTTCTTCGTATTTTTGATAAAGACGAGCTTTCAAAACTTTCATGGCAAACTCTTTGTTTTTCAATTGAGATCTTTCGTTTTGACATTGGACAACCGTTCCCGTCGGCAGATGAGTTATGCGGACTGCCGAATCGGTGGTGTTTACGCATTGACCGCCTTTTCCTCCGGCTCGGTAAGTATCTATACGCAAATCTTTTGCCGCAATTTCAATTTCGATTTCTTCTTCAATGAGAGGATAAACGAAAACAGAAGCAAAAGAAGTCTGACGTTTTCCTTGAGCATTGAAAGGAGAAATTCTGACCAGACGATGAATGCCGGCTTCACATTTAAGTTCACCGAACGCATTTTCTCCGGAAACCTTGAGAGTCGCGCTTTTGATGCCGGCTTCGTCTCCCGGAGAAAGCTCTATTTCTTCTATTTTATGATTACTTTTATCAGACCAACGTCGATACATGCGATAAAGCATTTCCGCCCAGTCCTGAGATTCGGTTCCGCCGGCTCCGGGATGAATGACAAGAATTGCGTCGCAATCGTCGTGTGAGCCGTTCATGAGAATAGCTGTTTCTTCCGCTTCAATTTCCTCTTTACAGGATTCCAATTGATAAACCGCTTCTCGCAAAGATTCTTCCGAAAAATCTTCTTCCAAAATCATGCGATACATTTCTATATCGTCCGCCACGGTTTCAGTTTTTTTGATATTTTCCAGCTTATTGCGTAAAAATTGCACTCTTTTGCTTATCTTTTGAGCTGATTTAGAATCATTCCAGAAATCGGGTGAATTTACGGATTTTTCCAGCTCAGAAATTTCTTTTTCTACGGAATCCCTGTCAAAGAAACCTCCTGATTTCATTTATTTTTTTCAGCATTTCTTCCGAATCTCGTAAATAGTCGTTGTATTCCATTTTAATTAAAACTCCGTTTAAAATCTTCCGGGAAGAAGACAATCTTTTACTTCTTCGTTAAAATATCTGTCCGTCATGGTGGCGATAAAATCCCTCACGTAAACGGGAGCGTTAAATTTCTCGATATATGTTCTGTTTTTATGATCAAGAAAGTGTTTGAATATTTTTGATTCTCTGTTGTTTTCCGTAATGTCATTCATATATTTTTCAAAGAGCAAAGCCATTGCTTTCGATATTTTAGTATTTGAATTTTTTACGTTTTCGGCAGTGTATATTTTTCGATAATTAAAGGCTTTCAATTTTTTCAGATATGACGAAGTTTCGTCATCAAAAGCAATATAATCATTTTTATAACTGGCTGCAACAACTGACTTTACCAAGGTATCAATAATTAAACTGTTTTTATCTCCCATATATCTCACGCAATCAAAAGGCAATTCTTCTCGGCGCAGAATTTTCATTCTTATGGCATCTTCTATATCCTGACCGATGTAAGCAATGGTATCCGAAATACGCACAACGCAACCTTCCAGAGTCGCGGGCATCCAGCCGTAACCTTTACCGTTTGTTTTGGCGGCAATATAATCTTCTATTTCTTTTTCTGTTTTGTTTTTTTCCGGATAAAGTTTGGTATTATGAACTTCGCCGTCATGAGAAATTATGCCGTCTCGAACCTGAAACGTAAGATTTAATCCGTTTCCTTTCCGCGAAATATGATCTACAATATGAAGACTTTCTATGTTATGATGAAATGCTCCGATTCCGTGTTTTTGACAGCAACGCGATAAAGCCCGTTCTCCGTCATGCCCGAAAGGCGTATGCCCCAAATCGTGTCCCAATGCTATTGCCTCTATAAGATTGACGTTCAAACGCAAAACAGTTCCTATAGTTCGGGCTATTTGAGAAACGTAAGTTGTATGTAATGAACGATTTGACATTTCTTCGTCAAATTGATTGCTGAATGAAAAAACTTGGGTTTTCCCTTGATAACGACGATAAGCTCCGCTGTACAAAATTCTGTCTCTGTCAACGGCAAAAGGATTTCTCAATTCATCATTTTCTTCTTTTTTAAGTCGTTTAGCATCAACTGAACGAAAAGCATGTTCGGAAAGATTTTTATCTTGCAGATTAATAATATTTTCGTATATTTCGGACAGTTTATTTTTATCTATCACATCGCCTCCCGATCAATAAGATATTTTTCTGTAGTGCATAAATTTAGGTTCAAAACCTTCTCGCCGTTTTATCGTCTCGAAATAAGTAACGATATGTCCTTCGTAAGGTTCAAGGGTAAAACCGTTTTCAAATTTCGGAGAAAAATCTTTTCTTTCTTTAAAATGTTTGACTATCCATTTTGTGTAATCGTCATGATCTGTAGCAATTCTGACTTCCGCATTTTCTTTTAACATCTTTGCCAGAGCATCAATAAACGGTTGTTGAATCAAACGATGCTTATGATGCCGACGTTTAGGCCACGGATCCGGATGTTGAATGTAAATACAGTCAAGCGATTGAGGTTTTATATGCTCCGTGATATTATGATCGATATAAAAATTGGCAATTCTGACGTTGGGATGATCTTCAATATTCAACTTTTTTAAAATTTTAACTATTCTTTTCATCTTTAACTCAAAACCGATGAAATTTATTTCCGGATTCAATAATGCTTTGGCTGCAAGAAATTCTCCTTTGCCGCTTCCTATTTCAGCATGGACGGGATTTTTATTTCCGAAAACTTCCTCATAATCCAATTGTTTGTCTTTTTCGACTTTTATAAGAAAAAAATTGCGTTTTTCCTCTAATAACTCTTCTTTGCTTTTCATTATTCCCCTGACGGAATATCCGTTTTTATCGAAAAATTACTTCTTCCGTCTTCATCTTACTTAATAATTTAATATTCCTATAAGAAATATTTTACAAATAAAAAGACGAAAATTCCGAAATATGATATTTTGTCAAATATGAGATGAAAAGCTGATAAACTTATTGAATATTTAACTTTTAAATGCAGAAAAATAAAACCTCTGATTATCTTAATTTAAATATAAAATCTGTTCAGCAAGAGGACTTCTTAATCTAATTCTCCATTAAGCTTTCATTAAAGATATAATCTTTATAGTTTACTTTATAGAAGATGCTGAATATAGCCGGTATAAATATTAGTGTGATTACCGTACCAAAAAGCAATCCAATCATAATACTTACTGCCATTCCTTCCCACATCTCCCCTCCGGATATAAGGTCTGAATCTTTGTAGACAAGCTGTAATTACAGCATCATTAATATTTCGACCATTAGTTAACTCTACCTCCATTCTGTCAATGAGGACAATGGCATTATTAATAACAATTCCGGCAAGTGAGATAACTCCTAAGAAAGGCATAAATCCAAAAGGTGTGCCAAAGATTAGCATTCCTATAACTACACCTATTATTCCAAGCGGAATAGTCATAAGTACCATACTCATCTTACGAACAGAATTAAATTGAATTATTAGTAGAAGTACAATAATAAACCCTGAAATAGGTAAAAAACCTATTACCGGACCCATATTTTCAGCTGATTTCTTGGCATCTCCACCTACTTCAAAGCTGTATCCTTTATCCCAATCTTTTGCAGAGTTTTCAAGCCAAGGAAGTAGCTCTTTTGTAACTAAAGAAGCATTAGCACCGGATTTTAATCCTGATGTTACCCTTATTGCTCTCTTTAGATTTGTCCTTTTAATTTTACTATATTGCCACTTTGGAACAATTGTAGCTACTTGAAGCAGAGGAACACTTTTACCCGTACCTTGAGCAAATACATTTAGAGCCTCTAAAGAAGCTAAAGATTGTTCTTGATCTGTATTAGCTCTTAAAACAATAGGTATAGATTTATTCTTCTCTCTAAACTCTCCTGTCTTGAAACCATCAAAAACAGTTGCTAGTGAAGTTGCAATATCTTGACTGCTTACTCCCGCTTTCTGTGCTCTGTTTTGATCTATCTCTATCAAAAACTTTTTACTTTGAGGTCCCCAGTCATCTTTTATATTTTTAGTTCCCGATATGTTAAACAGCTTTAGCTTTATGCTCTCAGCAATGGCAGATAGTTTATCGGGGTTTTTACCGTATACAATAACTTCAATAGGATCTCCACCACCACCGGATGCTAATTTCCCTATTTTTACCGCAGCATTTGGAAAGTTTTCAAAGGTGAATTTATCCAATTTTGATATTAGTTTATTATTTACCCCAAAAGATGTGGTATTTACAAGAATGTGAGCATAGTTTGAGTTTGGTTCATCTTGTGTGTAACCTAAATCATAAGAAGCGGGACCTTTACCTATGTATGAACTCCAATCAACAATACCTTCGCTCATTTTCTTAGAATTAACTTGTAGAGAATCCCTCATAAATGTTTCCAATTTAGAGACAACCTCTTTTGTCTTCTCTATTTTAGTTGCTTCCGGTAGATTGATATCAATTGTTATCATATTTCTATCACTATCGGGGAAGAATACAAAAGGTATAAAGACAAATCCGTAAAGGGATACAATAAATATTAAAAAGATAGATAAAGTTACCTTTACCTTATGTCTTAGAGCAACCAAGATGATATTTTTATAATAATTTTTTAAATTTTTTATTACTCTATCTATTAAACTTAACTTTTTCTCCTCTTTAGCAGGATTTTTTAAGAATAGATAAGAGAAGAGAGTAATAATAGATAGGGATATTACCCAAGAGGATAGTAGTGCAATAGATATAACTACAAATATAGGACCTACAATATCACCCATTGTTGTTGGAGAGAGATAAAATGCTAAGAAAGCTGCCGAAGTTGTTAAAGTTGATATTAGAAGAGGCATCCAGAGTTCTGAAAAAGCATCTATAGCCGCCTTGTATCTTTCAATACCCTCCTCCATTTTAACCATAATAGTTTCAGCTACAACAATAGCATTATCAACCAACATTCCAAGTGCCATAATTAGGGCTGCAAGGGTAATCTGATTTAGGCCCATATCCATCAAATACATTATTAGTAGGGTCATGATAACCACAATTGGGATCAAACTGGCAATAAGCAGTCCGGTACGAATCCCTAAGAATATGAGCATTACAATTAAAACAATACCAATGGATTGTAGTAGATTAACAACAAAGTTATCAACCTTATCTTCAATATATGTATCTAGAGAGGAGGTTCTTATAAGATCTAATCCCATAGGTAGTTTTCCCTGCCATTCTACGGCTATTTTATCAACCTCTTTTCCCAAAGCGGTGATATTTGAACCCTCTTTCAGATTGACATGAATGGAAATTGCATCTTTACCATTGATACGAACAAGTTGCTCCGGAGGATAGATATAACCTTTTTTGATATTGGTAATATCTCCAAGTTTAATCAGCTGGGAACCGTTTGAGCCAATAGTAATAAGCGTATTTTTTATATCCTCTATTGAGTTAAAATTACCTGTAGGTTCTAAAATAATCTGTTGATCTCCTACTGTGATTTGTCCACCGGAGTTTAAAATATTGGTTGATGTTATAAACTGTTTTAATTTGTTGGCAGTTAAACCATATTTTTTTAGCAGAGTATTATCAAACTCTACAAAAACCCTTTCGCTCTGCTCTCCACCCAAAACAACTTTTGCTGCATTGGGTAAACGGATAAGTTTATCCTTAATCTCATCGGCATACTCCTTCATTTCAGAGTAGGAGTGCCCATCTGAAGTGAGACCTAAAACAACTCCATAAACCTCTCCAAGACCATCATCATTTAATTGAATATGAACCCCTTGGGGTAATCCTTGTAAAGAGCTTAGTTTTCGTCTTAACCTATCCCAAACACTCTGCATTTTATTTCCCGGAATCTCATCTTTAAGAGCAACGCTAATAACAGCTAAACCGGTTCTGGATGTACTGTTTACCTCTTTTAATTCAGGGAGCTCTTGTATGGTTTTTTCTATCTTATCCGTAACGAGCTGCTCTACCCTTTCAGGTCCTGCCCCGGGGAATGAAGCAACAACAGATGCAACACGCAAGGTAAAAGGAGGCATACTATCACGAGACATTTTTTGATATGAAAAAATCCCCATAACAATAATTGCCAGTAGAATCATTGTAGATATTCTATTTTTATCTATTGAAAACTTTGTTAAATTCATCTCTTTTCCTGACTTATTAATAGTTTACTTATGTTTTTTAGCTTGGAGAGTGTAGAATGTAGACGGAAGACCGGAGACCGAAGACCGAAGTTTGGAGGATAGTTTAATTACACCTTCCAGCTTTGGTTTTCTACCATTTACCCCTATCCCATTTTCAAACTTTTTTTATAGGCAATAAGCATATTCATTAAGTTAAAAGAAGTTTTATATAAAACATTAAATTTTTCTTTTGAAATATATTCTCTTTTATTTGCTTTGTGCAAACAGGTTACAACTTCAGCAAGAGAACGGATTGAATAACTTATAAATTTCATATTTTCTGCATTAGATTGCCCTATTGAACCTTCAGATATATTTAATGCAACAGAATCTACAGCTCTTCTTATTTGGGAAGATAAATTAAACTTTTCAATTTCAGGGAAATTGTATGCTACTCTATTTATTTCTTCTCCAAAATCCATTGATTTTTGCCAAACGATTAATTTTTCAAATTTAAAATTCATAATATTATATACTTCCTCATCTCCCGTCTTCTAACCTTCTGTCCGTCCAATAAAGTCTGTAGACCTGCAACGGCTATTTTATCACCCTTATTCAAACCTTCCTTTATCTCAAAACCGGAAGTTGTCAGTTTTCCTATGGTTACTTTTTTCTTTTTTACCGTTACAATATCTTTATCACCTTTTAGGAGAAATACAAAGTTTCCATTAATATCTTCTCCAACAGCATTTGCAGGAACAAATAGTTTATTGTTATCCTCTTTGTTGTTATCAAAAAGAAAGGTTACATTAGCTGCCATTCCACTTTTAATTTTATTACTGGGATTTATTACAGATATTTTTACGGGGTAGGTTGCCGTATTATTATCTATTGAAGGAGAAATCTCCTTTACCTTACCTTTAAACTCACCCTCTTTAAGAGCCGTAAACTTAATATCTACCGGCATGTTTTCAGATATATTATTTATAAAACTCTCGGGTAAACCAAGTGAGATCTCCATTGTTTTTCCCGCATTTAAGGTAGCTATTACTTGACCCGGTGATACATTTTCATCAACTTCACTATTAACAGAAGCAATAGTACCCGATGCCGGCGAATATATGTATCCAAACTTTATCTGTTCCGCTTGGATATCCAGACCTCTTTTTGCTGCTTCATAGCTTTGTTCTGAAGTTCTAAAAGAGTTTTTTGCATTCTCAAAATCGCTTAAAGAGGCACTCCCTTTTTCATAGAGAGAACTAACCCTGTCAAAGCTCAACTTTGCTGTATTCATCTGAGATTTACTACTGTTTACTTGGGTTCTTGCCTTTTCGTATGATAACCTTGCTTGAACATTATCCAGTTTTGCAAGCAGATCATCTTTTTTCACCTTTTGACCCGGTCTAATATTCAGATCTGTAATAATACCTGAATTACGGAAGCTTAGGTTTATGATTTTTTCAGTCTGTGCCGAACCGCTAAATGAACGATCCATATTTGCATTTGCATAGTTTATCTCTTGATATTTTACGGGACGGATAGACTCCTCTACCTTCTTTTCCTGCTTATTACATGAAAAAAGAGTATCTTTGTTCCTTACTATTTAATTTGTAATAGTTCAATCTGTTTTTACTGTTCTAATTCTCTATTTGCTCTTATTTGCAAATTCAAGAAACCTCTTTTCAAAGTCAGCTATCTCATCTTCACTATCCAACAAAAAGTAGTTACCTAAATATCTTTCAAGTTGAACCATCTGGATTAAATAGTTGTAAGAGGCATTTGTCTTTGCTTCTTGAGTT